>JAHDIP010000038.1:0-32729 GCA_020630735.1 Saprospiraceae bacterium | reverse complement strand
CCACCATAAGGAATAGCAAGTGGCATACCGGGCGTGCCAAAAGGTAAGTCAGGCGCTCCTGGAATACTTACATCTATTACGGGATCATCTGAAAACGTCTGAATATCTTTTTGGTTTAACAACCAAAAATCTAATATCCCTGGAGCAGGAACATTTACTGGAAAATCAATAAACATGTTTAAGGCAGAAGGTGGAATTGTTGCTTGATTATAAGAGGCTCTTATAGTATGCTTAGGATCTGCTTTAAAGACTAAGGCTACTCTTGGAGAAAAGGCTCCTTCATCTAAAAAACTAAATTGATCATATCTTGCAGCAAGCACTAAATCTAATTTCGGAATCAGCTTAAACTTACCCTGTGCATAGCCACCATAAATGTTATAATCATCGTCGTCTTCGTATCTTCCATAAACTAGATTTTCAGATTCTAAAACGGTATTCTTAAAATCTGTCCCTACTGTAATTTCAGCGTTTAAAAATTTAGGTACATCAAAATTATATTGTAATTGACCTTCAAAAAGTTTTCGTGCAGATGGCGAAGCATTTCCAGTTTGGTATAAGAAAATTGGCTTTTCATCTGTACCGCCATTATTATCTACATAATAAGCTTGTGCAAAGAAACCACCTTTTTGTACTCTTGCTTGTGTCCAAAATTCTGTTGTTTGAGATAACCCCTCTCCTTGATCATTATAAAAAACGCCTTCTCCTCTCATAATACCGCCATGAAGTGTTATATTCAAATCATCTTGCGGTCTAAACTCAAAAGTCACTTCACCCAATGTCGATAAGAAATCGTTTCTCATCATATTGCCATCTCCATCAGGATCTAAATCTTCCTCTGATAATAAAAGGGTACCTGGCTGAGAAGTATCGACAAACCCTTCATCTGTAATTACAGGTTTGTAAACTGCTCTTTTAAATTTTGCTATTTGTAATGCATCATCTGGATCATTTGGGTCTAAAGTAAATTCATTACCTTGTAAGTGTCTAAAGTTTACTTTGTAACCAAACTTTTTAGACTTTGTTCTACCAGCATGTCTTACTGCTGCACCAAAAGTACTCAATTCACCTCCAGAAAGTTCGACAGCAGTACCAGGATACTCTATTGGGCTTTTGGAAATAAAATGGACGACACCCGTAGCAACACCAGGTCCATATAATGCAGACCCTGCTCCTCTTACCACTTCAATTTTCTCAATATCAAGTCCTGAACCTGCTAGACCACCATCATACGTATTTACTCCTGGAGCAACCAAACTTCTGTAATCCTTTAAAGGTAAAACTCTGGTATCGAATACAGAAGAGCTTCCTCTCATTTCGATATTAGATCGACTTGCAGATTGTTGCTGAATCTGAACACCTGGAACACTTAGCAAATTACGTGTAGCATCGGTATGGGGAGAGGTTTCTAATTGCTTTTTTCCTAATACTGAAACAGAAGCAGGAGCAGTTGTTGCTTTTTCTCTTCTACGAGAAGCAGAGATCACAACCTCTTCCAAAATATTTGCAGATTCTTTAATTGTAATATTTCCTAAACTTCCACCACTTGTTACAGTAATCGTTTGGGTTTCGTATCCCAAATATGAAATCTCTATATCAAAAGGATATTCCTGATCAGTAGAAAGGGTAAAACTACCATCCAAATCTGTAACGGTACCAATAGAAGTGTTCTTTAGTATGACGTTTGCACCTATTATTGGATCGTTCGTACCATCTTCTAACAATACTCCAGAAAAAGTATTTTGTGCATAAGTAGACAAACTAAATAATAATAAAAAACTGAATGAAAGCAATTTGTAGATTGTTTGATTTTTCATAATTTTTTGGTTTTTATTAATAAAAGTAACAGACAACAAAGTACCAATCAAAATCAAAATGTAAATAAAAATCAAAACGAAACATTTGCTGTTACACAATGTATCATCAGCTTCTAAATGGGATCATTTTAATTTTTTTTGAAACAAAGTAAGTCATCTTAATGAATAACTTACTCTTATACTCACTAGAGGTATGAAACTAATCGTCTAAGAGCTTGTTTAAATTTCTATTATCTGAAAACCTATTCTTTATAAACCCTGCCTTTGCTGGCAGGTAGGCTGACTTCCTAAAAAAGAACTCCTTTAGCCCGCTAAAGTCGTTATTGTTTAGGTTGCCAGAACTATAAATTCTTGATTGTCATCCTAAAATAAATTTTAAACATACTCTAATAATTTTTCATTTTTGCTAAACGATCTAAATGAAAATTAGTGTCTCCTAAAGTCTGCTGAACTACTCTAGCTCGCTTTAGAAAAAAACCAATTTCTTCATCATCGGTCATTCCAATTCCTCCAAATAATTGAATGCCTTCGTTACTTGCCAACTTGTATGTTTCTCCTAATTTCGCTTTTGCCAAACTTGCTAGTCTGGGTAAATCTGAGCTATCTTCATCTATAGCTTTTAAAGCTTTAATGACGATAGACTTACAGAGTTCTATTTCGCAGTATAATTCAGCCATTCGATGTTGCAAGGCTTGGAAGACACCTATCACAATACCAAATTGCTGACGTTCTTTTATATAAGCTAATGTTCGTTCGAATGATTCTTGAATGCCACCAAGCATTTCTGCTGCTAATCCTATTCTTGCAATGTCTAATGTTTTTTCTAGTAGTGCCGAGCCGCCTTTTTCAAAACTATCTAATGCTGCATCTTCATCTAAAAGTACATTATCAAAATTCACAATAGCTACGTTTCGGCTATCCATCATAATAATGCGTTCTCTACTTATACCTTTAGCATTAGCATCTACCATAAATAAACCGACCTCGCCTTTTGATTTTGCTACGACAACAAATTGATCTGCAACATGACCATCTAGTACAAAGGTTTTAGTTCCATTCAAGACAGTACCATTTTCATTTGTTGTTACGGTTGTCTCTACATGATTAGGATTATGATGCGCACCTTCGTCATTTGCAAAAGCTAGGAGTAGTTGACCTTCTGCTATTGCCGAAAGAAGTCGTTCTTTTTGTAGGACATTGCCACCTAGATTGATCGCAGTTGCACAAAGCAAAACTGTTGCGTTTAGCGGTGAGGCAGTCAAGGTGCGACCTGTTTCTTCTAGTACTTGCCCAAGACCTGTGTAGCCAAAATCAAGCCCACCATATGCTTCGGGAATGGTGAGCCCTGCCCAGCCCATTTCAACCATTTCCTTCCATAAATTTTCATCAAAACCTATAGGATTTTTTTCGTCTCTCAGTTTTCGAAGTTGAGCAACTGGACCTTTTTCTTTTAATAATTCTTTTGCTGATGTTTTGAGCATTTGCTGCTCTTCTGTTATTACTAATGCCATGATGATTTTATTTTTTTCTTAGTTAATGTCGTTACGCCAAAAACGTACCTTTTACTTAGCTATAAGATGACATCTAAAATTGAGTACTTACTCTTGGCTTCTTACTTTTCTTTTTCCGCAAAAGAAAAGTAACAAAAGAAAGCTCTCGGCTAACGAAATTTAACTAAAAATAAGAAGGCTCTTACTCGCTTTTCCCAAGTCGTTTCTCACTTTTGGTTCTTTTACTTTTGTACTTGGCTACTTCGTTTAGTGATCCACTTCAGGAAAAAGCCTATGCTCTATCTCTTCTTATTTTCTTAACGTTAATTTTCTAATGCCGATTTTTTAATTTTTTCAAATCGCATTGCGTAACTTCTACTATTTGGACGGTAGTCCTAAAATTCTTTTTGAAATAATATTGAGTTGAATCTCTGAAGTTCCTCCCTCTATGGAGTTTCCTTTGGTTCGACAAAAAGCACGAGCTAATTCACCGTTATTAGAACTTTCCCCTTCCCAGGCTAATCCTTTATAACCATTTAATGCTAACATCAACTCATAGCGTTGCTTATTCAACTCTGTTCCATAATATTTGAAGAAAGAAGATAAAGCACCAGAATTATTTCCAGCCTTTGCCTCATCAATTGCTCGCTCAATCGTCATATCAAAAATAGCTTCATCCATTTCAAACTTGGCGACATCCGCTCGTAAAGATGAATCGGATAAAATACCGTGAGTCAAGCCGACACCTTTTATTGCAACTGCTGAAAGTGGCCTTGGTTTTCGAGTCTCTCCAATACCACCGATCATTTGGCGTTCGTGTGTAAGTAAGTATTTTGCAATCGTCCAACCTTGCCCTAATTCGCCTATAAGATTTTCTTTAGGAACTTTTACATTATCCAAAAAAGTTTCGCAAAAAGGCGACTTCCCACTAATCAATTTTATAGGTCGAGTACTAACACCTTCTGATGCCATGTCGATCAAAAGAAAACTAATTCCGTTATGTTTTGGCACATCAAAATCGGTACGTACTAAGCAAAAAATCCAATCGGATTTGTCGGCATATGACGTCCATACTTTTTGCCCATTAACGAGATAGTGATCGCCTTTATCTTCTGCTTTGGTTTGCAGACCTGCTAAATCTGAACCTGCACCTGGTTCGCTATAGCCTTGGCACCAACGAATTTTTGCTTGTACAATTTCTGGAAGGAAACGCATTTTTTGTTCATCGGAGGCAAACTTAAGTAAGGCGGGTCCTAACATGGAAATACCAAAACTAAATAAGGGTTTACGACAAGACAATCGCATCATTTCTTCAGTAATGATCTTTGTCTCTTGGCTGTTTAATCCACCGCCACCATATTTTTCTTCCCAATAAGGTACGATCCATTTTTTAGCTAACATTCGTTCATACCAAACCTTTTGGTCATCGGAATCAAAGTCTCCCTTTCGCCCTCCCCAGTATACATCGTCAGGGCTTTTGACAGGCTTACGCATACTCTCAGGACAGTTTTCTTCCAACCAAGCTCGCACCTCTTTTCGGAAAACGTCTAAATTTGTTTTTGTTTCTATATTTCCCATTTCTTTAAATTTTAAATACTCTTGCAAAATAGCCACTTAGTTCTTCGATGACTATATCTTTATCTGTTTCTATCTCAATGCCTGCAATTATTTTTGCTAGGCGTTTTTTGTACTCTAATTGCATACTGCGACCTATTTGAATGCGTTGGGCTTGAGGTGATCCTGCACCGTGCATACTTTCGGTCAAATAACCAACTGCATTTCGACCTAGTGTCATATTTTCGATGAGGCGCAAAATACGCATGCGGTCTTCCGTATTTACGTCTGCTTTTCCTCTCAAATATTTTTGCAATAATGCTCCTATTTCAGGATGATTTAAATCTTGCTCGGAAGGTAACGTTGCCACTAAACCACCAGCTAAATCTTGCGCTAGTCTACCTATTTCGTAAGGCATTTTTGTTACATGATGTTTGCAAACATTGGCAAGCATTTCATCACAAATATAGGCACCAGATTTTGTTGGATAGCCTTGATAAGATGAGGCTATTCCTGTCCCATAAATCGTTTCATTTAAGTGTGTCATTTCGACCAACTTATCTTTTATATGCGACGCTTTAGGGATGCCGTTCATATCTGCAATTGATGCCGCAGCACCAATTAACACATCTCCTACTCCACTTTTACAAACATAACTCCGACGATGATAGGTCGTAAATCGCTCCACTAGTAGGGCTGCAAAATCGAATTCGCCGTCCATAAAAATGTATTCGTTAGGGATGAATACATTGTCAAAGATTACCATAGCTTCTTGTCCTCCGTATGTCGCATTACCAACATCTATAACTCCGCCTTCCATACTTCGGGTATCACAAGATTGTCGACCATAAATATAAGTAATTCCTTTGGAATCTACAGACACTGCGCCTATAATTGCGAAATTTTTATCTGCTTCTTTTAATCGCATCGTCGGCATTACGACCATCCAATGCGAATTGATACAACCTGTTTGATGCGCTTTTGCTCCACTTATGTAAACCCCTTCATCTGTTCGTTTGGTGATATGAACAAACATATCTTGATCCTCTTGTTGATGTGGAGCTAGACTTCGATCGCCTTTTACATCTGTCATCGCTCCTCCTACAACTAAATTTCCTTGGTGCATTTTTGTCAAAAATGCTTTCATGCGTTTGTGGTAGTTTGTTCCATTTTTTTCGTCCATTTCAAAGGTGACTGAATAAAGAGAATTGAAGGCATCCATTCCGACACAACGTTGAAAACACGTTCCTGTTAGTTGTCCCAATTTTCGTTGCATTTTGTTTTGTAAAACAAGGTCGCTAACATTGGTACAAACATGTAAAAAACGACTTACTCGTTCGCCTGTAAATGGAGAAATGACAGAGGCTAATTCAGGCGCCATGACTGCAAGATCATAGGTTTTTGCTACGGCATTTATAGAAGGTCGAATCATTGGATGCTCGGTTGGGTCTTCTACTTTTTCGCCAAATAGATAGATCTTTAAATCTCGACCTTTGAGCGAATTGATGTATTCTTCTCCTGTATTAATTTTGGTCGTACTGCTCATTTCTATCGTTGCCATATTTTAAGTCTTTTGTAATTATCCAGTATATGCTTGTCCGATAAATTCTGCTACACAAGCTGGTTTTTCTTGTCCTTCTATTTCAAAAACTACATGTACTTTAAATTTGGCTCCTCTTGGAATTTCTTCAAAAGTCATCAAAGAAATACGGCCTCGTATATTTGCACCTACTGGTGTTGCATTTGGAAAACGTACCCTGTCCAAACCATAATTTACGCCCATTACTACATCATCAACCTGGTAACATTCGTAGGTGAATTTGGAAGCATAAGATAGCACCATAAAGCCGTGTGCTACAGTGGTTTTGTAAGGCGAATATGTTTTTGATTTTTCTGGATCAACATGTATCCATTGTTCATCACCTGTAAGCTTGCCGAAGAGGTCTATATTTTCTTGGGTGATATTTTGCCAAGCAGTTAGGCCTAATTCTTTGCCTACCCATTCTTTCATATCGGCGAGGTGTTTGAATTTAGTTCCGTATACTTCTGTTGTTCTATGTTGTTCTTCCATTTTGTTTTTTTAGGTTTAAAACACTCTTTGAAAATGAAAATTTAAGTGAAAATAAAAATGTGCTTTAAACACAATTTTTCATGTTAATTTTCACTTTCATTTTTATTCCCTTCGTCATATAGGATAAGCACCACCATTTGCATGTAAGGTAATTCCGTTGACGAAGCCAGCTTCTTTGGAGGCTAGGAAGAGATAAGAATATCCCATATCTTCGGCTGTTCCTATTCGCCCTACTGGAATCATTTTGATACCTGCTGCGATTACTTCATCTGGCATAGAGTCGGTCATTTCAGATTGGATAAAACCTGGGGCTACACAATTTACGGTGATTCCGTATCGACCAACTTCTCGACAAAGGGAGCGGGTAAACCCTTGAATGGCTGCTTTGGTTGCGCTATAATTTGTTTGACCAAAAGCTCCTGCCATAGCGTTAATCGAAGAGGCTGAAATAATTCTGCCATAGCCTGCTTCTTTCATAAAAGGAAGTACGGCTTTAGTCGTAACAAACAAACTATTTAAGTTTACGTTAATGACCGTATCCCATTCTTGCTCTGTCATTTTCATAAACGAACGGTCTCGAATGACTCCTGCATTATTGATGAGTATATCAATTTTTCCGTGATCTTTTACGACATTTTCTACGGCTGTTTGCACAGAAGCTCTATCGGTGATGTCTACTTTTTGAAAAGAAATTTTTCCACCTGTTGCTGCAATTTTGTTTGCGGTTTCTTGACCACTTTCTAAAATATCCCACATTACTACTGTTGCTCCAGCATTGCAAAACACTTTACAAATTCCTTCGCCAATGCCTCTGGCTCCACCTGTGATAATCGCTACTTGTCCTTCTAGTTTAAACATTTGTTTTTTATTTTTAGGTTCAATATTTATACTTTGCAGCAGCATCCATATTTAAGCTACCTAAATACAATGTGCCATTTATGTCATTGACACTTGTAATGGAATGAATACCGCCTAAAGGATCTTGAAAATTATGAATCACTTTTCCGCTTTCATCAAAGCCGATAACCATCCCAGAATAAGCTGGTTCTTGTGCCTCGGTAATAAACTTAGGTAAGCGGGCGATCACTTTTCGTATGAATGGTTTTTCGAACAAGCGTTCAAATTCTTCACTTACTCGAAGTGATGGTATCGCTAACCAATAAATTCCTTGACCATTGTAGGTAATGTTGTCTGGAAAGCCAGGTAGTTCATTAACCCATATTTCTTTTTGTCCTTTCTTTACTCCTTTCAACCAGTATTTATGAATGAGCATTCCAATTGTTTCTGTAATTAAAAGGTAGTCTTCGGTTGGGCTAATTGCTATACCATTGGCAAAACGCATATCACCAAATTCGACTTTCGTTTCTTTCGTTTTTGGATTGTAACTTAATAGACGACCTGTTGCACGTAATTCCCAAACTTCTTGTTTGACATCGTGCGATCGTTGGGTAGCATCAGAAAAATAAATCATCCCATCACTTGTAATGCCTACATCATCAGCGTAGTTGATTTTAGTGCCCTCTACTTCATTGGTAAGTAAGGTCACATTCCCTGAAGGATTGATGGAGAGTAAACCTTTAAGTGCATCCGCTACTATTAAGTTTCCTTGTTGGTCAAACTTCATACCTAGTGGTCGGCCTCCTGTATTCGCAAAATCATTTATGACTTGTCCATCTTCTGAAAACTGAATGATACGACCATCTTTGTAACCTGTATAAAAAAGACTATCAGCTCCTAAGACTATTGCTTCTGGACCATGCCCTTTTCCTTCTAGTATTTTTTCAGCTTTCTGTAATTTTTCATTTTTTTCAAAGTCTCCTTTCAGACCTGGATTAGGAGGAGGCGTATATGCTACAGGATCGAATGGAATAGGATAAAGGAGTAAATAGAGCAAAGCTATTAACAGAAAAAATAAAAAACCTTTAAGGATTGATTTAAACATTTTCCATACAGTTAAACAGATGATTTACTAGAATGATTAACTTTTGGTTTGCTATACCCTTTTCCTTCAATTATCATTTTTGAAATGATCTCGCACATAATTTCAGATGTTCCGCCACCGATTTGTCCGAGTCTAGCATCTCTAAACATACGAGCCATAGGATAGTCTTCCATAAAACCATAACCGCCAAACATTTGCAAACATTCCGTCATTACTTTATCTGTCAATTGAGTAGCAAGAAGTTTTGCCATTGCTGCCTCTTTCACAATATAATCGCCCGCTTGATAGCGTGCATAAAGTCGATACACAAAAAAACGAATCCATTCAATCTCAGCAGCCAATTGTGCAATACGATGACGTAAGGCTTGAAATTTATTGAGCGTTCTACCGAAAGCCATACGTTCGTCCATGTATTGGATCGTGACTTCTAGTGCGTATAAAGAATTTGCATAAGCTCCTGATGCTAATGATAAGCGTTCAGAAATAAAATGTTGCATGATATAAAAGAAGCCTTGGTTTTCTTCTCCCAGCAAATTTTGCACAGGAACTTTGACATCAGCAAAAGCGATTTCTCCAGTATCGGAAGCACGCCAACCTAGTTTGTCTAACTCATTTGCACTTAAACCCTCCGAATTTCGATCAATAATAAGTAAGCTCATACCTCCTGATCCTTTAGCTTCAGGATTTGTTTTTACTGCCGTGATAATGTAATCACTATAGACACCATTGGTGATAAAGGTTTTAGAACCATTGACGATATAATAGTCTCCGTCTTTCACTGCCGTTGTTCGGATAGCTTGAACATCAGACCCACCAAATGGCTCAGTTATCGCTAATGCTCCAATCAATTCTCCTTTGATACTGGGCACTAAATATTGTTGTTTTTGTGCTTCATTTCCTTGCGCATTAAGGTAGGTAATAGCTAACAAAGGATGAGCACCTATAGAGGCTGCAAATCCTCCAGAATTCATTCGAGCAATCTCTTCATCTATAATGAGGTTGTACCAAATATCTAATCCCATACCTCCATATTTTTCTGGCTGGGTTATTCCAAAATAGCCCATCTCTCCAAAACGTTTGAAAATGGAGCGAGGAATGCGACCATCTTTTTCCCATTGATTAACATTTGGTCGTACTTCTGCTTCCAGAAAATCTCGAAAACTTGAGCGGAATAAATCGTGTTCTTCTGTAAAATAATTGACGCCTGTCAAGTCTTTTTCTCCTGCTCCTTTATAGCTAGTCTGAGCTTTAGCATAATTGGTATCTTCGATGACAATTTTGGATATAATTTCTCGCATGACTTCAGACGAACCACCGCCGATTGTTCCTACTCGTACATCTCGATACATACGCGCCATTGGGTAGTCTTCCATAAAGCCATAGCCGCCATAAAATTGCAAACATTTGGTCGCCACTTTTTCGTGAAGTTCGGTACAAATTAATTTTGCCATCGAACAAAGCTTGACATCGTACACTCCTTTATTGTATAAATTGCAGCAGTAATAACTGAACGCTTTTAGTGCTTCTACTTCTGAGGCTAATTGTGCAATACGATGACGCAATACCTGAAATCTACTAAGCTGTTTTCCGAATGCTTCACGCTCTGACATATATTGTAAAGCAGAGTCTATTGCAAATTCCATCGAAGTAACACTACATGGAATAAAGCATACTCGCTCTAGCTGCAAACCATTCATCAGGTAATAAAAACCTTTGCCCTCTTGACCAATCAAGTTTTCGGCTGGTACTTTTACATTATCAAAATGAAGCTCTGCAGTGTCAGAAGCATGCCAACCTAATTTTTTTAATTTTTGTGCCGATACTCCTTCGGCATTTCGATCAATCACCAAGAGGCTAAATCCAGCAGCACCTGCCTCTGGATTAGTTTTTACAACCGTTACGATAAAGTCGCCATATACTCCATTTGTAATGAAGGTTTTAGAACCATTGACGATATAATAATCACCTTCTCTAATTGCTTTCGTTTGAATATTTTGAACATCAGAACCCGCTCCAGGTTCGGTGATACCGATACAGGAAATGAGATTGCCAGAGATAATTCCAGGCAAGTATTTTTGTTTTAATTGCTCTGACCCATATTTCATGATATAAGGTCCAGACATATATTGAACGACTTGCT
Source organism: Saprospiraceae bacterium (assembly GCA_020630735.1). Taxonomy (GTDB): domain Bacteria; phylum Bacteroidota; class Bacteroidia; order Chitinophagales; family Saprospiraceae; genus JAHDIP01. The sequence continues at coordinate 21,718 of JAHDIP010000038.1, read as the reverse complement.
GAGTAATAGTAAAACCACCAGAATTCATCCGTCCAATTTCTTCGTTGAAAACAACATCGTAGAAAAAATCAAGATTTGCACCACCATATTCTTCAGGATAAGCCAATCCTAGAAAACCCATTTCGCCCATTTTCTTCCAGACCCATCGAGGAATACGACGTTCTTCTTCCCATTGCACAATATTAGGTTTCACTTCTTTTTCTAAAAAGCTACGGAGGCTTTGCCGAAACAATTCGTGCTCTTCTGTAAAGTAGTTGATCATTTTTATCTTTTTTAGAATACTTCTTTTTTTGAGTTTACTTCCCAATGCTGAAACATCGCTTTTAATATTTCTGGTGTATGTTCTTTTGTAAAATGATGTCCTAAACCTTCTATAAAAAGTGTTTTAGCATTTGGGATCATTGGGGCATACTTTTGGGCATGTTCGAACAACACCAAGGTGTCAGAGGTTCCATGTACGACTAAGGTTGACACCGTTAATTTTTTCAATTCTTCATATCTAGAAGCAGACAAATAAATAGCACGGGTATGTTGGGCTTCTACTTTTTTATTGTAGCCATTTCTTTTCGTCAATTCGTAATAGGCTTTTTGTAACACCTCCTTATCATCGAATTGATATCCGTCTCCTTTTAGTTGACGATTGATGGCTAGATGTAGTTTCATTTTACTTCTAATGCTAGTTAATTTCCGAGCATAGATAATTGCGATTAGAACAAGGTGTCTATAAAACTTTCGTGGCAGACTGATCAAGTCAGGATCATTATAATACCCTGTCGTCATCATTGATGTCAAGGACTTTATTCGTTCAGGGTATGAGATAGCTACTCGTTGCGCAATCATTCCTCCCATAGAGAATCCTCCTACATGTACTTGTTGAATATTGAGTTTGTCTAAGACCGTAATGACATCTGTCGCCATATCTTCAAGTGTATAAGCTTTGTCTTTCGTCCAATCATTTATCCAAGAAGTCTCTCCTACTCCTCTATTATCTATTCTAATTATTTGATAACCTGCTTCTATTATTGGTTTGAAAAAATACGGTGGATAAGCCAACATACTTTGGCTATGTCCATTGAGTAAAACAATGACGCCTTTGTCAGCATTTGGTTTACCGATTACTTCATAACAAATACGAACCTTACCATTTTGAACAAAATCTTTTTTCCCTGGCATCAGTTCTGGCAAGTCTCCGTTTTCGATACCCTCAATGATTGCATCTACATTGGAAGGCACTAAAATATTTTTTTGAATATACCAGAAGGTTATTCCAATTAGTAGTGCCAGAAAGATTAAGAAATAAAGCATGTTATTTTTTTATTCAAATATGACTGTCTCTGCGGCATCTTGCCATTTCTCTAAAGACTTTTGATATTTTTTATTGACAACATTTCGTTTGACTTTTAATGTTGGTGTTAATAATCCATTGTCTACACTCCACATATCTTTTACTACTATAATTTTCGAAACTTTTTCATAGTTCGCTAATTCCTTATTCGTTTCTTTTAAAGTTGTTTCCAAATTTTCGATAACTTCTTCCTTGGATATGGAGGACGCTATTTCAGACAAGTTTACTAGTAACATAGGTTGCGGACAAGCATGACCAACCAAACAAAGTTGTTCTATATTATTATTATCGGTATAACCCAACTCGATTGGTCCTGGTACGATAAATTCACCTTTTAAAGTTTTGAAGGTGTCTTTCACTCTACCTGTAATAAAGAGATAACCTTCCGAATCGATATACCCTTGATCACCCGTTCTTAGCCATCCGTCTTCTAATACATCAGCTGTTTTTTCAGGGTCTTTATAATAGCCTTTCATGACATAAGGTCCACGCATTAGTATTTCATCTGTATCTTCATTAATTTTTAAATCTACACCAGGTTGTGGTTTTCCAACTGAATCTACTTTTGCATCGTCTCCGTCTAAGAACGTACAGATGGCACAATTCTCTGTCATACCATATCCGTTCTGAATATTGATACCTATCTTTTTATACCATTCTTTTAAAGCTTGTGGCAATGCAGCAGCACCAGAAGCACAAGTTTTTGCTTTATCTAATCCTAATGCTGTACGTAACTTTTTCTTAATAAACCCTGATACAATTGGAATCTTTAGTAAGGTATCCAATCGTTTTTGAGGCATCTTTGCTAATATTCCTAATTGGAATTTTGTGTAAATACGAGGTACTCCAAAAAAAACAGTAGGCTTTGTATCACCTAAATTCTTTGCGAAAGTTGCTATAGACTCTGAAAAAGAGAGCGTACCTCCATATCGTAAAACCGTGGCTTCTACTACCACTCGTTCAGCAATATGATTGAGTGGTAAATAAGAGAAAAATCGATTGTTACCACCCAAGTCTAATTTTAATGGATTTAATTCTTCCGTTGGGATTTTAGAATTTTCATAGGTCTGATACGTATGTACAACACCCTTTGGGGTGCCTGTAGTACCAGAGGTAAAAATAATTGTCCAGGTATCTGACAATTTAGGAATAGATACTTCTTCTAGTGGTTCAAATTTATTGATAAAATCGTTCCATTGATGACCTTTGGTTACTTTCGAGTTACCTTCATAATGCGGAAAAGCAATGATTGGCATGTCAGCAGGAACACCTTTTTTCATGTCGTCCCAGACTTCAACTTTACCAACAAAAAGTGCTTTTACATCACCCAAGTCTAAAACGGTAGAAATTTGTTCACCTGTCAGTGTTGGAAACAAAGGGACAGATATATAACCAGCCATAATGATTGCTAAATCCGTAATAATCCATTCTCTACAGTTTTTAGAAACTAGACCGATATGGCTTTTAGGAGGTAGACCTAAAGATCGTAAACCTGTTGCTAATTTACGTGCCATTTGTCCTGCTTCGCCCCAAGTCCATGTTTCCCATTTATCGCCGAAAGGTTGCAATAAAAATGGTTTATTAGCAGATTCTTTTTCCCATTTATAAAATTGAAAGTCAAAATTTTCCATGATGTAATAATTAGTACTTTAGATTCACAATTAAGTAACGCTAAAATAATAACTTAACGATTTGCCGATGTTCTTTTGTCCTCATCCTTCGTTATTCTTTTTAACAATAGCTAAGCTATTCTTAAAAAAAATGCCTCGACTGAAAACAAAATTCCTATTGCAAATCAATAACTTATTAATTGAGTGTTACTAAGTTAAGATATGAGTTTAAAATTGTTTCTAAAGATAGAAAATATTTGATACTTTTCACACATGTAAGAATTCAAAGTTATACCTAACTAGTATTCGGTTTTCGGATCATCTTCATTAGTTTTAATTGTTTGGCAATCCGAAAACCATTTTGGTAGCTGTAATTCGCTAAACTTTATGTTTAGTTTTCTTGCAAAGTAACTTCTGATTCTATTTTTCTTAAAGGCTTTACAATTTCATAATCATTGATATTCACCTTTTTGGTACGCTTCCGATAAGCAACTGTAGAACCTGGCCAGATAGACGTATTTTTACCATCCTGATTTTTTAAGTAATAACTAGAACAGCCTCCATCCGACCAAACCATTGTAGCCAATCGTTTTTGGATTTCTTCATTAAATGTTTGTTGCACCTCGCTTTTCAAATTGAAGTACGACCTATCATTGTCTGTCTCTTTGAGTAATCGTAAATAATCTAGCATATATGTAATCTGAGACTCCATCATATGAATAATCGAATTATGACCAAGCCCAGTATTAGGTCCTACCATAAAGAAAAAATTAGGATAGTCTTTTACAGTCATTCCATAGTAAGCTTCTGGTCCTTCTTGATTAAACAAATCGAAAAGATTGTGACCTGATAAGCCTATTAATTGATAAAGGTTTGGAAACTCTGTTGTGTAAAAGCCTGTGCCATATATGATGGTGTCTACTTGACGTGTAACACCTAACTTTGTCCGTACTGCATTGGGTAAAATTTCATAAACACTTTCATTTATTAACTCCACATTATCTCGCTCTAATGTTGGATAATATTCATCTGAAATAAGCACTCGCTTACAACCAAATTCATAATCAGGTGTCAATTTTTGTCTTAATTCAGGATCAGATATTTGGTTTTTCAAATGATCAAGTGCTTCTTTTTTTCGCTTGGCTCGTATGCTATTATTAGCGTATTGCGCTCGACCTTGATGCTCTAAAAACCAATAAATAAATTCTCGCCAAAATCGTTGATACCAAGGAAATCGACGAAAACGATCTCTGGCCGTATCTGTAAATTCTTGGTCTGGTTTGGTAGTGATGTATGGAGCAGTTCGTTGAAAAACAGTAAGTTGTTTTACCTTTGGCGCAATCTCTGGAACAAATTGAATTGCACTTGCACCTGTACCAATTACAGCTACTTTTTTACCTTCCAAATCGTAGTCATGATTCCAATGTAAGGAATGAAATGCTTCACCTTCAAAATCATCTTTACCTTTTATGTTTGGAATAAAAGCTTCATTAAATGGTCCCGCTGCGGAGATCAAGAGACGAGCAGTAAATGTCTTTCCGTTTTGACTTGTCACCTTCCAACGTCCAGCTTCTTTATTGAATTCAACTTTTTTTATTTCTGTATTGAAACAGATGTGCCTATTGATGTCTCTTTTCTTTGCACAGTATTTTAAATAATCTAAAATTTCGGCTTGACGAGAAAAAGAGCGAGACCAATTTGGATTAGGTTCGAAGGAGAAAGAATACAAAAGGGAAGGAATATCACAAGCACAACCTGGATAAGTATTGTCTCTCCAAGTGCCACCAATTTCATTTGCTTTTTCAAAAATGATAAAAGATTGGTAGCCCTCCATCTTTAGACGAATACCTGCACCAATACCAGCGAAGCCAGCACCAATTATTCCTACATCATATGTTCTAACATTTGATCCTTGGTTAGTCTTCATAAGTAAATTGTTTCGAAATAAGCTTTTAAAACCAATTTTTTACATAAAAACTATACGCAATATACAAATTAAATCTTATTTTTCGTATTCAATGCACCATTTTTGAATAGAAGCGAAATTTATCGCATTTTTGTCTAAACTACTTCTGTAAGCTAATTTTCGAATAGACCGTAAGCTTCTAAATATGAAGGGTTGTATAGGGAGTAAAACTATTTTCAGTTATGAATAAAACAAAGAAGAAGATTATTCTTTCAGCTATTGAACTCTTCAACGAACAAGGATTGGCGAATGTCAAAAATCAGGATATTGCCGAACGAGCTGAAGTAAGTTTAAGTAATTTCAATTATCATTTTGGCACAAAAAAAGATTTAGTTTTTGCTGTTTTCGATTATATTGGCGAGCACCTCAAAGCTGATGTGTATGGTGATAATGCTTTACTATCTGAAGAAGATTATGGAATAAGTACGGCTAAAAAATATTTTGAATTTGAAAAAAAATACCGCTTCTTTTACCTAGATACACATAACATTTTACAAATGTATCCTGAATTAAAAGCAGCAGTAAACATACAAATAAAAGAAGCGATTCAAATAATAAAAAACATCAACTACCTCTCGATTGGAAAGGGTTACTTAAAACCGCCTCCACCTGAAATGCCTGAACTCTACGATCATTTAGCACAACAAATTTGGATCAATAATCATTTTTGGTTTGCACAAATGACCATTCGTGAAGTCGAAGGTGATTTTGTTCTGAAAGGAATGGAAGCGAATTTTGCGATTACTTATCCTTACCTCACAGAAAAAGGTAAAGAGCGGTTTAGAGCTTTTTTTAAAACAAAAAAAAAGGAATAAGCCACTTTTAAAAATAAAACTTTATACTCTTGCTTCAAGGCTTTTTCTTATCTCTTGATATCTACTTTTTGTAATCGGATAAGTCATAATAAAATAAATGGAAGAGAGATACATCAGAAATAAAATTGGTCCTCCGATGTAGCCCAACCATTCTAATTTTTCAGGAGGAACATCTTTTAGATCTACTTGTTTTGGAAAAGCAATTGCTTTAAGGATTAGTCCCGCTACTAGATAACCCAAGCCCACAGTACACTTATAAGCAAATGACATTGTAGAAAAAAACAAGCCTTCTTCTCGTTCATTCGTTTGTAGGTCATAATCGTCTACAACATCTGCCATCATTGAATTTACCATACTCATAGTTACAAAAATAAATAGGTATCCTCCAAATGTAAATACCATAAATATTGGCAATAAATTAGGTGAGCCATTTTCTGGAAAGAGCCCTAATATTCGCAAATTATAAGAAAGACTAAAAAAAATAGCTAGTAAAAATGTACTGATTATTGTTGCTTTTCGTTTATCAAATTTTCGACCCATGATTGGTGTTACAAAAACAGATAAAAAACCTGCTACTCCAGATGCAATCGGCAATAGTGCTAATTCCTTTTCCGACAATCCAAAATAATACGTAACAAAATAAGGAACAAAAACAGTTCCTACTCCAATTGCAATATAGATCGTCATGATAAATAAAACCAAGCTTCGATATGACTTCATTTTAAATGCAGATCTAAACTTCGATATAATTTGACCTAAAGATGCCCGTTGCTCAGATTCATTTGCTTGGGGTAAAGAAGGTATAGTATCTAAGGTTCCCCATGTACTTATAAGGATTGTAATAATCATTAATACTCCGCAAAGCAGTGCAAAGCGTGGATAAGCTGCTGCATTTAGCATGCCATTTGAAATGGTTTCTGTGGGAGTGAAAACGTTTAATAAACCATAGATAATAATTAAAGCAGGCAGGAAAGCAGCAAACATAATTCGATAACTCGTTACCGAAGTACGCTCTTCGTAATCGGTCGTTAACTCTGCTCCAAGTGACATACCAGGAACGAGATAAAGAGTTAAACACAAACGTACCAAAATCGTAAAAATAGTTAACCACCAAAACAAGCCCATCTGTCCCAAGCCATCAGGAGGTAAAAAAAGTAGATAGGTAAATATGCCTAATGGAATAGCTGACGCAAACATAAAAGGATGTCTTCTCCCCCATTTCTTAGATTGCCATTTATCGGAAACCATTCCTACAATTGGATCAGAAAATGCATCAAAAAGTAAAGCGATAAAAGTGGTTAGGCCTGCGAGTGCTTGGTCTAATCCAAGTACTTGACTAAAATAAAAAAATAGAAAAAGCTGAAAGAGTCCATCTTTGATTCCTTGAGCAGAAAAGCCAAAGCCATACATTAATTTGGTTCTAGTGGTTAATCGTTTCATCCTTTAGATTTTTGATAAACTTACATTTTTATCTCTAAAAACAGAAATATTCTTGTATGTCAAATACTACTAATAATAAATAATCAACAATTATCGTATTATTATTTTTACTTTAGAGTTTAAATAACCAAACCATCTCCACTTATGAATTTAACAGAAATCAAATACGAGAAAAAAGGCGAAATTGCTTGGATTACTCTTTTTCGACCTGAAAAACTAAATGCCTTTACAGCTGTTATGTTACAAGAATGGCGTACACTTTTGGAGACTATTGAAAAAGATAACAGTTGCCGAGTTGTTATCGTACAAGGGGAAGGAAAATCTTGGTCGGCAGGTGTGGACCTCTCCGTTTTTCAAAAAACAAAAATAGAACCTGGTTTTAAAATGTGGGAAGATGGAATGGCTATAATGGCTTTACTCGAAAATATGCCTCAAGTAACTATTGCTAAATTAAACGGCTATTGCTTTACAGGAGCTTTAGAAATTTTGATGGCTTTTGATTTAATTGTTGCAGCTGATGAAGCAAAAATCGGCGATACTCATGCAAAATTTGGGATACCTCCTAAATGGGGAATGACCCAACGACTGCGTGAACAGGTCGGATTAAGAAAGGCAAAAGAATTATCTTTTACAGCTAAAACAATCTCTGGAAAAGAAGCCGAAGCCATCGGATTAGTCAATCAATCTGTACCTTTGGCAGCCCTGCAAGAGACCACAGAAAATCTAGCCAATCAAATTATTAAGAATAGTGCGCAAACAATTTCGGCTATAAAACATTTATATCAGTATGGAAATCTTCATACCTTGAAAGAGGGATTAGATTATGAAATAGAATTTAAGGTAGAATTGACAGATAAAATTGATACCTTGAAGAATTTCAAGAAAGAGATTTGATGTCAAAAAAATAGCATAAAAAAATAATTAATGAAAGCTTCTTTTATAAACGACTTATCCTTGCCTGCTGTAGCAGCGCCTATGTTTTTGATTTCTGGACCGAAACTGGTCATTGAATGTTGTAAAAATGGAATTGTAGGTACCTTTCCAGCCTTAAACCATCGAACAAGTGAAGGTTTCGAAGAATGGTTGATTGAAATCAATACGGCTTTAGATGCTTTTGAAAAAGAGACTGGCAAAAAAGCTGCTCCTTTTGGTGTCAACCTTATTGTGCATAAGACAAATCCTCGTTTACATGCCGATTTAGCAATTTGCATAAAACATAAAGTTCCTTTAATTATTACTTCGCTTGGAGCTGTTTCGGAGCTAATTGATGCTGTACACCAATATGGTGGCTTGGTCTTTCACGATGTCATCAAACGTAGACATGCAGAGAAAGCCGCAGAAGCTGGAGTTGATGGATTAATTCTAGTAGCTGCTGGTGCAGGTGGTCATGCTGGTACGATAAATCCAATGTCTTTGGTAGGAGAAATTAAAACTTTCTTTGATAAAACAATTCTACTTTCAGGCTGTATCAGTACAGGTAGAGATATTGCTTCAGCTATGCAAATGGGAGCCGACCTCGCCTATATGGGTACTCGATTTATCAATGTAGAAGAAAGCCGAGCAGATGAGGCATATCAACAAATGATTATTGATACTGGTGCAAGTGATATCGTTTATACAGCTGCAGTGTCTGGTGTAAGTGCCAATTTCCTTCGTCCAAGTTTAGAGGCTATGGGGATTACAAAAGAACTTTGGGCAAATAAGGCTAAAGTTGATTTTGGAGAAGAACTAGATGCTGAAAAAGCCGAAGCTAAAGCATGGAAAACCTTATGGTCTGCGGGGCAAGGAGTTGCTACAATTACTGATATTTTGCCAACTGCAGATTTGGTTTCTAGACTAAAGAAGGAATTTATTGAAGCCATAAAGGAACAGCGTTTGCTATTAGAGCGATATGGATAATATACTGAAACCAAAGTGGTTTTCGGATTGCCAAACGTTTAAAGCTACTGAAAGTTAAACGGTAGTAACCGATGATGATCCGATAACCGAATACCGATAGGTATAAATTGCTAATAAAAGTTAAAATGAAAATAAAGGCATCAATTCAAAATGCTTATTTAAACTAAACCGAATTAGCGTAATTTTCATTTTAACTTTTATTTTTATTAACCGATTTTTTCTCTTCATTTGATATTATATTTTTTTCTAATTTCTTCTGTACCAATATTTTCCTAAGCTCTTCTTTTTTCATACCTTTAACGCTTAAAGTTTAAGCGAAGGCACTGAAAATATTAGGAACGTATTTACATGGAAGAAAAAATAAAAGCAATACAAAATCTGATCGCCAAAAATGAGTTAGAGAAGGCGATTGATGCACTTGTACTACTTACAAGTGGTTTACCTTATCAGAAGGAAGCCCTCCTTGCATCTAGACGGTATTTCAAAATCGTTGAAAAGGCTCGAATAGGGACGATCAGCGATGATATGGAAAATACTGAGGAAGCTAAACTAACTATTGACATTTTAGACCTTTTAGTCTTGATCCAAAACAATCAAAAGAAAGGATCAACTAGTACTGAAAAACCTACCGATTTAATCGGAGAAATATTAGGTGATGCTGTTACAGTAATAGGAGAACAAAAAATAAAAACAACATCTAATCCTAGTAAATTTTCGAAACTTTCTTACAAAGAACTACTACTCTATTCTCCATACGATTTTGAATATAACTATAAATCAAAGGGACTTAAAGAAACTGATTTTGAGGAAAACGTTTTTGTAGAGATACAAAAATTTTTGGATGCGGAGCAAAACCTAAAAGATGCTATCGACCCAAGAAGTAATAATTATCATCCAATCTATATTTTATCGGGTTATAGTGGTAACGGTAAAACGACTTTTACTCGTTGGTTTAAAAAACGTATTGAACAAGAAAATTACTTTTTCGAAATCATCAACCTGACCTCTACTACTCGTACTTTTGGCAAACAACAAAACCTGATCAAAACGCATATAGGTAATCGTTTGGAACGCCAATTGCGACGTAGTGTTGCCTTACCGTTTATCGTTTATCATTCTGCCAGTTTTATCGATTTTTTTAATGAACGTGGAGATAATGGTGAAAACATTTGGAATTCCTTAGTGGCTTTGAATAAGAAACAACTAGAAGCTAAATGGCCTACTAAGGAAAAAGACATCAATGACTTTGTAAAGAATCTTCCTTTTGTACAAACACTCTTTATGTATTTATTTGAGTGTATCTTTTTCTTAAAGAACAAGGGTTATACAAATCATATTTTTTGCTTTGACAATTTGGATGAACTACGTAATGAGTACCTAACCGATCAACTCTGGGCAGACTTTTTGGATGTGCGAGAACAACTAATAGTTATCTGTCAAGATGATGATTTAGATATTCATTTTGACTTTGATGGGAAAATTGTTTTCCTCCTTGTTTGTCGTGAAGCGAATCTAGCAATTACTCCTGCCCACACCTTTGATCGACTATTCCCAAAAATGAACAAAGAGCGTTTTTTGTTGACGTCATCAGGTAGTAAGATTATAAGCAGACGTGTAAGAATAGCGGATGATTATTTATCAGAACGAAGCAAAAAAGGAACATTAAATGCTTTGGTCAAAATTATAAATAAGGAAAACTATACCAACACTGTTTATTTACCACTCTTCAATTTTGATTATCGAAAACTCTTTCAGGCATTAACGAAATTGAGCGAATCAAAACAGAAGGAAGGGAAAAGTGTAAGCATTGTCAATGTTGATTTGGAAGAGTACAATAATATTGCAAGTACTGTAAAAAATGGTGCTCGAAGTATTATTTTTAATGGGCTGATTAAATATCTTATTCAAAATAATTTTCTTAAAAACTTTGCTACCAATCACTTCAATAAAAAAATAGGCGGAACAGATAAAGGCTATTGCCGAGAATCAAGACTCATTTTAACGGTTGTCGCAAATATGTCTTACCCTAACGGTTTTCCGCATAATAAAAAACGACTACTACAAATTAAACCGACTAGAGTTGGTCTCTATGATTTGTACAAAGTATTAGCAGTCATTTATCCTGATCCACGGATATTATTTCATTGGTTGTCTAATTATTTTGTCGTTTCGAAAGCAAGTTGGGCGCACCTTATTACAATTTATAACAAAGGCGGCACTTATGATGCCAACAATGCTTTTAATGGCTTTGACTTTACTGATGAAATCAAAAAAATAGAACGCATAAATGCAAAAAAATCGGATGGTAGAGAGTCTTTAATTATCGAAAATGAATTGAATAAAATAACCGTTCAACTCAATGCGTCTGGCTATATCTATTTGCGCTATTTGATTGTTCATTTTGAATATTTCTCTGCATTAGAAGCTAGCGATAGTCCTTCTAAAAACTACAAACCGCTTTTCCAAATGACAGGTTTCAACCCGAATAATTGTACCTACGAATTTGAAAAAGTAATTGACAATGTTTATGAAGTCGTTGCTAATTACAAAAAAAGTATGGATATGTATTTTGAGCATACCCTCGAAGAATTAGGTTTTTCAGTAGATACTTATTGTCGAAGTAAATTTACTTTTTCTACGATAAAAGAGCCGCTCAAAAATCTGTATGCTTCTCGTATTATCACTACACACATTAGCTATATTGACTACTTCAGGTATTTCCTTTTACATAATGAAAAATTCAAGAAACAAGTCGAAGAAAATAAATCAGTAAAACCAAATTCAATGGGGCTTGTCGAAATCAATCGACACTTGGTAAATTACATTGAAAAATATGTTACCTTATTGACTACTGGTATTATTGATCCTACGATGAAAAATAATACCGAGAGCTTTTTGGAATGTATAAAACGAATAAAAACAGCTAACTATATAGGCTGGCATCCTATAAAATCGAAGAAAGAAAACGAAGAAGAAGAACCTCAAGTCTAGTAAACTCATTTGATTTTATATCATTGAAAAGGAATTTACATTAGTTCTTTCAGCATAAGCTTTACATTTCCATCATGATAATACTTCATCGTTTTGGGGAATGGAATCGGTGACCAGTGTGCAGATAAATTAATATTTTCGCTATCTTGAATTGCTTTACGTAATTTCTGAATATAGGCAACTGATACTTCTTGCCGTCTTTTTACCTCTTCTGTCGAAGTCGTAAAATCGCCATGACCAGTGACAAAAATTTTGATGTCATGCGCTACTAAAATCTTTCCGACTTTATTGATCGTTCGTTCGTACTCAACACTACTATGATAAATAAATGGGAATTCGATATTGCTCAGATAATCGCCTGCAATCCAAATCCCTAATGGTTCAATAATCGTAAAAATTCCATCAGCATTATGTCCAGCAGCAGAATAAAACGTCAAAACAGTATCTCCAATTCTAAACTGTTGAGCTTCTTCTTTCACTACTATGTCTACTTTTGGATACTCGATTTCATATGGTCGTTCTAGATAATATTGATCATCAAAGTCTCGAATTTCTTGCAAACATTTTTCTTTATTGGGCATATCAACAAAAGCTTGAGAGGCAATAATTTTCGCATCAGGAAAAGCCTTGTACCCGATAATATGATCGTAGTCGGAATGTGTAAACAACAAATAAAGGGTTCGTCCTCTCCTATTCGCTTCTACATACTGACGAATATGCTCAACCTCGAAAGGCAACCAATTTGGATCAACGACAAAAATTGCATCAGCAGTTTGAATGACTGTTGAAGTCGTTCTAAAAATCGTACTTTCGAAAATAATAGTGTTCTGGTCTTTGTATTGAATTTTCATTTGATGGTTTTTTTAGACATATAGACATATAAGGTAAGTGCTTGGACAGAAATAAGTTATTAAAAGAAGTACCAGCTAATACCAAAAGAGCCAAAAAGTAAAACGCTATATAAACTAAATAAGGGCAAATCTGTATACTGCGACAAAGTAATATCAAACTTACGTTTCAAGTAAATCGTAATAGCAATTTTTTCAAATAAATAAGCGATTACTGTAGCTAAAGCAATACCGACTAAACCCATTGAATATACCAATAAAAAACTCAAGGCAATGTTCAAAAATAGTTCTATAATAGAAATATAAAGCATCACTTTTGTTTCTTGCAAACCTATTAGAACTGTTTGTGGAAACAATAAACGACTTACTAAAACCAATAAGTACACATTAAATATCATTGCACTTTCCAAAAAATTGACATTAAAAACTATTGGAAATAACAATGAACTCGTCAACATTAAAGCAATCGAAATAGGAAATAATATATGATATAACTTTCTAGATTTTTCTTTGATTTGAACCAAAGCCGTTTTGAGGTTTTTTGCAACTTCAGGAATCATCGCAGCACTAAAGGCATTTGCCAAAGCAAGTGCCAAAGGCAATTCTCTGGCGCCATAGGTAAAAATGGCAAAAGCCGATTCATCTTGATAATACCAACCGACCAACCACTTGTCAAACAAAAAAGCAAATCCACCAATGAAGGCATACAAAATAAGCGGTGCCGCTAACTGCAAATACTGTTTAATCAATGAAAAATTATAAACTATTTTTCCATCATTAAAAACAATAAATAATGTCCAAATATGTTTGATGATTGCCACTCCAATAAGACTATAAAAACTCCAAAGCAACCCCCAACCTAAAAACACAGGAACTAATATCGCACAAAATTGTAAACCGAATGCTACAATACCAAAACTTAAAATCAATTTCGGTTTATCGTTCAACAAATAAAAATATTCGACTACATACGTTGGCAAATTAATTAACAAAAACAGGCAATATAAAGCGTAAAAAGGTAAGTCGCCTTGCCCAGTCAAGAAAGGTAATAAAAAAGATTTCCCAAAATAAAGTAAGGCAAAAACAGATAAGGCAATTCCAACAAAAAGAAGATAAGCATTAAATAAAAACGACCGTTGCTCCTCATTATTCAAATTTGGATAAAGCGGTAACATACCCTGCAATAATCCATTGACCCAGAAAAAACTCATCAGCGTTCCGATATATAACAGCAGTTCGTATACACCGATGTCTGTAGTAGTCAATACCGACTTCGCTAGAAAAACGCCCGTCAAAATCACCGAACCTTGTCGCAACACTTGAAATAGTTGCAAGGCTTTCACTTTTGTAAGTGGCGTGATAAAAGCAAGTAATCTCAACTAGTATTTTTTTAATCTAAAAGACTGAAATTTCTTAAACCATAAGTTTCGCTATATTAAGATGCCGAAAATTATAACATAAACAAGGAACAAAAAACAGAGCTATGCCATAGCATAGTGAGTCTTTTTGTAACGAAGTAGATGTTGAAATTTACAAATACTTGGGTATAGCAGAATTTATGGGTTGGTCTACTAGGCTAAAACCGTTTCTCGTTCTTCGAAGACAACACCGTATTCTTTTAATTCTTCAATGACTGGATCGTAGACTTCTTTCATTACAGGAATATTAACACCAGTTGCTGTGATTTTTCCTTGCATCACTAACTTTACAAAAATCCCAAGCGGAATACCTACCAATCGAGCCATCGCAGTATCAGTCGAATCATTTCCTTTTAGCACCAAGGTTGAAGTTAATAAACGACGTTCTCCATCCAAATCGTATTCAAACTCATGCTGCATGATGATCATATCTTTGTCATCTTCTTCCAGCTTCCATTTATCGAGTAAAAGATGTTCTAGAATTAATGCAGGTGTTGCATTTTCAATATTGATTTTCTTTTTGCTAAACAAGCCTAACCAATCTAGCTTATGCATCACATCAGAGTCTAAATCTTCTCCTAAAAATACTGCAGTACGATCTCTTACGGAGCCTGAACCTGGTTTAAGATAAGCTTCCATAAAAGAATGATAAGTCAAATTTTCAGATTCTAAGATTGGATACGAACCATCCGTTAAACCCAATTTTATAAATGCATTCCAAGCATCACAAAAACCACGATGCCGAATTGTACCACGCAAAATATTCGGAATATCATTTAAACCATATACTTCTCGATAGAGTAAAGAATCACGATTAGCATACACTTCGTACTCCCCCATCGTTGGAATATCAACCAAGCGGTATTGCGCAAATAGTCGATTATAAGGAATGTATTTATACTTATTTTCTTCCAGATACTGAGCAGTTCCTTGACCAGCCAATACAACATTTCTAGGATTCCATGTAAATTTATAATGCCAAGGATTCGTATCACTTTCTGGAGCAATCAGCCCGCCAGTATAAGAACGGAAAGCATGTAATTTTCCTCCCTTTTCTTTTATTTCATCGATCTTTTGCATCGCCGACATATGATCTATTCCTGGGTCTAGTCCCATTTCTCCCATAAAAATCAATTCTCGATCACGTGCAGCATCTCCCAAACGATACATCTCTTTAGAAACATATGAAGCCGTAATTAGGTGCTTTTTCAACTTAATACAATCTTGTGCTACTTCTAAATGCAAATGTGCAGGTAACAGAGAAACGACAATATCATTGCGTTCGATTAGTTCCCGACGATCATTTACTTTCATCACATCTAGCCAAGTTCCACGACCATTACTATGGCCATTCACCTTTTGCTGTGCCAATTGAGGGTCTGCATCTGCTACTGTTACAAACCAACCATATTCTTTCGCTTTTTCCAAAACGTAATTTATCAATGCTGTTGAAGAGCGCCCTGCGCCAATTACTAATATGTTCTTCATAAGTGAGTATATTTTTTCTGAATCGCAAATTTAGTTGAAATATCTCTTAAATTCAATCAAAATCATATATTGAATAAAATCGTACCTTTACGAAACTTTTTTATGCTTTTAAAGTCTAAAGAATAAGATGAAACAAATAGAAATTAAAACAGCGATACAAGTTTACGATTCAATGGATGAACTACCTGAAGTAGAACGCCAATTACTTCAGAAAGCGCACGATGCTCGAAATCATTCCTATGCTCCCTATTCTAAATTTAAAGTAGGTGCTGCTATCTTACTAAACAATGAAGAAGTCCTGCTAGGTGGCAACCAAGAAAATGCGTCTTACCCATTATGTCTTTGTGCAGAGCGAGTAGCGATTGCCGCTGCCGAATCACAATTTCCAAACACACCGATTAAATTAATTGCTGTTACAGCCAAGAGTTTCAATAAAGTCTTAGACCAACCTGTTTCTCCTTGTGGTGCTTGTCGCCAAGTGATTTGTGAAATGGAATACCGTTATAAACAAGATATGAAAGTTATTTTGCAAGGCGAAAAGGGCAAAATATTTGTGCTCCAATCAGGTAAAGATTTATTGCCGCTTTCCTTTGATGGCTCTGCTTTGTAATTCTTAAAACACAGTCGGATAAGATGCCGTGTGTAATTGAAGCAATCCCTTTTTACGGTCTTCAAAATAATGTTTCAAGCAAAAGGTAGATGACGTAAAAGCCATTTCGTCCCAAGGTATGTCTGCTTCTGAAAACAGCTTAACTTCCAAACTTTCGATACCACAACTAAACGTCGGCTCAATTAATTCGGCTACATAAAGTAAATACACCTGATTGATTCTTGTGATATTGTAAATCGTTTGTAAACCTACCACACTTACTTTTGCACAAGCTTCTTCCCAGACCTCACGAATCGCTCCCTCTTCTATTGTTTCCCCATTTTCGAGATAGCCAGCAGGTACATTCCACAAGCCAGATCGAGGCTCAATAGCTCTTCTACATAGCAAGACTTTATCTTCCCAAATAGGTAAACAACCTGCCACTACTTTCGGGTTTTCGTAATGAATCGTATTGCAGGCATTGCATACAAAGCGTTCCCGTTCATCTCCCTCCACTGGCTGAAGTGATACTGGTTGACCACAATTACTACAATACTTCATAACCTGATGTTGAATTAGATATACAGAAACCAAAATGGTTTTCGGATTGCCAAACGATTAAAACTACTGAAAATAAAACCTTAGCTACCCATGATGATCCGAAAACCGAATATTGGTATATTAGTCTTTTTGGGGTCTAGCCTTTCAGGCTGCGGGTCATCCATAGCTCCCGATGGTCGGTGCTACGCACTACTTCCTTTCAGTCAGTTCTATTCCTACCCCTCGTCCATCCGAACGGGCTAGGTTTAGCCCTTTCATTACTATTTTATTAGCTCCAAATCTTCAGGCGTGTCAATTCCGAGGGTTTCAAATTCGGTCAAGCCAACACCTATCGAGTAACCATTCTCTAGCCAACGAAGTTGTTCAAGAGATTCCGTCAGTTCGAGCGTACTTTGTTTTAGATCAGCTAATGTAAGTAATTTATTTGCTCGGAAAGCATACATACCTATATGTTTAAAAAAAGAAGCCCTTGCTAACCAATCAGCTTGCTCTTTACCTCTGCAATGCGGAATAGGACTTCGACTAAAGTACAAGGCTTTTCCTTTTTTATCAAAAACCACTTTTACTGCATTCGGATTAAAAAGTGTCACCTCATCATCTATCTTTTTTGCTAAAGTAGCTACATCGAAGTCTTCATTTTCTGCCAAAAGGCTCACTACCTTATCTATTTGTAAAGGATTAATAAAAGGCTCATCACCTTGTATATTCACTACGATATCAAAACCAGTTACCTTACTAAGCACTTCGGCACAACGGTCAGTTCCACTTTGATGATCTTCGGCAGTCATAACCACTTTTCCGAAAGCAACAACGTGTTTATAAATCCGTTCATCATCAGTAGCCACGATCACCTCTTGAATGGAGCTTGCTTTCGAAACCTGCTCATATACACGCTGAATCATGGTTTTTCCATTGATTTCTACCAGTGGTTTTCCAGGAAATCGACTAGAAGCATATCTCGCAGGTATAATTCCTATTACTCTCATATCAAAGAATATTGTGAATATGTTATTTTTCCATGAATCATTCGTCTATATATTTAGAAGTTATCTTATTTTTGTATTTAAAACAGACAAACTATGAGCATTTATGTACGAATTGTAGCCTTAGCCCTCTGCTTTTCTTTGCCAAAAGTGGCATTTTCTTGGGCAACAGGAGACAGTTTGAGGTATTTGACGGCTAAAGATACTATATTTCTCAGCCTAGATGAACTGCAAGAGAAGATTTTTGAACACCGTATTGCACGCAAACAAACCATCTTTTCTCTTACTCGTTTTTATGGTTTGACACTCGATGAAATCTATTATTACAACCCTGAATTGAAAGATAATGTAATTTCTGAAGGTCAAGCAATAAAAATTCCGATCCCTAATCGAGCTATAATGCGTTACAAAGGAACAAATTTTGATATAAATAAATATGTTCCGATTTACTACGTAGTTAAAAATGGCGATAATCTATTTAGAATTTCCAAAAAATACTTTGGAATGCCTGTAGATACTGTCATGAAGCGGAATAATTTGGCAGACCATAATATTAAAGTAGGACAAGCACTTCATGTTGGTTGGATGAGTCAAAAAGGTATTCCAGCTTCTTATCGGAAATATAGGGGAAGACCAGAATGGAAAAAAAATTCTTTGATGGCTCGAAAGTATCATCAAGATAGCCAAGTGAAGAAAGAAAAGACAGAACAAGGAGTTGCTTTTTGGCAACAAGATGGTAAACAAAAAGCTGATTTATATGCTTTGCACCGTACGGCTCCAATAAATTCGATCATAGCCGTTAGCAACCCAATGAAACGACGAACGATCTATGCAAAGGTCATAGGCCGAATTCCTGAAAATATTCACCGAGATGATGTCATTGTTGTTTTATCATCTAAAGCGGCAGAACAATTAGGAGCAAAAGATCCTCGCTTTTTTGTGAAGTTAAAATTTTTAAAAAAATAAAATTTATGTAACGGTCAACGAATATAACCGTTATTAAGTACAGTATTACTAACTAAAAATTATCTTAAAAAATCATTCATGTACTACAATAATATTTTAGAAACAATCGGCAATACTCCCCTTATAAAGTTGAACAAAGTAGCGGCTGATATTCCTGCATTAGTTTTAGCAAAAGTTGAAACATTTAACCCAGGACACTCTATTAAAGATAGAATGGCGCTAAAAATGCTGGAAGATGGTGAAAAAAGAGGCGACATCAAACCAGGAGGAACTATTATCGAATGTACTTCGGGAAATACGGGAATGGGCTTAGCCTTAGCTGCTGTTGTAAAAGGATACCGCTGTATCTTTACGACAAGTGATAAACAATCGAAAGAAAAATTCGATATGCTAAGAGCCCTTGGAGCAGAAGTTATTGTCTGCCCTACTAATGTAGAACCAGATGATCCACGTTCTTACTATTCTGTTGCAGAACGATTGAGCAAAGAAATTCCTAATTCTTATTGGTGTAATCAATACGATAATTTATCGAATAGCCAAGCTCATTATGAATCTACAGGACCTGAAATTTGGAAACAGACAGAAGGAAAAATCACCCACCTAATTGTTGGTGTTGGAACAGGTGGAACCATCTCAGGAACTGCTCGTTTCTTAAAAGAACAAAATCCTGATATTAAAATTTGGGGAGTAGATACTTATGGGTCTGTTTTCAAAAAATATCACGAAACAGGTGAGTTTGACGAGAAAGAAATCTATCCATATATTACTGAAGGAATTGGTGAAGATATCTTACCTAAAAATGTAGACTTTAGTTTGATTGACCATTTTGAAAAGGTAACAGATAAAGATGGCGCTATCATGACTCGTCGTATTGCACGTGAAGAAGGGATTATGTTGGGTTATTCTTGTGGCTCTGCTATGGCTGGCTTGATTCAACTAAAAGACCGCTTAACGAAAGATGATGTAGTCGTAATTATTTTCCACGATCATGGTAGTCGTTATGTTGGCAAATTATACAATGATGAATGGATGCGAGAAAGAGGTTTTATTGATGAAGAATTGCAAGTAAAAGACATCATTGCTAAAAAAGAAGAAAAGAGTTTCCTTTCTGTGAGCCATGACGAAACAGTTCGTAATGTATTTAACATGATGAAAGATAACGACATTTCTCAAATGCCTGTGATGAAAGATGGAGAAATTGTAGGTTCTATTACAGAAACAGCTGTTCTTACTTTTATGTTGGACAATCCACTTAATAATACTGAAAAAACAATTGGTACAATTATGGGAAAAGCATTCCCGCTGGTACAAGAAGATTTACCTTATCGACAATTGAGTCGTTATATCGACAAAAAGATCCCTGCTGTTATTGCTAGAGATAAAGCTGGAACTTTCCATATTCTGACAAAATATGATATTATCCATGCAGTATAAGTAAGTCTTTATTAATTAATTCAGAAAAAAATAAGGCTCTTTGACAATTTTTGCATTTTAGATAGGGCAACTACCTTTCTAGCGTTTATGCAAAAGATGCCGTTAAAAACGGCGCAAATATTGGGTCATCGTTTAAAACTACGACCAACGATTTTATCTTTTGGATTGGGTTTTTCTTTTTATGCAAAAATTGTCAATGAACCAAAAATAACTCATAAATAAAAAGGGTAGCTGAAAACAGCTACCCTTTTTTTCTATGAATTACTTAGTACTTTACAAAGTACTAACCTTTACAAACTTCTGAATGATCTGATCTTTACCTTTCTGCATTCGAAGGATATAATGCCCTTCTTTAAACAAAGAGATATCCAATTCAACCGTTTGCTCTCCTACAGTAATTTTAGGCGTGGTACTCAACATCGTTCTACCATAGACATCAAATACTTCGATGTATACTTTTTCTTCTTTTCGTGTCTCATACTTAACCGTCAAGATATTTTCAGCAGGATTCGGATAAATTCCTAAAGGTTTTGTGTCTTTATATTGACTTGTATTAAATATTATAATAGTCAATTCTTTCTTAGGTGTCCAGTTCGTATATCCATTAGCACACTTCGTTTTTATCTTATAATAATAACGTTCGTTTTGAACTAGAGAAGTTAATAAATAAGAATTTGCAGGTGCATTTACATAAACTGTTGTCCAAGATATTGTTCCTTTTTTCTTGTAACTAATTTTATACTTAATAGCTTCTGGTTCTTCTACCCAATTTAACTTTACTGAAGTAGAAGAAATAAACGTTTGTAATAAAATCTCTGGTCGATCACAAGTGTCCATTAAAGTAGTAAAACGTTTTGCTGTAGACCAAACTGAATTTTGATCTATACAAACTGATTTTACTTGATACTCATACATCGTATTCTCGACTAAATCATTTAAGAAAATTTGAGAAACACTTGTATTTAACTCCAACCAAGTGAAAGTACCTACCGTTCTAAATCGTACTCTATACTTATTAGAATTATATAAAATATCATCCCAATCTAATTTCACACAATTTCCACTAATAGGTAAATGCGTTGGATTTGGAGTAGCACAAGGACATGGCGAGCAACTATTACCGCCACAGTCAATTCCTGTTTCTTCTCCATTTTGAATACCGTCATTACAGGAGATACAAGCTGTACAGGGTCCGCCACAATCTATAGCCGTCTCCCCTTGATTTTGAATACCATCACTACAGGTCGGACAAACAGCACAAGGTCCGCCACAATCTATTCCTGTCTCCCCTTGGTTTTGAATGCCATCATTACAGGTCGGACAAACAGCACAAGGTCCGCCACAATCTATTCCTGTCTCCCCTTG
>JAHDIP010000037.1:17616-36202 GCA_020630735.1 Saprospiraceae bacterium | reverse complement strand
ATTCTCAGTAGCTTTAATCGTTTGACAATCCCAAAACCACTTTAGTTTCAGTATAGATAATTCAAAAAGCGCCTTAGCAATTGCTTGCACTGACTGGATACAGCAAGAAAAGCGAAAGGTACAAAAGCATGATTTTCAAGACTTTTTAATGAGGAATGGAAACATAAGGAAATGTAATAGTTATAATTTGATCGTTACATTAGCACACTTTGACAATCCAAGGAAGATTCTTGCAAGAAATACTGATTGTTTTAAGCGCCAAGAAAGGTGTATGCCCAATAGATCAACAAGCCTTGGATGGGTAACCGAATAAGCGTGGGAAAAATATGTTTTCCTTTTTTTCTTGCTTTTTGAAAATGATAGATATTAGCTGGAAATACAGCAATGAGCAAGGCAATTATTCCTATCGCTGCGTAATATCGAGTGATCGAAAATAATAATCCAATGCCTAAAAAGATCTCAATAACACCAACTAAGATATTAACTTTCTCTGGAGAGGGAACCCACTGGGGAGTAATACTCAAAAAGAATTTGGGTTGTCGAAAATGGCTAATCCCTGCGAAGATATATAAGGCAGCCATAAGAAAAAGAGAAATGAGTTTTATAGTCGGCATATTGTAAATGTACAAAAAGATCAACGCTTATAAAACTCTTTTCCCTATCTCAAATGTTTAGCATGGATATTTCATGCTTCCGTCAAGTATTATAAATTTGTCAATTCATTTTGCTTCATTTCTTTCCTACCTATTACAAATTGTTCTGAATTTTCATCAATATTATTCAGTAATCTCCAGTATTCGTTATTCTTACTTTTAGATGTTTTAATAGGAATAATTTGAATGATGCAATCATCTGAAAAATAAATATTGAAGCCACCATATTCGTCGACCTCAATAGCCTGAACAACTAATTTGTTTTTCTTAATAAACCGCTTGAACTTTACATCTCTCAGGTTCTCTTTTTTATAATCAAACTTTTTATTCTTTTGTACTTTAGTCTTATTCGATGGCTCATACAAATCTCTACTTCCAACAACGATTTTATGTCCTTTAATAGCTCTCCACTCACACTGAATATGAAGTGCATATTCCCCTTTATTTACTTTTTCGGAATTTAAAATGAATAGTTCTTTGAATTCGAATTTTAAACACTCAATACTTTTTTTTCGAGTTGTACTTGTCAACTCAAGACCAACTAATGGTCGTAGTTTTGTTTCAATAATTTTTCTCATCTCTCTGTTAACTAAATCAGGTGAATTTTATGTTTGTTATTTTCAGCCTTAAAATACATTGTTTTTTGTCAATTTCAATCTATTTACCCAGTTTATTTTTTTATTCTTTTAAGGCAAAATTTTATCATTGATTATCAACTGTAAATATATTGTTTATTTCTTAAATAAAACTTTTCCTTGTAGTAAAAAAAAATTGCAATAATAATAATGGCATTCGACATGCATTTTTCTGCTTTTATGACAAATACTTACCAACAATAGGCATTCGTCTTCCCATACCAAAAGCTTTAGAAGATACTCGAATAACTGGTGCTGTTTGGTGTCTTTTAAATTCATTGATGTTAACCATTCGTAATATCCTGCGAACTAATTTTTCGTCAAACCCCATTTTTATTAACTCTTTTGGTCCTTGTTGTTGTTCGATATATTGGAATAATATTTCATCCAAAACATCATAATCTGGTAAACTGTCCGAATCTTTTTGATTAGGTCGAAGCTCTGCAGAAGGTGGCTTCGTTATTGTATTTTCAGGAATGATTTCTCCATTTCTATTGATGTACTTTGACAATTTAAAAACATCCGTTTTATACACATCTCCAATGACAGAAAGTCCACCACATAAATCACCATAAAGTGTTCCGTATCCTACAGCCATTTCACTTTTATTGGAGGTGTTGAGTAATATATTTCCAAACTTGTTACTCATTGCCATAAGTAACATTCCCCTTGAGCGAGCCTGTAAATTTTCTTCTGTTACATTAAATTCCTTCCCCCAGAAGTGAGGCTTCAATATATCCATATAAGCATCGTAAATACCTGAAACAGGCATGATGTCATATTGCATTCCTAAGTTTTCAGCCAATTGTCGAGCATCATTTACTGAGTGATCAGAAGAAAATTGAGAAGGCATTAAAATACCTCGCACGTTATTAGCTCCGAGTGCTTTTACAGCAAGTGCAGCCGTCAATGCAGAATCAATACCACCAGATAAACCAAGTATCGCTTTTTTGAATCCAAGTTTGCCAAAATAATCTCTGACACCAACCACGATCGCATCGTGTATCAACGCCATTTTATCTTTTGGTTGTTCATTATTTTTTTTATTTTTTACTACTTCATCCAAATCGTAAGTGCGGATGCATTCTTTGAAGTAAGGTAATTCATCAACTAGCTTACCATTAGACGACATAACGATGGAACCACCATCAAAGATGAGTTCCGTTTGTGCCCCTGCATGATTGATATAAAACATTGGAATTTTGTAGCGTTTTACATTTGCTTTTACCACATGTATTCTAGCTGCAGCAGATTCGTAATGAAAAGGCGAAGCAGAAACATTTAACATAAAATCTGGTTGTTGCTTAATCAATTCATCCATCGGACAAACTTTATATAGCGGATTTTCATTACCGATATTCCAAATATCTTCACAGATCGTAAGAGCTATTTTTTTACCTTTAAAATCTATGACATTAAATTCTGTAGCAGGTTCAAAATATCGATATTCATCAAAAACATCATAGGTAGGCAATAGTGCTTTATGAGCTACTTGTTTGATTTTTCCATTCTCCAAAAAGAAAGCAGAATTATACAAATCCTTTCCTTCAATCACTGGATTACGACTAGGAGATCCTACTACGATAGCTATTCCTTTTGCCGCTTTTGCCAGCTTTTTAACCGTGCGTTCGCTTTCTCTAATAAAGTCATCAAACTCTAAAAAATCTCTAGGAGGATATCCACAAGTAGCCAATTCGCTAAAAGCTACTAAGTCTGCTCCTTGTTCTTTCGCCTTTTTTACAGCATCCAACATTTTGGCAAGATTTCCTGCAAAATTACCAATATGGAAGTTGAGTTGTGCTATTGCAATTTTCATTTGTTAAATTTTATTTTCCTTGATGCTTACATGGAATTTACCAAGTATTCAATCTTTAAGTTTATTAACTATTCAATACAAAAATACAATTACTTAGTTTAAAAATCAAACTAAGTAAAAAGATTATTTTTTTATTTTCAATAAAACTTTAATAATCAAGTCTTTGACTTTTATTATTTTTTCCAAAGTTAGAGCTCTTTTTTATAAAACACAGTATTTTTCGTAAATTGCAGTCATGAGTAATTTTGTAGTATCCGCTCGAAAATATCGTCCAGTACGCTTTGATGAAGTAGTCGGTCAGCAGCACGTTTCACAAACTTTGAAAAATGCCTTACAGACTGATCACCTTGCACATGCTTTTCTGTTTTGTGGACCAAGAGGAGTTGGCAAAACAACCTGTGCGCGTATACTTGCAAAAGTACTCAACTGTGAAAATTTATCTGAAGACCATGAAGCTTGCAATGCCTGTTCTTCCTGCACAGCGTTCAACGAAAATGCTTCATTCAACATTACAGAACTAGATGCAGCCTCCAATAACAGTGTAGAACATATACGTGCATTAATCGAACAAGTTCGGTTTCAACCGCAACAAGGGAAATATAAAGTCTTTATTATTGATGAGGTTCATATGTTATCTCAACAAGCATTTAATGCTTTCTTGAAAACACTTGAAGAACCACCACCATATGCAATTTTTATATTGGCTACCACTGAAAAGCATAAAATTATTCCTACAATTTTATCTCGCTGTCAGATATTCGATTTTCGTCGAATACAAGTTGCTGATATGGTAAAACATTTGCAAAGTATTTGTGAACAAGAAGGCATTGAGGCAAGTAAAGATGCCTTGCATATTATTTCACAAAAAGCAGATGGAGCACTTAGAGACTCTCTTTCAATTTTTGATCGAATCGTTTCTTTTTCTGGTAAAAAAATTAGCTATGAAGATGTAATTGAAAACTTAAATGTTTTGGATTACGACTACTTCTTCAAAATAGTAGATGCACTCTTGGAAGAAGATATTGCTAAAGTGATGCTTACCTTCGATGATATTTCTCGGAAAGGTTTTGAGCCTGATATTTTCATTAATGGTTTGGCTGAGCATATTAGAAACTTATTGGTTTGTAAAGATGAACAAACACTTGCTTTATTGGAGGTAAGTGACTCGTTAATAGAACGCTACCAAAGCCAAGCAACATTAACACCTTCTTCTTTGCTTCTTACTGCTTTAAATATTTGTAATGAGTGCGATGTTAACTATAAACTGGCTCGAAATAAACGCTTGCATGTCGAAATGGCAATCATAAAAATGACCCATATTAATCGAGTAGTTGAATTAGCTCGTTCACCTCAGCAAGGCATAGAAAAAAAAACACTTGACCAAACTAAAAGTGTCGTAAAACCTCAACCGACGACTGTTAGTACCCCTGAAAGAAGGGAAAAGCCTCCGTCTATTGTTCAAGAAGAAAAAAAGGAACTTAATAG
Organism: Saprospiraceae bacterium; assembly: GCA_020630735.1. GTDB lineage: Bacteria > Bacteroidota > Bacteroidia > Chitinophagales > Saprospiraceae > JAHDIP01. The sequence continues at coordinate 31,613 of JAHDIP010000037.1, read as the reverse complement.
TCCTAAGCAAGCTCTTAATAATGAACCTACTAAGAATAATACGACTCCATCTATAAAGCCTGTGGTAGAAGTGTCTAATTCTATTGCTAGTGATTCGAAACATGTTATACAAAAGATTCCTTCTTTTGCTGAGTTGGAAAATACGATTGATGCCGATACGCAGGAAGAAGCATCAAATACTGTTTTTACTTCTCATGACCTTCAAGATGCTTGGATGGCATATGCGACTACGGTTACTTCTCCTTCTGTAAAATCGGTTTTAAAATCAACAGAATTAGTCTTAGAAGATCAAAAAGTTGTTGCAACAGTTGGTACCAAAATGGCTAAAGGTATGTTGCAGCAAGAAAGAGAATTGATGCCTTACTTGCGTAGCCAGCTCAAAATAGCTCGTTTAGCGATTGAGATTAGGATAGATCCTTCTAAGTCTCCCATTATCGACAAGCCAAAGCCTAAAAAATTGATGACTGTAAAGGAAAAATATGATCAAATGTGCCAAATCAATCCGTTAATACAGGAAATGAGAAAGCGTTTTGATCTAAAAATTGATAGCGACTAACTGATATACCCCCTTTTACTTCCCTCTCTTTCTATTTTTCTAACAAATACTTAAATTTGTAAAATTGTTTAGTAACACTCAATTAATAAGTTGTTGATTTAGCGTTACTTAATGAACTACGTTTTGATATAATTTGATGTGTTCAAGACATTAGACTCTAAGATTCTTGGGTTCATAAAACTAATAATCATTTTTTTTGTTTATTAGATGTTTGGATAATTCTACTTAGTTATCTTGGCATTCCCCTTTTTAGAAAAAAAAATCAATATAAAATGAGCAATCAATCTTTATGGTTTTTGGAAAACATTGATGTTACAAGTATATTTTGCCCAAATAAATTCGGTAAAAATATGGATCAGCACATCCATAAAATCTACAAAAAAGGTGAATATCTTTATTTAGCAGAAGAACATGCCGATAAAGTCTTTTTCTTGACAGAAGGACGTGTAAAAATCGGTAATTACTCCGAATCTGGTAAAGAAATAACAAAAGCAATCTTATCGCCAGGTGAGGTGTTCGGCGAGATGTCTTTGGTTGGAGAAGAAAAACGGAGAGATTTTGCTATTGCAATGGAAAATACAACCGTATGTGCTGTAACCGTCGAAGAAATGAAGTCACTGATGCGCAATCATAACGGACTAAGTTTATTTATGATGAAAATAATGGGCTCTCGTGCTTTAGAAATGGAACAACGGTTAGAGTCTCTAGTCTTTAAAGATTCTAGGTCACGTATTGTAGAGTTTTTAAAAAACTTAGCCGACAAAAAGGGACAACGTGTTGGCTACGAAATGCTTGTTAGGAAATTTATGACCCATCAAGAAATAGCTAATTTAACAGCTACTTCTAGACAGACCGTCACTACTGTTTTAAATGAGTTGAGAAACGAAAATATTTTGACTTTCAACCGTAGACGTCTTTTGATAAGAGATATGGATAAACTAGCCGCCCAAATATAGTATAGCTAAATTCTTTAATGATTTAGCTGTTTCTTATTTTTGTGTCGCTTTCTCCTATTGAGTAGCATAAAACACAATCTAGCGCCTAGTGTATAAGTTTTTGATCAAACCATTCCTCTTTTTATTGCCACCAGAGAAGGCACATTACTTTACATTATTTTTACTCAAAATAATTCTTGCTATACCTCTCATAGGAACGTTATACAAAAAACGTTATACCATAAAAGACGATCGCCTTAAACGAAAGGTTTTTGGATTAGATTTTGAAAACCCTGTAGGACTTGCTGCAGGTTTCGATAAAGATGGCAAATCCTTCAAAGCCATGTCAAGTCTTGGTTTTGGCTTTATAGAGGTCGGAACGGTTACTCCTAAAGGTCAGATAGGAAATCCACAACCTCGTTTATTTCGCTTACCTAAAGATCAATCGCTAATCAATCGAATGGGATTTAATAACGAAGGTGTTGATGCTTTAGTCAATCGTCTAAAAGGTGGTTGGCCTGATCATTTGATCGTTGGAGGTAATATTGGAAAAAATAAATTGACGCCTAATGAAACGGCAGAAGAAGATTACGTTATTTGTTTTGAAGCACTTTTTCCTTATGTCGATTATTTTGTTGTCAATGTAAGTTCGCCAAATACGCCTGGTCTTCGAGACCTCCAAGACAAAGAACCGCTCACCAAATTACTAAACCGTTTGCAAGTTCTCAATAAACAAAAAACAAACTCCAAACCTATCTTACTAAAAATTGCACCTGATCTAACAAATGAGCAACTAGATGATATTATCGAAATTGTTGAGACGACAAAAATCGAAGGTGTCATTGCTACAAATACTACGATTAGCCGAGCAGGCTTGAAAACAAATCCTAATACGATCAAGTCTATCGGAAATGGCGGCTTAAGTGGTCGAGCAGTCAGACAGCGATCTACCGAAGTTATACGTTATCTTAATGAGCGTTCTAAAGGTCAATTAACGATCATAGGAGTAGGAGGAATCTCAAGCCCTGAAGATGCTATTGAAAAACTAAATGCAGGAGCCTCATTGGTTCAAATATATTCAGGTTTAATTTTCGAGGGACCAGCATTAATAAAAGAGATTAATAAAGCTATATTAACTAAGATTCCTCAACCCTCAGTTGCTCAAGTTAGTAACTCTTAAAACATAAAAACCTACTTCCCAGCCGATTTTAAACACTAACTTATTTAGGCAAATATTACGAAAAGCTCTATTGGCATCCTTTTTGAAAAATGGATAGTATACAATTTTACTAAGGAATGATTAAATATCTTCCTAAAGATTTTCTCCCATTGAATTCTATCCTTTTTACCTTCTAGTAATAGCTGTTTATAAATAGCTCATAGCTTATATAAACGTATTATTTACCTTCATCTGTCTTTGTCAGATCATCTTCAGTTTGTACAACAAATTGTGATAAGGTATAAATATCGTTTTTATATGCTGAAAAGTCATTTTTAGACAACGTTTGTGATACTTCTAAGAACTTTCTTAGTCTTATCTATGGTGGATGCGCTATTAATTCAACCATATTTTCTCACTTAGTAAAATTGTACATTATGTTATTTTATATTTTAATCTTAATCTTCGCAATTAACCTATACAGAAGTGGAAGCAAAAAAGAGTACAACAGTTTTTAAAGATATCCGTTTTTGGATGATTATTATCTCCTTATTTCTTTTAGTCATAATGACTTTTCAAGGATATCCTATTTAGAATAATCAACCAATACCGTTTTTGTTTTCCCCCACCTAAGCAATAGGTAAAACAACAATCCAATAGGACCAGCCATTAAGGTAAAAAATAAACAGGGTACCAATACCCAATGTGAAATTCCAAGTTTTTGTGCATCTCTCAACTCCCAAGTTCCTACAAACAAATCGAAGGCTAAATAATGTAGCCAACCTATCAATACCAAATCTTTATTAGCAAATAACTGTGTTAAATTTTCAAGTGTAGAAAAATCACCTGTCGAAGTATTCCAAAAAAGTAACATACAGGTTAAATAGAGTATTCCCATCAATAGAGGGAAGGCAAAAGAATATAGAATGTAATGTGTCCATTTCCATTTTGGTGCAATAAGCATCAATAGCCACGGAAATAAAATAATTGTATTTGCAATAGAATAAATTGTAGAAGAGTCCATATTACTTGAAGTGTTGTTTCGTTTTAAAGTTACAAAACAATACTTCAAGCAATAGGTTTTATAGAAAGTTAAAATTTTATTCTTTGATTACTTTTAGGCTAAGGTCTAAACTTTGAGCAGAATGTGTCAGAGCACCAACAGAGATAAATTGAACGCCAGACTTTGCAATTTTTCGAATAGTGTTGATATTAACACCACCTGAAGCTTCTGTTTCAAATTTTCCGTCCACAGCTAGTACGCCTTCTTTTAATAAACGTAAATCAAAATTATCGAACATAATACGAGTAACTTTACCTACTTCCAGCACTTCATATAATTCCATCAAATTTCGAACCTCAACTGTCACACCAAGATTTAAACCTTTTTCTTTTTGATATTCGTCAATACGTTCGATTGCTTGTCGGATACCCCCACATTCGTCGATGTGGTTATCTTTGATCATAAACCAATCGTACAATCCATGTCGGTAATTGCTACAACCACCAAGGCGAACTGCCCATTTTTCTAGAAAACGAATTAAAGGTGTTGTTTTACGAGTATCCAGAATGGTAACATCTAAATCTTCTACCTCAAACTTGAAGCGATTGCTTAAAGTAGCAATGCCACTCATACGTTGCATAGAATTTAAGACTAAGCGTTCTGCTTTTAATAAAGCTTGAGTATTACATTCTACTTCAAAGGCGATATCTCCATGGTTAACACTTGTTCCATCTTCGATAAATACATTAATAGTAGAATCTGGGTCAACTCGTTTAAAAGCAACTTTTGCCAAATCTACTCCAGCAATTACACCAGGATCTTTTACTAAAAGTTTTGCTCTACAACGATCATCAGCAGGAATACAAGCTAAAGAAGTATGATCGCCTTCACGAACATCTTCTTGTAGTCCATTATCAATAAATTCTAATAGTTGTGTTTCGTTGATCGTATCTATATTTAGCATAATAATTTTGTTTAATTTCAAAAGCGATAGCATATTGAGCATTTTCTATAGAAAATGCAACTTTTAGACGGTAGAAAATGGAAAAGGCACCCTTTAATAAGAGTGCCTTTTCCATTTTTTTGCAAAAAAGTAATATTTTTTTTAGAACATTACTCCAATACGGAAGGTAACGCTACCTAAATTTGATTTTGAGTCTTCTTCCTCTGTTGAACCATCTTCTAATAGTTTCGTTCCTTTATTTTTGGTTACATCGATAAAACCCTGCTGAAAGAACAAACCTGCAACGATAGAAGTATTTTCATTAACGCCATATTCAACTCCGCCACCTAATCCCCAAGAAAAATTAATTGGGTTGACATCACTCTTGATGTTTTCTTGTTCAGCAGTTACGTTTGTACCTTCGATATCTCCTTGTGCTTTCGTCAATATACCGAGTGTAAAAACAGGTATTTCTGCAAAATAGCGCAAGTAGCCAAACTCTTGTGTACGCATCTTTAGACCAAAAGGAATTTCAACATATTGGATTGCATAGGATAATTTCACACCATTAGGTAAAAGATATAATTCAGGAGAACTTAACTCAGATTTTGCCCAGAAATTACCTCCTGTATCATGCTGTAAGGTTCCTCCTTGATTGAAAGCAAAACCAATACCTCCGATAAAAGCATAGTTTTCTCGAAAGAAGTATTCTCCCATCATACCCAACTTTAAGCCTACTGTTCCGCCATCTCCATTTATTTGGTTATCATTGCTTGTTAGCCATGTGTAATTAGGACTAACTTGGAAGCCAAAACGAAAGTCGTTTTGCGCATTACTGTTTATAGTTAAGCTGATTAAAAAAGCAGCTAGCAATACAATTTTTTTCATCTTCTTAATGTTTTTGATTTACGTTTTCGTTCGGTATAACGTTTTACAAATGCAAAGTGTTGTTAAGGAATAATTAAATATTATGAAATATAATATTTAACTGAATACTATTTTATATTTGCACTCATCATCAATTTAAGATCAAATCATGAGCGATAAGGTATACTTTTTATTACTAATTATAGTACCACTTTTCATATACTCTTGTTCTAAGGACAAAGTTAAAAATATTCCTGATGTTTCTCATATTAATACAGATGTTAATATTCAACGATTTGAGCAAGATCTCTTTAGCCTAGACACAAATAATATTGAACTAGGACTAGCTGCTTTAATAGAGAAGTACCCTGATTTTTCTACTGTTTTTTATCAAAACATCATCAAAGACATTCAGGCACCTGATAAAACAACAGTAGAGCTAACAAATGAGTTTATTCGTGGCCCTGCTATTCAGTTTTTATATGACACTTGCCAAGTAATGTTTGCAGATATGAGCAAATTGAAAAAAGACTTTGGCCAATTGTCCCAGTTTTATCAATATTACTTTCCCGACAGACCACCATTTAAGATCGTCACTTATATTTCTGAATATGCCTTGGGTGTATTTACCTACGATGATGCTATTTTAGGTGTTGGATTAGATTTTTATTTGGGAGAAAACTATCCGTATTATGATGCTATGATTTTTCCAAAATACATCAAACGTACTATGAATAGAGAACATCTTTTAGCTAAATCTGTAGAAGCAATTGCAAATAATTTAGTTGGAAGTGTTGAGGGTAACCGTCTTTTAGATTTTATGGTTCACAATGGTAAAATTTTATATATCATGGATCAACTATTACCTTATGAAGAAGACCGAATAAAGCTTGGTTATACTCAAGAACAAGTAGGCTGGTGCGAGCAAAATGAATTACAAATTTGGACCTTATTTATTGGAGACAATCTACTTTATTCTAGCAGAAAAAGAGATATTCAAAAACTGATCAACCATAGTCCCAACTCTCCAGGTATGCCTCCTGCTGCTCCAGGTCGTACCGCCAATTGGATAGGCTGGCAAATTATTAAAAGTTATATGAATCGGTATCCTGAAACGACAATGGAGGAACTCATCAATATGAAGGATGCGCAAAAACTATTAGAAGAATCAAAGTACAAGCCTAGGAGGTAAGGAAATATGTATTTTCTTTTTTGCTATCATTCTTTAAAAATTATCCCCCAATTATTTAATCGGACAATAGCTCATCTATCGCTTTTCTTAAACTATTTTCACCAAAAGAAGCCTTTGTAAAACCTTTGTAGTATTGAGCCTTTTCAAGTGCCTCTTTTAGCTTAAAATTGTGTTGACGTTGAGTATAAAAAATGCCTTCTTTTTCAAAACGATCTGCTAAAAACTCCTGTTCGGTTTGTCCAGGTGTTGGTAAAAGGATGGCTTTCTTTTGTAGATTCACCAAATCCATAATAGTACTATAACCTGATCGACTAATCACTAAACTACTCTCCATTATTGCATCATTAAGAGTTTCAGTTGTCATGTAGCCATATACTTCGATATTTTCATCAATATAATGTTCTTCAATATCAGTTTTCCCTTTTACCAATAAGAATGAGTTGGCTAATGTTTTTGCTTGTTTTAAGAACTCCTCTTCGAGAAAAGTACGTTGAGGTTCTGGCCCCGAAAGAATAGCAATTGCATCATATTTTTTAGGTCGAGGATAATGACGCATTCTTGATAGGGCACCAATAAAAACCGTTGTCTCTAGATTTGATCCATGTGATAAAGAACCTGCCAAATTAGGTCTTTCTTCAAAGTCAGGAATCCAACAAGTATCAAATCGCTTGATAAATTGTTTGTTGATAAGACTAACTATTTTTTCAAAGGGTCGAAAAGGGATTTTGATATTTAGTTGATGAGTCAAAAATATATTTTTACTTTGAGTTGTGTAACAGCCATAACGATTATCAGAAATAATAATATCTATTTCTTTTTCTTTGACCAATTGCTGAATAAAACGATGCTCTAAATAAATACCTCTAATGATTTTGGGTAACTGCATTCCTATGTTAAAAAACATATTTGCTGTTTTATAATGCACATCATAAGCAGGCATTTCGTAAATTTGGAGGGTAGGAAACTCTTTGGCCAAAAGCTGATAGGCTCTTCCATCGGAAGCTAAAGAAATATGAACACTACGTTTTTGTAACGCTTTGATGATAGGTATACATCTGCTGGCATGACCCAATCCCCAATTCAAACAAGCAACTAAAAGTCGTTTTTGCGCTGGCATTACACGAATGTTTTGTTGCAAGCAAAGTTAAGCAATTCAAAAATAAACGCTATATGATCAATAAGTATAAAATGTGGGCTTTTTTATGTGCGCTAATTATTTTAGTAGGAATGCTTGGATGCAAAGCTACAGACTGTGGTTGTCCACCATAAAAGAAGAATTAGTAACTATTTAGAACTTCTTTGTCAACCATTCAGTCGTTTTCAGATTGCTAAGGCAAATTCAATGCATTGCGACAAACAATAACTCATAAACGGATATAAATAGGTATAAAACAGTTCCTCAAAGTCCGATTATTTGATATAATAGCGTATTGGAGGATCTTTAAAAATTTTGCGAACTGATTTTTTCAAACGGGCTCTTAATCAAGTCTGATTTCATCATCATTACTGTCAAAGAAATTGTATTGATTAAGGCGATAATCTTGATCTGCTCTGATAGCGACCCACTTAAAGTATTTTCTATACCACTGCATTTGGATACTATAGAATCCTTTTTTCAGATAAGCTTCTACGTAAGGATGTACCTTAATGTATATTTTGGAATTTGGTCTTGACTGAACAATAAACTCTAAATCTCGTTGGATTTCATCTGTTAAAAGAATAGATGGATTGATTGTACCCGAACCATTACAAGAAGGGCATTTTTCAGCTGTATTTATTTTTACTTCTGGTCTTGCTCTTTGGCGAGTAATTTGCATCAAACCAAACTTACTCAAGGGCAAGATGGTATGCTGCGCTCTATCTTTTTTCATAAAATCACGCATAAGTGACACCAATTCTTTTCGGTGATCAGATACACGCATATCGATAAAGTCAATGATAATAATTCCTCCTATATCACGTAAACGAAGTTGTCGAGCAATTTCTTCTGCTGCTTCGATATTGACGGCTAGAGCAGCCTCTGCTTGATTGCCTTTGACCACTTTATGCCCACTATTCACATCAATAACGTGCATAGCCTCAGTGTGCTCAATCACCAAATACGCACCACTCGACATGGTCGCTGTCTTGCCAAAAGATGATTTTATTTGCTTAGAAATACCAAAAGTTTCGAAAATTGGTCGGGTAGAACGATGGTGCTTTACAATGCCTACTTTATTGGGAGCAATCCCCGACATAAAGTTTTTAATATTATAGTGCAATTCTTTATCATTCACCATAATACGATTAAAAGAATCATTGAGTAAATCTCTTAAGATACTCGACGTTTTGTCTAACTCTGATAATAACTTAAGGTGAGGAGTAGCGCCATTAAGCTGTTCATGTATTTGCTTCCACTTTTCCAGCATCAAAAACATTTCTTCGTGTAGCTCCTGTACACCTTTACCTTCAGCAGCCGTTCGCACGATTAGACCAAAGTTTTTAGGTTGAATGCTTTTTACGATCTGTTCTAAACGTTCCCGCTCTTCTTTATTTGATATTTTTTTGGAAACAGCTACAATATTAGAAAAAGGTGTAAGTACAAGATATCTACCAGGGATCGTAATCTCACAACTTAACCGAGGTCCTTTAGTAGAAATAGGCTCTTTGAGTATTTGAACTAAAATAGCCTGACGCTTATTAAGCACCTGATCTATTTTACCCGTTTTGATAATTTCGTCTTCAAATTCGAAATTATCTAACAAATAGCTTCTTTGACCATCGTTAATAGCTCCATCAGTATATTTTAATAATGATCTTAGTTTAGGACCTAAATCAGTATAGTGCAAGAAGGCATCCTTCTTGTGTCCGATATCGACAAAAGCCGCATTAAGTCCAGGCATCAACTTTCTAATTCTTCCTAAAAAAATATCGCCAACCGTAAAGTTAGTATTTGTCTTTTGGTAATGAATCTCGACTAATTTCGAGTTTTCCAATAGAGCAATTTCAACTTCTGTAGGAGTAGAGTTGATTATGAGTTCTTTTTCCAAATGATACCTCCAGTTTTAAAAGGCATTGGTAAGATGTGTAAGAAAAGGATTCGGTCGATTGTTAAGAATGGTTATGAAATAAATATACAAATTTTGTTTAGAGGTTTTGTTCTTAATTAATTACAAAAACTAAAGTTTAGCAATTGGACTAATTTGCATTAGTCAACTTTTTGTAACGAAAAATAAGGACAAAAGATCAATTTAAAATGAGCAGTTATTTTTTACCATTCCTTATGGTATACTTAAATTGAAGTATGAGTTACAAGTATTGTAATTAATAAGTTTTTGAAAAACCGTTTTACACTATTGAAACTTGAGACTGGTATTTGGAGAACAATTGGTTATATAAAAGAATTAAAATGCTTAAAAGTCATTTTATAATAATGTCCTTAAAGAACTTTTATGCGTTATCAAAATACTAGGAAAGGGTATATAAACAACTGTCTTTTTGTTTATATACCCAATTACTCTATTATTATTTCAAACAATAACGCTTTAAATATTTTTATTTTGGGATTACGATTATTCAAAGCTAAAATGTTCAGCAAATACCGGCATGATCTTCAGGTCTTGCATCGTTGACCGCAATACACTTTTATATCAAATGCCAATAAATAATAAGTAACTACTTATTACAGATATAGCCCTAAGGTAGTTTTACATTGATAAAACTACCTTAGAAAAAGCCTACTATCTGTTTTTCTTCTTATGTCTATTCTTACGTAATCTTTTTTTGCGTTTGTGCGTCGCAATTTTATGACGTTTACGCTTTTTTCCACACGGCATAACTTAAATGTTTTATTTTTTAAAAATTATATATTTTAGTGCTCTTTTCTAAATAGAAATCTATTTTCGAAGAGACTTGCATTTATCTAAAAACTCACTGGCTTTTGTTTGATTACCAGCACCTTCATAAGCCTGAGCTAATAAGCAAACAGCTTTAGAGTTTGATGGTTCAATAGCTATTACTTTTTCTAATCGTCCAATTGCTTTTTCAAACTGTCCAGTTTGCATTCCCAAACGACCAAGCTGAGTAAGAACGCCTGTATTCTCTGGTTCTTTTTCATTCATGTTCAACAACATCTGAATCCCTTTCATTGGATTATCCTTCGGCGGTTGTTCTACATAACACAAAGCCAAATTAACTTGATGATCTGAGTCAGAAGGATTTAAAGAGATCGCATTTTCGAAAGCTTTAATAGCCCTATTAGACGAGTAACTTTTTACTTTATCTTCAGTAGCCTTCTGTATACCTATCAAGTAAGTAGTACCAGCAATCGACCAAGATTCATCATCATTAACGATATCAGCAACCGATTCGGCATAATAACCAGCTATTGCAGGTTTGCCGAGACGATACCATTCACCAGATATTTTTTTAAGGGACGATATTTTTAATGAATCTATAGTTGTTTGCTCTATTTGGTGCTCAAGTGCCAATACTGTATTGGCTTCTTCACTTGATAGTTTTGCTTTTGCGTCTTTGAGCAAAATACTGATGTCTGTACTTTCTGCTACAAACGCTCTTGATTTTTCTACAGAAGCTATTTTTTCAGCCTTTGTATCAAAACCAAAATATAATATCGAAAAGAACAGAACCGAAGATGCTACTACAAAAAGTTGAAGTTTTGACATTCAGAATGATCTTTCTACTAATTATTTAATCCAATTTTTCTCCGTCGTCAGGTAATGAAGTAACATTTCCTTTCACGTGTTCAACAAAAATCTTAGCTGGCTTAAATGCTGGAATATAATGCTCAGGAATCTCTATTGCAACATTTTTCTTAATGTGTCTACCTATCTTTTTAGCTCTCTTTTTGATCACGAATGAACCAAAACCTCTAATATATACATTTTCTCCTTCAGCAAGTGAACTCTTAACTTCTTTAAAGAAGGTTTCTAGCGTAACAAGAACATCTACTTTAGGAACTCCAGTTTTTTCTGAAATTGCTGCGACTAAATCAGCTTTTCTCATTGTTATTCTTTGGTTTATAAATAGTTACGAATTGTTTAAAAATTTGGTCAAAAGAAGTGCAAATCTCGTAATTTTATTCATTAAATGAAAGAAAAACAGGGTATTATTTTTATATTTTTTTCTTATAGTCAGTTATTTACATCTTTTGATAAAGTTTATTTGATCGTTTAAATGTTTACTTTCTAAGTCAAAAAATCGCTCATTTGCGATCCTAAGGGATGAGATTTAAACAAAGTATACAAGTTGACAAAATATTTTTTCGTCAAAAAGGCATGAACAAATGATTCCGTAGGACAAATGTCTAGTAGACATTTGAATGAGAGAACCGATTTCGGACGGGATGCCTTAAGCAGTATGCAGCGCATAATGAGGCGTTTTGAGAACGCCATTTGGCGGAAATAAGATGTAGCCGTAATTGGATAACTTATTTTGAACTCCTTCCTAATCTTCTTTTTTATCCTTTTTTCATTTTAGAACATCGACTACTTCTCTACTAGTAGGCTTCATTTAACAATCTTCCTTTGATTTAAAAGAGCTTTAGTTATCTTTGCACTCAAATCCAATTTTAGAAGTTCTTTCTTTATAACTTACTGACTTCTGAAAAAGTCATTCTTAAAGAAATGCTGTATAAAAGATTCTTACATACCTTCAAAAACAAAATATGCTTCTATCAATGACAGGCTTCGGTCGATCTACTCGTACTTATAAAGACAAAACGATTATAGTCGAGATTCGATCGTTGAATAGTAAATTTACTGATCTAAGATTCAAAATTCCTCAATTGTATAGAAGTAGCGAAACGGACTTTCGCAAAATGGTAACAGAACGATCAGAAAGGGGTAAAGTTGATATCAACATCGAAGTCAAATCGATGCAAGGAGACGATGAGTATGCTCTAAACAATGCCTTATTTAAAAAATATTATCAGGAACTAACAAAGGTTGCTGATGAAATAGGGATGGATAAAGGCGACTTAATGCAAGCCATACTAAAACTTCCCAACGTAGTTACAGCAGCCTCGATTGATGTCGAAAAAGAAGAATTAGAAGCCATCACTCAAACCCTCTCTGATGCGCTAGATAACTTTACCAAATTCCGACAAGACGAAGGTTTTGCAATGGAAGAAGATTCTAGAATTCGCATCAAGAACATCATTGAAGCTCTTCGCAAACTAGAACCTCACGAAGGTGATCGGGTCGACAAAATCAAAAAAAGAATGCTCCAACACTTGGATGAGTATGTGGGGCAAGACAATATTGATGCTAATCGTTTCGAACAAGAAGTCTTGTATTATCTCGAAAAAATTGACATCACAGAAGAAAAGGTTCGTCTAGAACAACACTGTAAGTATTTTATTGAAGAACTAGACGACAAAAGAACCATGAAAGGTCGCAAACTTAGCTTTATAAGCCAAGAAATGGGACGAGAAATAAATACACTCGGTTCCAAAGCTTACTCTTCTGATATCCAACGATTCGTCGTTATGATGAAAGATGAGCTAGAAAAAATTAAAGAATTAGTAGCTAATGCAGTATAAATAGCATGAATAAATTAATCATTTTCACCGCACCATCAGGAGCTGGCAAAACAACAATTGTTCGTCATTTACTAAAAAAATATGATCAGTTAGCATTCTCGGTTTCTGCCACTAATCGTGCTTGTAGACCACACGAAGAGGCGGGCAAAGATTATTACTTTTTATCAACAGAAGAATTTAAAACTCGTGTTGAGAATAAAGAATTTTTGGAATGGGAGGAAGTGTATGATGACCAATACTATGGCACACTTAAAAGTGAAATTGAGCGAATTTGGGAAACAGGCAAGTGCATCATCTTTGATATCGATGTAAAAGGTGCCGAAAATATAAAAAAAACCTACCCAGATAATTCATATGCTGTTTTCGTAAAAGCTCCTTCTATTGAGGCTTTGCTCAATCGCCTCCAAAACCGAAAAACAGAAAGTCCAGCTAGTCTCCGAAAACGTATCACTAGAGCCAAAGAAGAAATGAAATATGAAAAAAACTTTGATATTGTTTTAGTTAATGATATTTTAGATGTAACTTTGAAAGAAGCAGAAAATATTGTAGAAAATTTCTTGCAAAAAGAAGACTAATAAATAATAGACATTATTCTAAAATGGTTTTATGCGATAAAAATGCAGTATTTTTTATCGCAATCAATGAACACCCGCAGCCTAATAGCAGGGCTATTAAGGCGAGGACGTGAAGCAGATAGCGGAAAAAAGACAATTTTTTAGCCATACAATATCATTTAGAATAATGTCTAATAATCCATCCTTTATTTTTTGCTTTCAATAAAATATCATTCAGCCATAAAAG
>JAHDIP010000037.1:0-17516 GCA_020630735.1 Saprospiraceae bacterium | reverse complement strand
TAATAATCCATCCTTTATTTTTTGCTTTCAATAAAATATCATTCAGCCATAAAAGCTATTGTAATGGAAACGCTTACAACCCATGGTATTACGATTAGTGTAGATAAAACATATCAAGAAACGTACTCCAATCCGCTTAAAAACCAATTTGTTTTTACCTACAATATTCACATCGAAAATAATAGTGACCATACGGTACAATTACTTCGCCGTCATTGGTATATACATGATTCGAATGGCATCAAACGAGAGGTAGAGGGCGAAGGTGTTATTGGAGAACAACCTATTTTACACCCTGGAGACTCACATCAATATTCATCTTGGTCGCCTTTATTAAGCGAAATTGGAAAAATGTTTGGTACCTTCCTAATGGAACGCAAAAAGGATAAACGACGGTTTAAAGTCAATATCCCCGAATTTCAATTAGTCGCTACTAGTAAATTGAATTAATTACTCTTCAATAACAGCAATACACTTTAACTCTATGGCTATCGGTGTTGGCAAAGAATCTATACCAACCGTAGTACGACAAGGTTGATTCTCTTTAAAATATTCAGCATACACACGATTATAAGTCATAAAGTCTCTTTTCATATCTGTCAAAAAGACAGTGACGTCCACTAGAGAATCCCAAGAGGCTCCACAAGCTTCCAATACTGTTTTTACATTTTGGAATACTGCATGACACTGAGCTTCAAAATCAAATTCGGTATAATTGCCACTTTTACTTTGGACAAGTCCAGGTACCCCATCTGTATTTGGGTCTCGTGGGCCTATTCCTGATAGGAAAAGTAAATTCCCAACTCGTCTTGCGTGCGGATAAAGTCCAACAGGTTTGGGTGCTTTGCTTGCATCTATTTTTTTTGATGTAGACATAAGTGCTTTGTTTTGAAGTCCATTAAATATTGAGGCTTAAATTTAAGAACTTGTTAACGACTATTCGGCATTTTGACAGAAATAATAAAGTTAAAGATGGCGTTAGTAATTGTAATGGATAGATGTAACTTTTTATATTATAAAAAGTAAAATATAAGGAAAATCGCAGATATAATGATAAAACCAACAAGTGTTCACCTAATTACCTTATTTGTCTTATGTTTATTGGCAAGTACAATAACTACAGCCCAACCAAATACCTTGGTAATGGGGAACATAAAAAATGTTAGCCTAGTAGATGTTATTGATCTTCAGGTAAACCAAAAATATACTTCAGCGAAAGTTGATGAGTATTCATCAAATGTTTTGGAAGACGGAAGCTTTGCCTTTGCAGTTGAAATAAAAGAACCGCAGCTGGCTATGATCACTTATTCTAGAAATAAAGCATTGATCTATTTAGAACCCAACGATACCTTATACATTAGTGCCGAAGCAAATAGTTTTCAGTACTCCCTAGAGTTTTCGGGAAGAGGTGGTTATAATAATACCCACTTCTTTAATTATATAAAAGAAAACCCTCAAGAGCTGAATTTATTCAACCTGGTACAATATCGAAAAGGAACCTATTGGTATTCGGTAAGTCCTCAGATGGATGATTGGATGATTTCACTCGATAGAGAGCGGTATACTTCTAAAATGAGGGTTCGCAAAGAAAGAGCTCAGGCAGATTTTGATTTTTATGCCGCTAATCATAGTGGTAAAATTACAAAAGATTATAAAGAATTTATCAATAGTGAAATTCTTTACGATTGGGCTTATCACTTGTTGCTCTACGGTAATGTATTCAAAAATAAATATAAAATACAAGATGATTTTTTTGATTTCCTAAATGAGGTACCTCTACAAGCATCTCAAATTGGAAATTATTATTACCGACATTTTTTGCAAGCTTATTTTAGCTACGAGAATGAAAAAAGCAATACGGAAAAAGATCCTTATGTTGCCCAGTATGAAAAATCTTATGAATTAATTTCAGGCAAAGCACTTGCCTTTTTTCAGTCCGAAATGATTGTACAAGCACTTAGAGCTAAACATACCGAAGCTATTATGAATAGCTATGCTCAATATTTCAAAACAACACCTTATAGCCAGTTCGACGAAAAATTAACGGACTCTTTCAGTCAAGCCATGAAGTTTAAAGAGGGAACGCCAGCGCCAGACTTTTCTTTGACAGATATCAATGGTAGTACTGTTTCTTTGAGTAAATATAAAGGTAAAGTTATCTTTCTAAATTTTTGGGCTAGTTGGTGCCGTCCTTGTATGAAAAAAATGGATGCTATGAAAGATATGCAAACTGAACTAGAGCAAAGTGGAGTCGTTTTTCTAAATGTATCTTTGGATAGAGAAAAAGAAAAATGGGTAAATGTTCTAAATGAAAAAGCATTCAAAGGAGTACAAATTTTGGCTGATGGAAATATAGATGCTGCCATCGCTACTAAATATGAAGTTTCTGCCTTACCAGAATATTATATCATCAATAAAAGAGGCAACTTCGTTCAAAAACCTAAAAAATATAATAAAGATGAAATAAAAGTTTTATTAGTGAGTGAAGCAAGCAAGCCTTTCAACTAAAAAAAACGTTCAATGAAGGAGACTTTATTCTTAAAAAAGAAACGCTTTTTATACCAAAAAAAAAATCTTTAGAATAAAGCCTAGAAACTACATCCCAATAAAAAATAATTGCAAACGAACATGATTAAAAGAATAGCTATACTAGCAATCATTACTTCATTTATTTCTACCTCTTGGGCTCAGGAAGAAATAAAAACACATGCAGACCAAATGCCTTATTTCAAAGGTTGCGATGCATACCCTGACAATACAGATGATAAACGTCAGTGTTCAAATGAAGCATTAATTAGCTTTATTGCCAATCATATTCAATATCCAGATATAGCTAAAGAAAATGGAATAGAAGGAACTGTTTATGTTAGTTTTATTATTGATGAAGATGGGAGGGTCACACAACCGTCTATACTGCGTGATATCGGTAGCGGGTGTGGCGAAGAGGCACTTAGAGTTCTCTCTACTATGCCTGACTGGGAACCTGCAGTAGACAAGCAAAAACACGTAAAAGTAAAACTCAATTTACCTATCCAATTTTATTTTACAGAAGAAGATAATGCTAGTCTTGCTGAAGGATATAAAATTCAATGGGGTGGTTATACTTCAAGCAAAATAAATAAAAAAAGATTAGAAGAATTATTATCAAAATCACTTTTTGTACGTGACCAATTTGGCAATACCATTTCATATGAAGAGCTTATCTTTTCTTTCGAAAAAAAGAATACTTTCGTTGATGCTAAAAGTAATGGTACTATTACTAAAGACTTAAAAAAAGTAGTTAATAAAGTAAAGAAAGGTGGTTTATTTACGGTGACTGCTGTCTTCCAAACAGATGGACGTTTTTATTATGTCGATAAAGAATTTTCAATAACTGACTAGCCTTTCTATAGACCTAATCTTATTCTGCAATATCAGAAAGATATCGAATTTGAAGCTCTACTTTAGTACCTAGCGAATTACCTTCATCATCTGACATATCTGTAATACTTACGTGATTATCTTCAGTAGAAGAAACGGCTTGATTGATAATTTTGAGTCGTTCTATCGTTGTCGTCAATCCTGACGATTGATAGCCTTTGGGTTTCCAACTACTCAATTCCTTCGCCTTTTTTCGCCCCACTCCGTTATCTTCGATTGTACAAAAGATAAATTTATCGGAATGGCTAAAATTCACTTGTAATACGCCAGCTTCTTTTTTATGCAATAACCCATGCTTAAAGGCATTTTCAATAACTGGCTGAATAAGTAATGGTGGTATTTTTATATCTGCGGCTTTGGATAATAGCTCAGGTTCGATCTTAAAATTCACTGTTATTTTTTTCTTGAATCGAAGTTTTTCCAAATCAAGATAAGCATTCAAAAATTCGATCTCTTCTTGTAAAGCTATTTCTTTTTTCTTAGACTGTTCGAAAATAGATCGAATAAGCTGTGCAAACCGAGAAAGATAAATCATCGCATTTTCTTGCTCATTAGTCGTCAGAAATTTTTGAATAGAATTCATCGCATTGAAAATAAAATGAGGATTCATCTGTGCACGCAAAGCTTTCAACTCTGCATCTTGCCATTGCAATTCTTTTTCGTAAGCTTTGCGCTTCAGCGACAAAAAGTTAAACCGCAAAAAAGTAAAACCACCAATAAGCGATAATAACGCCAATCCTGAAATGAGTTTAAACCACCAAGTTTGCCAAAAATAAGGTGGAATAATAATCGTAAGTGTACGGCTATTATCTTCCCATCCTCGATTGAATATTTTAGTTTGGACATTGAAAATGTACTTACCGTGTCGCAGATTGTTGTAGTTAACATATCGACGTTCACCAGAAGTATATACCCAATCTTTGTCAACTCCTGAAAGCTGATAACGATATTGAGACGTCACATTTCCTTGATCAATATTGGGAGACAAAAACTCAAGTTCCAAATAGTTTTCACCACTATTTAAGCGAATCGTATCTAGTTCTTCTATTGCTCTATCAGATTTTATTTTTTGCCCAAATACATTAAAATTAGACACTAGTACAGGACTAGGATTGATCTGTTGAACAAATTGAATTAAACTATCAGGAAAAAAACTAATAGCTCCATTATCACTGCCAAAAAATAGTTCTCCTGTTTTTTTATTACTAAACGAAACACCTCTATTAAATTTCTCTAAACGCAATCCTTCATTATAGCCAAAAGTTGTAAAAATATTTTTGTTAACATCAAAAAATACAATTCCCTTCTGAGTACCTAACCATAGCTTACCTGATTCGTGCCCTTCTATACTATTGATGATATTCGTTGGTAATCCATCTGTAGTCGTATATTGTCTAAACTTTAGCGTCTTGATATTAAATTGAAAAAGACCGTTCGAGCTTGCAAGCCATATGTAGGACTTATCCAACTGAAAAACATCAGTAATTGTATGGTCGCCACTTAAATCTTGTACAGGAAGGATATCGAATCCTTTTGTACTTTTCTTAAATGCTAATAGAGAAGGTATTGTTCCGTTAGCGGCTCCCCAAAGAAAGGTACTATCAAGCCCTTCGCAAAGCGGACCAACCTTATTGTGCGCTTTTTTTTCATTTTTGACTTCAGGAAGCGTAATCTGTTCTAAGGTATTTTTCTGAGGATCAAAACCAATTAACGTGTTTTTACCTGTACCTATCCAAAACTTCCCATCATGATCTTGTGTTAACTTACTAAAGTATGATTTGAGGCGAAGATTACCCAATTCATCAATCGGATATTGTTGAAAAGAATTTCGTTGACGATCAAATTTTAGAATAGTACTATTAAATGGTCGGCTGGCAACTGCCCAAATATCACCTTGATGATCTTCAATAATGGAATTTACATCGGAGCTAATATCAAAGTTTGGCGTATCCTCATTTTCGTTTAACCAAAACGTACGATTTTCGGTACCTATCCAAACAGTATTATTTTTATCTTGTAAAATACTGGTCACCTCTTCTTTGCCTGAATATTTATCGTTTAGATAATATTTCCACATCGGTTCATTCGATATTTTGACCAATCCATTTGATGTAGCTGCCCAAATTGTTCCTCTTGGTGTGTAGTGTATAAAATTGAGTTGTAAATTTGCCCGTTCTAAAGCTTGAATAGCATTCAACGTAATATCATCTTTTCTAAAGCTAATTCTCTCCTTGGTAGGAATCCGAGAAAGAGAATCAATCACTGGTTCAGAAATACGATCATATCGATAAATATTCCCTCCACAATTAAATAAAACATGGTTACTAATCGAATCAACCGATAATTCATAAACGGCTAACGATTCAATGTTTCGATTGTTTGGTGAAGTATTATTTATACTTATTTTTTCAAATTGATAGCCATCATATTTACAAAGACCATTATCTGTTGCTATCCATAAAAAGCCAAACTTGTCTTGTGTTATGTAATAAACGATATCGCTAGGCAATCCATCTTTTGTGGTAAAGCGTTGGAAGGTAAACCCTTCCTGAGCTTCAACAGAAGGTGGATTTATCAGAAAACTGATACTGAGAAAAAGCGCCAGAAAAATTGTTCGTTTATTCACCTTATATCTTCTAGTTTATGACATTTGGAAGCGATTATTCAAAAAAGGATTATTTGCCTTTTCGTAACCAATAGTAGTACTTGGTCCATGACCAGGAAAAACCTTTACATCATCACCTAATGGATAATATTTCTCTTTGATACTATTGATAAGTGTTGTAAAATCTCCACCAGGCAAATCTGTACGACCTATACTATTTTGAAACAATACGTCTCCAGCAATCAATATATTACCGTCAGCACAGTAAAAAGAAAGACTAGCTGGCGAATGACCTGGTGTAAATAAAGCTTTCATTGAGCTATTTCCAAAAGTAATAATATCTCCTTCTTCTATAAATTTCTCGGGCATAGGCGATTGATCAGCCATAGGAATACCATAAGTTTTGCTCACCATTGGTACTGCTTCCAAAACAGGTAGTTCTCCTTTGTGAATTTCTAATGGTAATCCATAGGTATCTGCTACAAATTTATTACCAAATACATGATCAATGTGGCAGTGTGTATTGATCAACCGCACGGGCTTTAGTTCATTTGCTTTAATAAATTCAGCAAGATTAGTCCGTTCGGTCTCTGTGTAACAACCTGGATCAAAAATGACACATTCTTTTGTATCGTCGTAAACTAAATAAGTATTTTCCTGAAAAGGATTGAAAGTAAAACTAGCAACAAGAGCCATAATTTTTTCGTTAGATTGACATATATCCCAAAAATGGAATATATTTTGCCATATTAAAATAAGTTCTAAATTGTTTATTCCTGTAAGTTTCGGTGTAATTTAGAGCACAAAAGTACACATCTGTAACATAATCATTGATTATAATACAAAAAATATACAATTTAAGAAGGCAAATTCATGCTTCTATTTGACCCTCTTTTGAACTATTGTCAAAAGAATTACTGATTTTGCCAATAAAAGTGCCTAACCTAAAAACTTTGCTTAAATTCTATCCGTTAGAATTTAGTAGACTTATAGTATCAAAAGACTTTATTCTAAATCATTATATATGCGTTTTTTTACCTATTTCCTTGTTGTTGTCTTTTCCTTTTGCTGTTTGCAGATAGAAGCACAGAACACTTCCTCCAAATTTGGGAAAAACAGAGTGCAGTATCACGACGACTTTGACGAATGGATGCAGTACGAAAGTCTCAATTTTATCACTTACTGGTATGGTAAAGGTCGGAATATTGGACAAGCTACAGTAATGATGGCTGAGCAAGATTATGATGCTATACAAAACATTTTGGAGCATCGTATTAATGACAAAATCGAAATTATTGTTTATACAGATGTAACAGACCTAAAGCAAAGTAATATCGGTAGCGAAGAAGCTTTTATCAATACGGGCGGTCAGACTAAAATTGTTGAGAACAAAATATTCATTTATTTCGACGGAAATCATAACAACCTTCGAAAACAAATTCGAGAAGGTGTAGCCTCTGTTTATCTCAATGCCATGCTTTTTGGTTCCAATCTTCAGGAAATTGTGCAAAACGCTGTGATGATGAATTTGCCGAAGTGGTTCAAAGAAGGTTTAGTAGCTTTTGTAGGCGAAGAATGGAACACCGACCTTGATAATCAATTAAAAGATCTTTTCTTATCAAATAAAGATCTTGATTTTGATGAATTAGCCGAGGAGCATCCGAAATTAGCAGGGCATTCACTTTGGTACTTTATCAATCAAAATTATGGTAAGTCTACTGTTTCTAATCTGTTATACCTCACTCGAATTAACCGAAGTATCGATAGTGGTTTTCTTTATGTACTAGGTACACCTTACCAAAAAACGATTAATAGTTGGGCAATTTATTATCGTCAACGATATGAAGAAGAAGCTCAACAAATGGATGATTTTTTGGATACGGATAAAATCGAAGTTAAAAATAAACGCAACCTTCCGCTTAGTCAATTATCCTTGAGTCCTGATGGTCAAAAATTGGCTTATGTCGCCAACGAAATTGGGAAGTACAAAGTTTTTGTAAAAGATTTACAAACAGGAAAAACCGAAGTTGTTTTGAAAGGTGGATTTAGAAATGCTTTTCAGGCAACTGATTATGGTTATCCTTTAGTTTCGTGGAGTCCAAGTGGTTTTGAGTTAGGTGTTATTTATGAAAAACGAGATATTGTTAAATTGCTATTGTATGATATCAATGCAAAACAAGGAAAAACAGAACCTATACCTGAGTTATACCAACGTATTTATAGCATGGACTATTTGGACAATAACTCTCTTGTACTTTCTGGTACTGTAAATGGTTATTCTGATATTTTTATTTTTAAAACAGGAACTCGTCAGTCTGAACGTTTAACTAGCGATTTTTACGATGACCTTGATGCTCGGGTAGTTAATGTAAAAGGGAAAAAAGGTATTCTCTTTGCTTCTAACCGACAAGATAGTTTGATCTATCAACAAAAATTAGATTCTATCTTACCAATAAATACCTTTGATCTTTATTACTACGATTTAGAAAAAAAATCAAAAGAATTAGTACGTGTTACCAATACACCATTGGCAAATGAACGTCAACCTATTGGAATCGATTCCACTTATTTCTCTTATCTAAGTGACGAGAGTGGAACCTATAATCGTCAGCTTGGTTACCTAGAAACTATTCTAGCTTATCATGAGCAAGTTATTACCTTAAAAGGCGGTCAAGAGATTGTGTTGCATCAAGATTCTAGTTTGGCAAGTTTAGACTCTACAGCAATTGATACCACAATACTGCGCCCCGTCTATAAAGACATCGCATACACTTATAACAATTCCAACTATAAACGAAATATCATTACCCAGCATGCTTCGCTAAAAACTAATAAAGTTGTAGAGCTAGTATATAAAAACGGTGGTCATCAGTTTTATATTCGAGAAATTGATGTGGATAAAAAAATCAACCCAAAGTTGACTCGTTTTATGGAACAAAAAAATGCTTCGATCAGCAATGTGAAGAGTTCCATTGAAGAAGAAAATGCGATTAATAATGTACTCATAGAAGTAGATGAAACGCCTATTGATGTTTCCGATATTCCAGAAGATAAAGAAGATGAGGGTTCTATTGATATCGACAACTATTC
The DNA here is from genome assembly GCA_020630735.1 of Saprospiraceae bacterium. Lineage (GTDB taxonomy): Bacteria > Bacteroidota > Bacteroidia > Chitinophagales > Saprospiraceae > JAHDIP01. The sequence continues at coordinate 8,401 of JAHDIP010000037.1, read as the reverse complement.
CTTCCAAAGTGAATTTGATGGAGAGGAGACTCCCGAAGCAGTTATCGTAGAAGAAGATAATGGTGAAGTGCTTTTACAACGACCACCGACAATCGTTGATAATACACCTGCGATACAACCTGCCAACTCCGTAAATCAAAAATTTAGACCTTCCAGAATTATTCCATATCGTCTAAAATTTAAAACGGACTATGTTACTACTCAATTAGATAACAACCTCCTTTTCGACGGTTTGGATTCTTATCTTCGAGCAAATAATGATGGTACACAATCTGTTGCCTCTGATTTATTTTATTATCCGCCTCCAGGTATCTTGGTAAAAGGCAACTTTAAAGATCTTTTTGAAGATTATATTTTTGAAGGTGGTGTACGTGTACCAACAACCTTTAATGGTGCAGAATATTTCCTGATATTTGATAATAAGAAAAAACGACTAGATAAGCGTTTTGCTTTCTATCGTAGAGGGCTTCGCTTTAATCAAGAAAGTATCTCTAGCTTACCTAGACGAACGAGAGAAGTAATTACGATGGGGCAGTTTACGGTCAAATATCCGTTCGACATTTTCAAAAGTTTACGGGCAACTGCTACCGTTCGTGGAGATAGATTGGTGCAGTTAGCTACTGATGTACAAGCACTCAATACGCCTACTCAACGTAACCAGCGAGTAGGACTAAAATTAGAATATGTTTTTGACAATACACTCGATGTAGCTTTGAATATCAAAAACGGAACTCGTTATAAAATTTACGCAGAATTCTTAAAACGTTTTGAAATACAGTTAGTTGACGAAAAAAGTTTTAATTTCGGTCAAGGATTTATGGGTGTTATCGGATTAGATGGACGGCACTATCAGCGCTTAGATAAGCATTCGATATTAGCTTTTCGTATGGCTGCAGCAAGTTCCTTTGGAAGTGAACATATTTTATTTTATTTAGGTGGTGTGGATAGTTGGTTGTTCCCTAGTTTCAATGACGATATTCCTTTTCCTAACAACAATGATTTTGCTTACCAAACTTTAGCAAGTAATATGAGAGGCTTCCGTCTGAATATTAGAAACGGAAGTTCGTTTGCATTAATGAATACAGAACTTAGAGTACCAATATTTAAATATTTTTCTCGTCGTATTCGATCTAGTTTTTTCAGAAATTTCCAGCTCGTTAGCTTCTTTGATGTTGGAACAGCATGGGAAGGTGCTACACCATTTAGCGATGAGAACCCGCTAAACACATCTATCATTTCGCCACCGGCAGGAAGTCCTCAAACGATTACTGTAAAAGTAAATTATTTTAGAGATCCAATAGTAGCAGGGTATGGCTTTGGTATTAGAAGTATGCTTTTTGGTTATTTTGTTCGTTTAGACTATGCTTGGGGTATCGAGACTAGAGTAAAACAAGATCCAGTTTTATATCTTTCTATAGGAATGGATTTTTAAAAAATGCTGTACTGTTTTCAATAAAATTGTGTATTTTGTTTCCATTATTAAACTATTAAAACCTAGTAATGGATAAACCAACAATAGCTGACAAACAACCAATACCTGTAGAACTTAAAGCAGGCGAAACCTACGCGTGGTGCTCCTGCGGAAACTCTTCTAAGCAACCCTTCTGTGATGGTAGTCATAAAGGCACTTCTTTTACTCCAACAGTGTTCACCGCTGAAGAAAGCAAGACTGCATATATGTGTATGTGCAAATACACTAAAAACCCAGGAATGTGTGATGGCGCTCATAAAAAACTGTAGTCTAGGCTTAGGCTACTTCTTTATACTAGTACTCTTTATCTATTCTTGTACGCCAGGAGGGCAAGCAAAACTCGCAGAACAAGAAAATTTAATGAAAGTCAACTTTGATTTATCTATCCTTAATGACGATGGTCTTTATGGTCCTAAAGAAGGTTTACGTGCATTGGACTATGAGTTTTGTATTCCCATGGAAGAAACGAAAAAAGTTGAAGTCAAAAAAATTGATGCCAGTATACGCTTTTTTGATAAAGCAAAAGGACGTATTGGTTGCTCTGCCAATGAGTACCTTTGCATTGGAAGTACTCACCAAAAAAAACATAAAAAAGTTTTAACAAAATTAGCCGCATTAGATTATATCAAGCGAATTGATCAAGTTTTTTATGAGTAAATTTACTCATAAAGAGCTGAAATTTGTTTGTGATATTTTTCAAGTATAATGGGACGTTTTAATTTTAATGTAGGTGTATATTCTCCTGTTGCTATTGTCCATGGTTGGTAACATAAGTGGAACTTTCTAATTTTTTCATTTGTTTTCAAGCGCTCATTAATATTTTCAACCTCTACCTGCATAAATTCAATTACCTTTGGATGGATCGCCATAAATTGTTCGGAAGTCCAGTGTACGTCATTTTGGTCACACCATTTTTTTAGGCGATTAAATTCTGGAACGATAAGAGCTGTGACATAAGGTTTATTAAAACCTATGATCATACATTCAGTTATAAATGTTGAAGTATGAAGCTCTTGTTCTATAAGGTGTGGTGCAATGTATTTACCACTTGATGTTTTAAAAATATCCTTCCGACGACCTGTTATTTGCAAAAATCGTTTGTGTACAATTTTACCTACATCACCTGTTTTAAACCACCCTTGTTCGTCGATTACCTTTGCTGTCTCTTCTGGCAGATTATAGTACCCAAGCATTACATTAGGTCCTTTTGCCCATATTTCACCTTCCTGATTTTCGTCAGGTTCATATATTTTTATTTCTACTCCAGGAATCGGAATGCCCACTGTACCAAAACGAACACCACCAGGTTCAAAACGATTAAAGGCAAGTACCGGAGAAGTCTCTGTCAATCCATAGCCTTCTCTAACATCTATACCTGCAGCCGAAAACAAGCGTCCTAAGTTTGGTTGAAGTGCAGCAGCCCCTACAGCAATACCCTCAATACGTCCCCCCATTACTTTTCGCCAATGTCGATAAACAAGAAAGTCAGCAATATTCACTTTTAAAAAATATCCTATCGACCAATGTTTTTTTCCTTTATATCGTTCACCTAATCGGATAGCCCAAAGCAATACTTTTTGGTGTAAACCGCCTTTTTTTTCTCCTTTATCTAAAATCGCATCATACACTTTTTCGAGTAATCGAGGAACAGCTGTAAAATAATGAGGTCGTACTTCTCGTAAGCTATCCATAAACAATTCCGTTTTGGTATAATGTACAGAAGCACCGATAGCGATATACGTATACACGACCATTCGTTCAAATACATGGCTCAAAGGCAAAAAACTTAGCGTCCTTTTATCACAATTAATCGGAATAAGCGAAATAGTAGATTTGATATTACAGACAATGTTTTTGTGCGAAAGCATAACCCCTTTAGGTTTTCCCGTAGTACCTGAGGTATAAATAATCGTTGCTAAATCATCTTCATGTGTAGCCGTTTTGATGGCTTTAATCGTTTCAAACGATTTTGTGTCAGGTTCTATACTAAGGTCTTTCCATTGAGGAACGTTAACTATCTTTTCGAGTGAAAAGATTTGTTTTAGGCTAGGAATATTTGCTTCTAATTCTTTTATTTTTTGATACAGTTCTCTGTTTGATACCACACAGTATTTTATGGCTGCATCATTTAAAATATATTCTATTTCTGAAGATTGAGAAGTGGCATGTATAGGTACGAGTACACCACCGATTTGTTGAAGACCAAAATCTAAAAAATTCCAATAAGGGCTACCTTGATCAGTCAGAATCGCTACTGTATCGCCACGTTGCAGTCCTTTTTTTAAAAAGCCTGCACTTACTCGATTTACTTCATTAATGCATTCTTCTGTAGAAAAACGCTTCCAAGCAGGTTCTTGCTTAAAAGCTAATGCTACTTTTTGAGGATACTTAGCTTGTTGGTAGAGTAAAAGATCGAATAACCGCCTAAAGTCCATTAGATGCTAAAGCTTTTAGTGATGTTGAAGCTGTTTGTAACTTCTCTAAATCCCTTCTTTTATCTATTACTTTAGTGATGAAATTAGTCAAATTTTCTAAGCAAAAAAAATTTAGTTGTTAGAATCATATATCCCATATAAACAAACGAGGCTGTCTAACCATAATGGAGACAGCCTCGTTTTAAAGGTCTATTGAAAATGGTAATGCTTATTTCGCATTAGCTTTAAGGTTGATTCTGATACCTACTTCATCATTAATTGCTTTATCTCCTAAATTATCAAAAAAGGTATTAGAACCATATTTGATTTCCCAGTCTGCACGATTAATTGTAAAGTTTGGTGTTACAGCATTTACACTTCCAGCAATTTCAGCAACATTAGCATCGAAGGTAATGCTCTTCTTTTTACCTTTCAATTCAAGATCACCAGTAATAGTATGTGTCATACCTGCCTTAGTAGTTTTAGCGACATTTGTAATCACAAATTTTCCTGTACTATGATTAGCTACATCAAAGAAATCTGCACTTTTTAAGTGACCTTCTAATTTTTCTTTTCCTTCACCAGCTTTTAAATCTGTAATTTCTAAAGAAGCTATATCAATTGTAAAGTTACCCGATTCGATATCTCCACCTTTTACAGATAAGGTGCCATCCGTAAGTGCAAATTTACCTAAGTGTTGACCACCAAGTTTTGTACCTGTAAAACTAACTCCACTACTCTTTGTGTCAATGGTGTATGTTTTACTTGTAGCTGAAGAAGTTGCCGCTTTACCTACTGCATCAGATGTTTTGGCAGCATCTCCGGCAGGTTTATTTTTCTTACAAGAAAAAACGACCCCAACAAGCATACATAGAATTAAGATTTGGATTGAATTTTTCATTCGTTTTTAGACTTTTTATTAAAAAAATAAGTGATAGATCTTGATCTAAGTAATTTTTTGTGCTTCTAAAACTACTTTAGAATAAAATCTAATATGTGGCAAATTTACTGTAATATCTTGAAATGGGTAAGGAATAGCTAAAAAGATTAAGTATAAGTTTGGGAATTGCTTCTGGAGTAAATACATCAGCTTTTTCCAAGAGAAGCAGAAATCTGCTCTTTATTAAACGGCAGAATCGCTAAGACCTCTAGGCTTATTTTTTAGATGATTTAGAAAGTGTAAGGTTTCATCTAAAGACTTGAATATAGATACATTGTGTTTAGACTCAACGTCAAGTGAGATTACTTGATATCCTGTAAGTAAAATTTCGCAATTGCCAAATGATTCTGATAATTCGTTTACATACTTTTGTACCGTTTTTTTCGAAAACGATTCTGTAATCATTGTAAAAATATAATCTGGTTTTACAATTTTGTAAGCATCTTGTAAATCATTCATCGTTACATTCTGACCAAGATATACGACTTGATTTCGTCGAGACTTTATCAGGTATTTCATAAATAGAATACTCAGTTCTTGATCTTCTCCTTCTGGAAGATAAATCATAAACTTTTTTGCATCTCGACCTTGAACGATTGTTTCATTATTGATAGCAACCGTTATTTTTTGTCGAATGAGACTAATCATAAAATTTTCCTGTACTGGTCTGATAGAACCCGTTAACCAAAGTACACCGAGTTTTTCTAAAAAGGGATAGATAACCTCCAGCATCGTCCGCTCGAAACCTAACTGTTGAATATTCGTAGAAATAATACGATCAAACTTATATTCATCCATTTCGATCATAGAAAGCGTAAGAGCATCTAATTGTGCTCCATCTGAAAAATTGACTTCGGAGATTGCAGCTACTTTTGTAGTTATTTCCTCTGGTGTCATTTTAGCAATTAGAGAAATTTTAATCCCACTCTTATTCAATAGCGCTACATTCAACAGCTTTTTGAGATCATCGTCATGGTAATACCGAATATTAGTTTTGGTTCGCTTTGGTACAATAACACCATAGCGCTGCTCCCATATCCTGATGGTATGAGCTTTTATGCCTGAGAGCTTTTCCAAATCTTTTATTGAGTATATTGCCACTGATTATAATTTTTCTTATAAAGAAAAAACTAATAGAAAATAAATTATTCGTTTCTTAACATTTGATTATAAACACTTCTAAAGGTAAATAGTTTAACTATTTATCAAATTCATTAGAATAAAGGTACGAATTAAGCATTTTAGAAAAGAAAAAACAATATTTTGTCTCTACGACTATAAAATAATAACAAAAATTCAACTTTGTTTGCCTAAGCATTAAATATATAGTTGAAAATGAGGATATTTGTCATAAATAAAAAAAAACATATAAACTCGCCAATGTTAAAACTTAGGTTTGTATGACTGTAAATTAAAACAAAAAAGACATATGAAATCTCATCAATCACATAAGAGCATTAAAGCATTAGCAATTATGCTTTTATTTTCAACCAGTATTTTTGCACAATTTAGTTGCGACTATAACCTTCAGTTATTTGATTCTGCTGGAGATGGCTGGAATGATGCCAATCTAATAGTTACCATCAATAGCATTGCCACTGGTTATTCACTCAACGAAGACGAGGCAGAAGCATCATTTGATCTAACAGTTAATACGGGCGAAACCATCGACCTTCTTTTTGTTTCAGGAATGGCAGATGCCGAAATCACCTATTTCTTATATGACTCTGAAGGAGTACTCGTATTTAGTGCAGGTCCTGATCCTTCGGTAGGTATCGTCTTTTCGGGTATGGCTGCTTGCCCTACTTGTCCACCTGCAGATTCATTATCTATGATGGTTGATTTATCAAGTACATTTACAGACTTAAACTGGGCATCTTCTGTAGATCCCAATGGTGTTTTTCTGTTAGAATATGGTCTTGAAGGTTTTGAAATGGGTACAGGAGTTTCTTTATCAACTTCTGAAACAGAAATAAGATTAAATAATCTTCAAGAAAATACGGCTTACGATGTTTATGTTGAGATAGATTGTGGTGCCGGAGATACGAGTAGTGTTGTTGGTCCTTTTCAGTTTACTACCTTATGGTCAAATGATGTAGGTATTTCTGATATAATTGCCCCTGTTACTTCTTGCGATTTGGAAAACGAGACGGTAGAAGTCATTATCTATAACTATGGTGGTGCGCCTCAAGCTCTTATCCCGTTCAACTTTAGTGTTGATGGTCAACCAGGTGGAGTATCTATGCCTACTGATGGTCTTTTTACAGGTGTTTTAAGTAATGACTCAACCTTTACAATAGAGTTTGAAACGATGGCTAGTTTTGCTGGTGGCGGTCCTCATATACTCAAAGCTTGGACGGAACTTGAAGGTGACTCTGATATGGAAAACGATACTTTTACTGTTGTTATTGGTAACAATAGTATTGATAATTATCCATACTTTTCTGATTTTGAACTTTGGAATGGTGGTTGGTCTACTGGTGATATCATTCCATCTTCTAGTTGGGAGTTTGGTGAGCCTAGTGGAACTGTAATAGATATGGCAAATGATGGACTCAATATTTGGGCTACCAATCTTAGTGGATCTTACAATGAAGAACAGTCTTATTTAATCTCTCCTTGTTTCGACTTTTCTGCTGCACTTTCTGATCCTATTATAAGCTTTGCTCTTAATTATGATACAGAAGGAGCAACAAATGGATTATGGTTTGAAACTTCTACAGATGGCGGAACAACTTGGACAACATTAGGAGATGCATCGGGCAGCCTAGGTTCAAACTGGTACAATACTTCCTTATTTGCAATAGGAGATGCTTGGTCTGGACAATCTGAAGGGTGGTTAGATGTAGAATATACCTTAACAGATTTTGCAGGTGAATCTGATGTTCGTTTACGGTTTGTTTTTAATGGTTCATCAGGTGCAACTAATGACGGTGTTGGTATTGATGACATCACTATTACTGCAGAACTCCCTGTTGCTACTAATCAACTAGAGCTATTGGATAATATCGCTGTGTGGCCTAATCCTACAAGTGACAAAGCAATGCTACAGGTAAATCTGAACAATTCTGCAGATGTTACTGTTCAAGTAGTAAATACTGTCGGACAGGTTATTTATCAAAGCGAAAGTTCTAATGTTGATTTTGCACAATATGAACTAGACTTTAGAAATTACGCTAGCGGATTGTATTTTGCTAGAATACAAGTTGATGACAATATTTATATTGAAAAAATTATTCGATCTAAGTAATAACTAAAGAGTAAATAGACTTAATGAATTACCATTTTATGGTATCTCAATTATAAGATGAATTTTTAGAGAGGCTTTCCTATCAGAAAGCCTCTTTTGTTTTGCAAAAGACCAAATCTAGTCAAATCCTATAAACTATTTCTACCTTTCACTTGTATTAAGTGTAGCTTTGAATATCTTTGGGTTTGAAAATAGAGATGTATTTTTATATACAGCAATTTATTAAAAAAAATTAGATGAAACGTCCATGATTAAATAGTCTTTAAACACTCAAAGGAATGACTATTTCATCTTGGTAAGCCTGCCTTCCGCAGGCAGGTTCCATC
>JAHDIP010000301.1 GCA_020630735.1 Saprospiraceae bacterium | reverse complement strand
ATTTAAAATAGTTTAAATCATGATCAAACCAAGATTACTCTTTCATTATATTTATTGACTCTTGAATAAAATAAAGATCAGAAAGTCTCTTTTAAACCGTACAAACTGATCTTTTTTTAATTCAATTTTATTCAACCTAGTGTACTAAACCATAAGTTTCGATATGTTAAGATGTAGATAATGTTAGCATAGACTAGGCGCAAAAAAACGGAGCTATGCCGTAGCATAGTGAGTATTTTTGCAACGAAGTAAATGCTGAAATTATCAAATCTTGGGGATATCAGAATTTATGGGTTAGTGCACTAGATTCATACTATATTATTTCTCATTCCCAATCAAGAGCCTATGAAAGCTTATTTAATCTTTTTGTTTGTCATTGGATCATTTTTCCAACTCGAAGCGAATACAAGTGTTGACTCCTTGAATAATAAAGCGTGGTCTGTACGTAATGATAGCCTTTCACAAGCTATCACATTAAGCAAACAAGCTCTTGATTTGTCAGAGAAAGGAAACTACTTAAAAGGAGAAGGCAATAGTAATAATTTACTTGGAGTCTTTTATAAGAACAAAGGTGATTATAATCAAGCTGAACAGTTTTTTATAAAAGCTTCCGCCATTCGAAAAAAGCTAGATGACAAACGAGGGGAAGCAAGTGTGTACAATAATTTGATGTCTCTAAAAAGACGGATAGGTGATTATCCGAAAGCAATAGAATATGGTTTTGAAGCAGAACGAATTTGTAGTGAAATAAACGATCGAGCCTTTTTAGCTAAAGTCTATAAAAATTTGTCAAACACCTATGACAATTTCAAAGATACTACAGCTTTTGATTATGCTAAAAGAGCTTTAAATATATACAAAGAATTAGAAGAAGAAAATAATATTGCCGACGCAGAATATAATCTTGGTAATCGTTATTTCAATTTTAAGCAATTTGATCAAGCAGAAAAGCATTACATCAGTGCCTTGAAATATGATTGGAATGGAAAAGCAAAAATCTATGAAGCTTTAGCCAACATATATGTTCAACAAAAAGACTTCAATAAGGCAAGATTACTTTTTGACACGAGTATATTATTGAAGAAGAGCTTTAACGATACTTTAGGTTTACTTTATTCCTATCTCAATTTAAGTGATCTATACAAAGAGCAAAAAGACTATACTACGGCACTTGACTATTGTAAAAATTCAGAAATTTTCTTAGCAAAAAGAGGTGGCATTTATGAACGTGTCTACCTCGCTAATCAGTTTAGTGATTTGTATAATCATTTTGGAGAGTATCAAAAAGCGTATCAATACAAAACAGAGGTTGATAGCCTAAAAGACCTGCTTAACGATGAAGCAAAAAACAAACAACTGGCTCAATACATGTATGAACGAGGAGAACGAGAACGAGTAGAAAAAGAGAAATTTGACCTAGAACGACAAAAAGCTATTGCTGCTCGACAATTGTATTTTATCTTATCTCTCTTTTTATTATTACTACTAGTGAGCGGCATTTACTATTATTACCAAAAACAACAATCAAACAAAAAAATTCTTGAGCAAGAACAGCAAATCCATCAACAAGAAGTCGATGAATTAATGAAGGATCAAGAATTAAAATTTATCAGTGGGAAACTGAAAGGGGAAGATACAGAACGAGAGCGAATCGCAAGAGAATTGCATGACAACCTAGGTAGTATGATGGTCTCTACAAAATGGTATTACGATAATATTTTGGAAGAATTGACCCAAGAGCAAAAAGATACTTCTAAACTTAAAAAGGCAAACGATCTATTTACAAAAACCTATGAAGAACTACGTCAGCTTTCTCATAAATTTGGATCAAACAATATAAAACGTACTGGTCTAGTGACCTCTCTAAAAGACTTATCGGATACGATTTCGGAAAGTGGAAAGATAAAAATAACGCTTACTAGTCATGGCTCCTTTGAGACCTTAGGAGAAAAAATCGAAATTTCATTATACCGCGTCGTTCAAGAACTCATTAGTAATACACTTAAATATGCAGAAGCCACAAAAATTGACATTCAACTCAATCAAATTGATGACGAATTAAACATCATGATTGAAGACAATGGAAAAGGCTTTGATCCTTATGATCCAAAATCAAATGGAATAGGTCTGAAAAATATAGCTGCAAGAATACGTAATCTAAATGGTACTTTTGATATCGATTCTGGGAAAGGAAACGGAACCACAGCTATTGTAAATATTCCACTTTCTAATTATGCTTTATAGGGCTGAAATTATTTTACTAATGCATAAATTAGTATTGGAAAAACACATCTGTTCAATACTAACTTCAGTCATTTAATTTTTTTATTCTCATTCAATAATCAGTGAATATGATTTTCTTTATCATTTCTAGTAAATCATCAAATAAAGGTTTATATTTAGTGACTGTTTTGAAATAGGTGTTGAACGTTTTTATAGTGTATTTTATAGTCAGACACAGGCTTTTCTGAAATTAATAGTCGTGCTATTGATGGATAAAAAGCTGAAGTATGGCGATAAAAGATGCATAAAAAAATCAGCGACATAATTCTAAACAGTCTCTTAAACTATAAAAATAATTTAGAAATTATCCTACAAATACTTTACTACTTTTCATTCTAACCAAATAACCTTACTGCTTAGTAGTAGTTGCATTCTTAAGTTTCTGATAGTTAATAACTGTCAAGAATTTATGAATCCAATCACTAGTATATTTATGATGGATTAAATCTAAATCATTATGTCTTTTACAACTTCACCGCTTATAAAAGTAATCATCGTCGATGATCATGAAATCATTCTTGACGGTTTGAGAGATATGCTCAACCTAGAACCGGATATCGAAATCGTTGGTAAAGCATCAGGTCCAGAAATGCTTTTTAACCTTCTGAAAAATAAAACAGTTGATGTTGTTTTGATGGATGTTGAAATGCCCAAAATGGACGGTATAGAAGCAACCAAAATCATAAAAGAGCAATATCCAGATATAAATGTATTAATCCTTACACAGCATAACAGAGTAGGCATGATTAGCCATGCTATCAAAAATGGAGCTAGTGGTTATGTACTAAAAACAGCACCAAAGAGAACCCTCATTGAAGGCATTCATGCTGTAAATAATGGACTACTTTTTACACAAGGTATCAAATTGCCTAGTGCTAGAAATAATACTGATGAACCTTCTTTGACAGAAAGTGAAAAGAAAGTAATCTCCTTAATCGTTCAAGAAAAAACAGCACAAGAAATTGCTACAGAACTAAAACTATCTATTAACACCATCAACCAACACACCAAAAATATCAGAAGTAAACTGGGTGTCAAAAATGTAGTAGGTATCGTCAATTATGCATATAAAAATGGACTGTGCTAGTTTATTTTTCGACAAGCATCTCTCTTCTCTTCCGTTCAATGAACAAGACTAACTTCATTAGTTCTGATAGGTTTATTTAAATAATAAGCTCCTTAAGTTTTATCGTAATTCATATGCACTTGCACAGTATTATGATAGCAACTATACCCACCGGTATTCGGTTTTAGGATCGTCATTAGTAGCTATTGTTTAATCTTCAGTAGCTTTAAACATTTGGAATCCGAAAACCACTTTGTTTTCAGTATATTATCGACAAAATCTATCCATCTCACCAATTTTAGTTATCTCAAAATACTAAAACTAGTGTTTTAACACGACGCTAAGCTTACCATCTTTGTACTGTAATTAATCAAGAACAATTATCAACCTTTATAAAAATCAGTATCATGAAAATAGTCTTAATTTTTCAAAAGCAGATTACTAAAAATGTTTCGTTCAACGCTATAACTACAATACACCAAATATTAACTGCACTAAAAATGGCTATACCCTAATACTAAATCTAGTGTTTTAAAGCCACCAAAACTAACCCAACTTTGTAGTAAATATTTCAATACCCAATTAATCATTTTTAAACAAACCCCTTTATTATGAAAACCTTATTCACAACATCCAACACTCAAACGAAAAAGCACAATTCACTTCAAACCTCAATTTATTTTTTTAAAACCAATTTAAACCTTAATGTCATGAAATCACAAACTGTATTACCCACAATTTTAATTTTAATTTGCTCTTTAAGCTTTTTCGTTTTTGCACCGACACTAGTATCTGCACAAGCAACTGAAACAACCTTGTCACTGCACGAAACATATAGCGTTCCTTACTATCATGTTGACGAAACAATTACTTCAGAAAACGACCTTTTAAGAGGCGGATGTATTAACTCGATTACCGTTACTATAGGAGCCGATAGTGGTCCTGGAAGTTTAAGAGACGCTGTCGCAAATATTTGCGCAAACGGAACCATAAATATTGATGCTGGACTAACCATTAATCTAACTAGCCCTATTGATTTTACAAATCCAGGATTGGTTTATATTATCAGTACAGATGACTCTGTTGGTTCTACCATTAATGGAGGAGGAACAACTCGTTTATTCAACGTAACAAATGGAGCTTACCCTGCCTGTTTTGGAATTAATTTTACGGGTGGCAATAATAGTGCTATCTCTGTGAATGGTTCTGCCTTCTACGGTTTTAATTGTAATTTCTATAATAATAGTACTACTGGAACTGGTGGTGCGATTAAAAGTAACAATAGCCAGACCTTTGTAAGATACGCAAGCTTTTACAATAATACTGCAAGTGCAAATGCTGGTGCGATCAGTACTGAAGGAACTACTGGAGTTTTGGAAACAATTAGTACTACTTTCTATAACAATAGTGCTGGTGCAGGAGTAGGAGGAGCAATTGCGTCCTTTGGTTCAGGACATGATGCAGCTATTAATTTTTGTACGTTTACCTTAAATAATGCTGGTAATGCTGGCGGAGCAGTATATGGAGAAAGTACTATTATAAATACAAAAAGTACTATTTATTATGGTAATACAGCTGGTAACACAGCAGGCAATAACTTATATATTGTTGGAACTTTACAATCTCATGGTACCAATATTTTTGAAACAGCAGGAGGAGCAAACGTCTTTAATTCTTTACCAAGTGATATCATTGGTACAGATCCTGTTTTCGATGGAGGACTTGTAGATCCAATAGCAGGTTCTAATTTAATTACAAAATCCTTAGCTATTCAACCATGGGGAGCAGCCTTCAATGGAGCTGCAGATTGTACTGAAATAAATGGTGGAGGAATAGGCAATGGAGCGAATGGTGTAGTTCGTCCAACAAATGGTGCTTGTGATATAGGAGCCTTTGAACATAGAGCTATTACCGCAGCATGCGACGATATGGTAGCACTTACTTGTGGTGCTTCTGTTGATGATAATACAGATAACTATCTTTGGCTAGGCTGTCAATCTAAACGTTATAGTAGATTGTACGAATACACTGCAGAGCATTCTGGCGATCTAAATATCAATATGCATAGCTTCTCAGGTGATATGGATATGTCTCTTTATGATGATATTTGTAATACGACTTGTACAGCACTAACTGGTAGCTATTCTACAAGTCCTACAGAAACGATTAACTATTCTGTTACTGCTGGTATGACTTATTACCTTTTAGTTTATGGTTATTCTAATACACAAAGTAGCTTTGCTTTAGATGTCATCTGTCCGACTCCACCTGCAGCATGCGATGTACCTACCAATATCACCTGCGTTGCTTACAGTGGTAATGTTGCTCGTGTAACTTGGACCGTAGCTAACGATGCCAATCGCTACAGATTACGTTACCGTACAGGAGGAAGTGCTTGGACGGAAGTGCTAACTGCTAATATTGAAAACTTCCGTTACTTAAATGGTCTTATGCCTAATACAACCTATGAGTACCAAATGAAGACACAATGTACTGGTAGCAATTCTGTATGGTCTTCTACTTACACTTTTACAACTTTGGGTTCGCTTTGTGATAAGACAACTATCACGAGCCATAATACAAGTACGTCTAGTGCTAATTTATATTGGACAGCTGATGCCGACGACGTAAAATACCGCTTAAAGTATAGACCTAAAAGTAGTGCTGGTTCTTGGGTACAAATCGATAATATTACCAATACGCAACAGTACATTTCTAACTTAGTAGCTAATACAGAATACAAGGTAAAAATCAAAGTACGATGCGAAACTGGTTGGACACAGTGGCAGACAAATTATGAGTTCATCACAGATGGTTCTATGCCTAACGTTGGTACTGACATTGGTAATTCAAATCGTTTTTCAAACGACGTCAATGTCTATCCTAACCCTGCTTCTGATATTCTAAATATTGACTACCAAGATAAAACCGTTGAGACGATGCGTATAATCAATTCGAATGGTCAAGTTGTTTTAGAAAAAGGTACCACTCAAGAAGTAGAACAAGTATCTATTTCAGATTTACCTTCAGGGCTTTATATGGTATCTATTATCACTAGTAGTCAAGAAATATATACAAAGCAATTTGTGAAGAAATAGAAAAAATTAAAAATCTTCCTAAAAAACAAAAACCCTCTTAAGCTTTTACTTAAGGGGGTTTTTGTTTTTTCTTTTCTGCTATACTAAAATTTAT
>JAHDIP010000300.1:3681-6568 GCA_020630735.1 Saprospiraceae bacterium | reverse complement strand
TATTGTCTTTTACAAAATCCTTAGAAAAATTTGAAAGGATATTTCCGAGAGAATCACATGTTATTTTTAGCTTAGAAGAGTCCTTAGCATCACTACTAAAAATAGATAAAAATAAAAGGGTAAGAACCAATATATTTTTTAACATTGAGGCTAATTTTTCAGAAAAAAGGAGTAATAATCAATCTTGCTACAGTGAATAGCACATATAACGTATATAAACAGATTTACATATGTATTTAATAATGCGTTATCTATTTATTTTGAGAGAGGACTTTTATAAGTAATATTATCGAACAAAAACCATGCTATTATTTAACAAATTAGGGCATTTCGTAAGCACAAATATGAATTGGACAATACAAGAACAATCTTCATATAGGACACCAAGAAAAACTTAATTGAGCTAAGATTCCTCTTTTCTTTTCCCTATTCCTCTTTATCCGCAACTCAAATTAATTACAAGTAACATGAATATATAGCAAACAAAGTGGTTTTCGGATTACCAAACGATTAAAGTAATTGAGAATCAATCAAAAGCTATAAGTAATGGTAACTATACAAAAAGAAACTACATTGTTACAGTATTTAATTCCATCAAATTATACCTGATATAAATGCTTAAAAAAGACTTTTTCACCTTTTCCTATCGAATTTCGATCGTTAATCATCGAAAATTCTTTCCATTTTCAAAAAATCTGGTAAATTGTATCCTGAAATGCTATAAAACTTTAAACCAAAAATACTAGATGCCCCTTTCCTTTAAAAATCTACCATATTGGCTATTCATTTGTACATTCTGTTTACTGGCTTGTGTCAAAATAGAGGCACAAAACCGTGCAGTTGTGTTAGTATTCGATGATTCTGGAAGTATGAATGGTGCTCCCTTTTTGAGTGTCGATTATTCGATGCAAATGATCATCGGCTTATTACACCCTGATGACGAGCTATTCTATATAAAAGGAATCAATAGTTTTCAGCCTCAAGCGATCAAAATTACCGATAAACAAGCTGCTATAAATGATATTCAAAAATGGACGAACAACAAGGGGCATGGTTTCTTTGGAATGTTTGAAGCAGGAATGACAAAATTACGTGCAGCAGAATTAGCAGACAAAGAAAAGTGGTTAATCGTAACTGCTGATGGCGAATGGAAAGACGCGATTCCTGCTAAGAGCAATGTTATTGATGCTTTTCTAAAAAAAACCAAAACCAATATTGCCTTTCTAAGCATCAATGATATCCATGACGGAAAAAATACCCTCTACCCTATTCTTGACCAATTCGATTTTGTTGACCTCTATAAATCAAATCCAACGCCTGATGAATTAAGGAAGGAGTTAGTTAAAATAGCAACAACTATTTCAGCTTATCCTACAAAAGGTTTTGATGTAAAAAAGAATGGCAATAAAATCAATTTCAATTCTGAATTACCAATTCAAGAAATACTCGTACTCGAACAAGCTGGAAAAAGCCTAGACAAATTATCTAAAATAAAATCGGTAACAATAAACGATAATTCTATTCAGCTAAATGATCCAATAGAGCTTTCTACCTTTCCTGTTATGAAAGCATGGAATGATCCCTTTTCCAATTCAGGGAGAATGTCAGGTAGAATGACAACAATAAGCGATGGCTCAAAAGTGATTCCTTCTGGTGCTTCATTGGTTCTTGAATTCGACAAAGAAGTGAACCTCGATTATATCGAATTGCTCCCAAAGGTTGCTGCAAAATTAATCGTGACCGTTGACGAAGGTGCTGTCCCATCTAAAAGTATTACAGAAAACGTTTATAATGTTTGTGATAATTTAGAAAAAGGAATTATCAATGTACAATTGGTAGCTTTAGATGGTGCGCCACTTCCTTCTAGTATTTTGAAAAAAGTAAATGTCAACACCAAATATGATGGTGGTGAACAACGACTTCGTCTGGAAGATGACACCTATATTGGCGAAATACCTCTAGTCGAAAACTTCACTTCTGTATCTGTTAGTGCAGAATACGAAGGTTATCTCAATTTACGTTCAGATATAGTATCTTTTAATAAAGTACCTTGTCCGAAACTTGAAGGTAAAAATGTACGTATTGAAGATGCCATTTCGGTACTCGATTTAGAAAAGACGTTGGAGTATTCTGCTTTGCCAATTATTATGCGTGATGGCGTTGATGTTACCGACGAAGTCTATGAGGAATTAGAGCTGGAAGAAATTAGCAATACAGGTTTAAATTTTTCAATAGCAAAAAAAGATGGCAACTTTATTTTCACAAATGACGGTCTAGTTAGCGGGTTTCTTTGTCCAAGTTGTTTTGCAGGTACAGGAAAAGATAGTATCGTTTATACCATGAATGCACCGAGTCAAACCTTCGAAAAAAAATCGACGCTAACACTCGTCATCGAAAAAACAGATGCTCCTTTTTGGGAAAAATGTGGAAGCTGTATCATCAAATTTATTTTACTTCTAATTGGGCTGATTTACCTTTGGGGAATTGCCAAAAAACCTCGTTTCGCTTGGGGTGCCTTGATTGGCTACAAACGCATCACCGAATACGTACCGTCGAAAGAACGAAATTATGAACTAAAAACGAACTTCTTTAACCGTTATTTAGTACCTTTCGTTCCCGAACGAAAAACAGTACAAGGCATTAGCTTTCAAGCAGGTGAAGATGACTCGTACATCACACTTCCCAAAAAATCACAGAAGAAAGAAATGTACATTCAAAATAATATAATCCAAAAACCAGGTATACAAGATCGGCAAATCATTTCTCGTGGCAAACTAGAAATTCGCCGCCGAAATCGAACTGATGAATACATCTATAAAAAAGGATAACTCGTCGAAGTAAGTATGCTTTGTTTTTTAATTTTGATATTTTATATAAAACGAAATAA
>JAHDIP010000300.1:0-3581 GCA_020630735.1 Saprospiraceae bacterium | reverse complement strand
AAAAACCAATAAGCAATATGCAAGTACCTACATTACTCGTTGGCCTTGGTGGCCTTGGCTCAAAAATCGTAGACGAAGTATACAACCTAGTACCAAAAGATCAACGAGATAGAGTTGCCGTATTATCTTTTGATACCAACATCAATGATATCAAAAAACTAAAACACATTCGCAAAAGCAACGTCATCCAAACTAGTACAACCCGTACTGTTCGACAATACCTAGCCAATACCGATAAGTCTGTGAAAGAATGGTTTCCAAATGAGCAAGGAGAAATCTTACGAAAGTCATTGACTGATGGTGCAGGACAAGTACGAGCAGTTTCCCGATTAGCTTACCGAGCATCTATCGAAGAAGGAAAGATGGCTCCGCTTATTGCCAACCTCAACCGTATTTTCAGAATTAACGACACCGCTCGAGAAGCAAGTCCACGAGTAATGATCGTCACTACCCTAGCAGGTGGTACAGGTGCAGGATTGTTTTTACAAGTTGCCCTATATATCAGAGATATTTTAGAGTCTGTTTACAACCGACAAAACGTACTCATTAGAGGTACTTTTTTATTGCCAGATATTTTGGTGAATACTGGAAAAATAAAACGTGGCCAACAGCAAAAAAATATTCGAGCAAATGCTTACGCTTGTATCAAAGAGCTTAATGCGATTACTCGTAATGCACAAGGCGAAGACAATCGTATGACCATCGAGTTGGAATACAAACCCAACCAAGTAGATATCGAAGGTCGCCTTCGACATAATATGACCTCGATGCACTTGCCCTACGATTTTTGTTTCATGTATGATTTCGAAAACATCAAAGGAGAAAATTTACAGTATTTCGATAACTATTTGAATCAGGTCATCAAAACAACCTACCTCGACTTATTTAGTCCGATTACAGCTGGTCGTTTTTCTAAACAAGATAATCAAATCATAGAACTGATCGAAGATGAAGGTCTTAGTCGTTATTGTGGTGGTGGTGCCGCTACTATCGAATTCCCTTACGATGATATGATCGAATACTGTGGACTATCTTGGGTAACAGATTCTTTAAGCAAAGACTGGTTAAAACTAGATGACCAATACCGCAAAGATATGCGGGAATATAAAAAGGCACTCGAAATGGGTGGCACTTTAAATAAACCGCATCGTGGTGAACGCTTTAGCTTCCATCTTGAAAAATTGGCAACAGGTGAAAATCCAAAACCATTTTTCAGAAAAGTATATAGCGATGCTTATAGCAAAGGAAAAGGTGGAGAACTCGGCAGAGCAAAACCAGATCTTTTCATACAAGCAATAGAGCAAGAAATCGACCGCCTTATTAGCACCGATAAAAAATTAAATGCACTTCAAAATAATTTGGAACTCGATAATACGAGAATCAAAAACCGTAAGCATTCCAAAGATGAAGTCATCGACATGGAAGAAGCATTGGCTGCTTACAAACGGGCTGTCTTAGATTTTATTTCTAAAACGAAAAACTACCTCATCAACCAAATCGTCTTAGCCGACGAAGACGCACCTGGTATGATGGAAGGTAAAAGCTATCACCTCAATACCTGGGTATTAGGATCGCCAGAACCAGTTCACCCGATCACGGTGCGCTATATGTTGTACAACATCAGCATCCACTTAGAACGATTGATCGGTAATTTAGAAGAAGACAATCAAAATACCTTCCGCAGTATCAAAGACTATAATAAGGTGTTTGATGATCCCGAAACGGATGACATTATTGAGGATGCAGAAATGCGTATGGAGCAAGCTCTCGAACAAGGTATCATGAGTCGTGCATTCAAAAACCAATTTAAAGAATTTATAAAAATCTATAGAGAGCATTCTACTTCGCATCGCCAAAACTTAAGCAAGTATTTGAAAAACAAATTGACGGCTGATGTTTATATTGGAGTGAATAATGCGATCAATATTTTGATAAAAGATTTTGAGCGTTTCTTTGAAAATATGGAAGAAGTAAAAGATCGTTTGATGATTGATAAAAATTTACTAGGCGATAAACATGATAATTCTGGCGACCCAACTCGTATTTTTGTTTTGGCAAAACGGGAGCAAAAAGATAAGATTTGGGAAGATGCAAGTCTTACAATGGTAAGCAGCGAATTACCTGTCGAAATATCTGAACAAATCTACGGAGGGCAGTACAAACGTTTCTGCGAAAAACAGCAAGGCAAATTCATCAATGAAGAAAAGCCTGAAAAAGTAGAGGCGATGATTAGAAAAGATGTTTTACAATGGTCGATCAATCAGCTTCGCAAAGAAGATCGTTTAGACTTCAACGTGATTCGTGCCTTACAAAAAGAAGCAGAATTCAAAGGTATTGACGAAGAAGAAGTAGGCACTTACATGAAGGAACAAATTAGCCGACTCAATAGCTTGGCTAATCCATTAGTGCCTCGTCCATTCGAAGCAGACTATACGGTATTTGACACTTGGGGCATCCATCCTGATTGCCTAAACTTTATGGATGAGGAATTGAGAAATGACATCTTTGATGATGTAACAGACAATCCTGCTTTCTCTAGCTACGAAATTATTAGAAGTAAAACGGTTTATGGTTTAACGATTGATGACTTTACCAAATTCCATTGTGGAGACGAAGAACGAGCGATTGATCCAGGTGCATATTACATGACCTACAGAGAGCGCATCAATAAGCTCGAAAAATCGGGTAAGACGATCACGCCACACTTGGATAAGCGTTGGCATTCACCCTACTACTTGCCAGAAATTCACGAAGTAAATGTAGTACGTACAAGCAAAAACATCATCAAAGCATTAACCTATGGTTTAGCTTTAGGGGTGTTGGAAGCGACTCAAAATGATGGGGAATATAGCTGGGAATTTCACGGAAAAGATTACACTAAGTGGGTCACCTATGGCGACAAGCCAACCGAAGGAAATTTCTATTCGCTATACAAAGCACTAACTCAAAATATGGGTATCGTTGATAGCGTCATTGAGCATACTGATGCCATCTTCAAAAAGGATAGAAGAAAGCACGCAAAAGAGGCTGACAAGTATCAATTTGTAGAGCGTTGTACTAAAATTTACTATCCACCTGCGAAAAAAGAAATCAATATACTCGATATCTTTTTAAGCTTTTACGACTACCACTCTTTCGATGCTGCTGACAATGAAATAGCAGATAAATTAATCCGTGGTTTGTTTGATGAAGTGAAAGAATTTTATGTAGAGGTCTACGGAGCTAGTCAGGAAAAGACAGCGAAAAAAGAAGCCTTAAGTTTATTCAAGGCTCGTCTTGCTCGCTACTCTAGCACGCTCAAAAAAGCTGATGCGAATAGCAAAATAAAGAAATTGATCAAAAACTTGATGACAAACTTCTAGGCACTAGATTTTGCTAAATGTATTTTCCAAATTGCTATGCTTAGATAACATTTATCTTATAAAAAATTAAATAAAGGAATGTCGGAAAATGCAATTAGCAAAAGAAAAAGTCGTCAACGGTTTTGAGATTTTGCAATACCGAAGTGACTAAACATCATAGAAAACATCAAACACCAAAAGGACCGTTAAGTTGTAATCGACTGTAACAAAAGATCAGGA
>JAHDIP010000036.1:12002-36486 GCA_020630735.1 Saprospiraceae bacterium | reverse complement strand
AAGTGCAAAGGTAAAACGTGCCGCAGAATTGGTACAGTTTTGTAGACAACGGCTACGACAATCAGAAGAAGAAGTGAATGAATTATTTGCGGAGGAATGATCATCGTTAAAAAAAGACCGCTCCATGTGAAGCAGTCTTTTTTTTAATAGGCTCTTAATTATCTTGAACCATGTTTAGAATTTTCCATTATTATTTTTCCATTCTTCTTTTGGTAAGATTGTCTCCATGACATCCCAGT
Source organism: Saprospiraceae bacterium (assembly GCA_020630735.1). GTDB lineage: Bacteria > Bacteroidota > Bacteroidia > Chitinophagales > Saprospiraceae > JAHDIP01. Next base: position 36,247 of record JAHDIP010000036.1, on the reverse strand, counting down.
GCTCAGCTATTTTACCATTTTCTACTCTAAATAAATCGTAGTAAGAAGTATGTTTGTCAGCAAAAGAACCTTCGCTTACTGCCAACACAAAATTACCTTCGCCTAAAATTTTGTGTACTTTATCGTACTTCATAGTAATGCCTTGAGAAGCCATATGTTTTAATGCTACACCAAGTCCAGAAAGACCATCACCGATTTGTGGATTGTGTTGGAGGTAATTGTCTCCATCAAAATATCCAGCTAATTTTTCCATTTTTCCATTGACCAAAATATCGTCAATGAAGTTTTTCACTAAGGCTTTATTGTCTTCCGTTTTGTCTTTGTCTGTAATTTCTGTTGCACCATCAAACTGCGTTCTTCCACTTGGATTTGGAGGAGCAACTTCAATAAGATTATCCCAATGTTCTACTATTTTTCCATCCTCGAAACGGAAAAGATCAAAGGCTGCTTTAGGTCCAAAGAAATCATATTCAGTATGTAAAAATACATAGTCGCCATCTTGACAAGCTCTGATTACTTTTGCTTTAAACCCACCTTCAGGAGCATTAGCCAATACTTGACCAAATCCTTCTAAGCCATCTCCAACAGCTAAGTTGTGCTGAATATATTTGGTAGGATTAATATAAGAAACAGGTGTTTTATCGCCCGTTTCAAGACTTTCGATTAGGGTCACTGCTTTTTCTTTGTTAGATAGTTCCATTGTTGTTTCTTTTTTTGATTGTGATTTTGAAATAGAATTTTCACTACAACTGATTAAACTAATCAGGAGTGTAAATAAACTTAAAAAAGAGAAATACGTCATTCGATAGAATTTAGGAATGGGTGAAAAATAAGTTCCGTATTTTGGTTATAGAATTTTTGAGTTTAGACGAATTAGCGAAAGCTTGTGCCAGTGGCACAAAGAGTGCTGTTAAAAACGCAGTGATAGCCTAGCTATCACGAGTATTTTCGACAAAGTATTAACTCTAAAATACCAGCCATAAATCGGGAAATTATTATTTAACCATTAAGTGCTTGGACAGAAATAAGTTACTTAATGAATAATTACACTACAAAGATGATGTAGTTTTTGATTCATCTAACTATAAGAAAAAGCCGAATGACTGTAAAAATGGGAAAGTTAACGAAAACTGTTTCTAAATTGTTCAGGAGTGAGTTGGGTGTGTCGTTTGAAGTACTTGTAAAAATTGGTCGTTTCTTCAAAACCCGATTTATAAGCTACTTCTTTGATGGATAATTCAGTATTGATAAGTAGGCGTTTTATTTGTTTATTGCAGATGTCATCTATAAATTCTTTAGCAGATAGATTGACAATGTTTTTGGTTATGGTATTTAAGGTTTTTGTACTAAGCCCCAATAGCTTAGCGTAGTCTTTTACTTTGGTAATCTTGGTTACTTGCTGTTCTACTATATTTTGAAATGCTATGAATTCGCTGAGGTATTTTTTTTTGCTAAAAATCTGATTATTGTTTGATTTGATCCGAAATAAAGTCGTAATAAGTATATGCAATTCACTTCTGATAATACCTAAAGAATAGTCGTCGTTTATATTAAAATATTCTTCTTTTATTCGATCAATTAAACTATAAATTTTATCCAATTCATCAGCTGATAGCTGTATTTTTGGAACTCCTAATATCTCATTGAATAACTGTAGGGACTTTAGTGCTTCTAATTTTTCGAGATAACTTACTAAAAATTCATCGGTAAAAAGTAGTAGTGTTCCTTTAACAGAATCATTCTTAATAAACTTGTGAATTTGATCTTTCCTAATGGTGAGTAATGTTCCGTTCTTATACTCATAATCAATAAAATCAATGTTATGAAAGCCTTTACCTTTTTCAATAAGTATGATGATATAAAACTCTACTAAATGTTGGTGGAATGGTGAGTGATTTAAATTTTCTCTATTGAAAAGTTCCTCCAATTTGAATACATCAAATTCAGCATTTGGATTCTGGTGGTTCTGAAACTTTATATGTAATAGTTCTTCTTCCGTTTTCATATTCGATGTCTAACTAAAATTAGATACAAGGGTAAAGCGAATGACAAGATAAATGATTTTATGAGGAAACAATAGGAGTTATGCCAAAAAAGGAATTTGCTTTTAAAAAAAATCCCGACTGTTAGATACTATGAACAGTCGGGATTTTTTTATTTTTATTGGAAATAAATACCATTAGGAGCTACACCAAGTTGGTGATCTTCAATGAGTTTTCCATCCGTATCGAAAATAAGTAGTTCGCCAAAAAATTGGAAACTTGTAGCATCGACTGCCCAAAGATTACCAGTGTCTGGGTCAAAAGCCAAACCATTACAAGCACGTTCTATATATGGAACAAGGCTAATGGCATCGTCATTTATACCATGATCATAAATCCAATTATTCATAGTAAAGTACAATCGATTTTTATCATTATTGATCGTTAGATTTCTAGCGCCTTTTGTTACTTGTTTCGACCATACGACTTGGTTCCCTGTGATTTTTGATAAACTTCCCTGGCGGTCGTTTTCACCTGTAGGAACTTGCCAATCGTCTAGACCTTGAGAAAGCACCCAAATACTTCCTGTTTGATCAGATACCAAACTATTAGGAGCGATACCAACCTCAATTGTATTGACAACCTCATCTGTTAAAACAGAAATTGCAGTAACGACAGAATCAAGACCATAACCACCCGAATTGGCGACATAAATAGTATTTCCAGATTTGATCATTTTTTCGGGTCCTCCTGCTGTCGAAATAGTTTTAATAATAGAAGAAGTAGGAATGTCAATAACTTTTATGCTTCCAGTATAACCATCTTCACCCCATTGGCTAACATATGCTTTAGTATCGCTCACTTGCAAAATATGGCGAGGTAAATCTAAGCCTTCGATAAATCCGATTTTCTTAAAATCTTCTTTATTAATGATAATGATTCTAGGAGGATCATTCACTAGAGCGTAAATTCTATCATCAATTAGTGCCATTGAGCTGAGTCGTTGTCCTAGTTCTTCATCTTGATTTTCAAGTTGATAGACGGTATCAATGATTCTGTTTTTAGCATTATCATAAAAACTAATCGTACCAGTTCCCATACCCGTAGAGGAACCTTCATTAGTGATAAACACTCCATTATCATAAGATGTTTCCACTTTCGGATCATTATCTTTTCGGCAAGAATGAAGAACGATTACACTAGCTAGTATTATAAAAAGGAATATCCTGTTCATTATTAGGTTTTATATAATTGACATAAGAGTATGTTTAAAAATTTTGCGAACTAATTTTCAAAGATTTATGAACTAATTACAGTCAATAATTTTGATTATTCGTATTCCAAATGAAATTTTTAAACATGCTCTAAAGTCTATTGTAAAAGAATCTTGGTCTATGGAGTTTGATGGTAGGGGGATGATTGCAAAAATAAGTAAAAAATAGGACTCTATGAATTGGTAGCAAAAATTATACCTTCGACTTCATTTAGGTTTACCCCTTTTAGGGTATTTTATATTATTGCTATTTTATGTTAAAAAAAAAGCTGCCTCGATTTTCGAGACAGCTTTTTTTAGTTCTTAACGATCATTTTATCGAATTAAGGTGACATCACCTTTTAGTTCTATTGTTTCACCAGGTGTTTTCAGTTTAATCAAATAAACATATACATCAGAAATGGCAGGTTTATCGTTATGTGTACCATCCCATCCTTGATCAATATCATTCGATTCATAAACTAATTGTCCCCAGCGATTGAATACCATAAAGGTTTCAACTTCAATCAATCCAAGGTATACCACTTTGAAAACATCATTAAGACCATCGCCATCAGGAGTGAAAGCATTTGGTAATTGATAAACAGGTGGTATAGCCGGTTGGTAAAACTCATCAAAGAATTCACATCCATTTTCAGTTGTTACCGTTACAGTAAAAGTATTATCAGGAAACAATGATTGAGTCGTAAGTGTTGGTCCATTTCCGCCGATAGGATTCCCGTTGTACGTCCACTCGAAAGAGGCCGAACTATTGACATCAGGATTGGTAATAGCTTGTAAACTAAATACTTCACCTTGATAGATACTATCAGACGGAGACATAGGAGCTGTTAAAATAATATCCACATCAACAATTGGTAAAACAGAAATGGTAGAAGTTGCCGATACAGTACAGTTGTCACCATAGGTTAACGTAGCAGTATAAGATGTCATCCCATTAGGACTTACAGTAATTGTTTCGCCTGTTCCATTGCCACCAGACCAAGAAATTGTTCCAGCTGTTCCTGTTGTAGTTGCCGTCAACTCAACCTCCTCACCAGGACAAATAGTCGCTTGAGCTGGACTGACAGTTATGTCGGCATTCGCAGCAATAACGGTATACTCAAAGTCGGCTGTACATCCTTGGTTATTTACTGTTACGAAGTAAGTAGCATCTTCAGTCGGTGATACTGTAGGTGCGGAGTCCGTCGACGTTCCAAAATTAGGATCAGTAGAAGTCCAAACATAAGTAAATCCTGCATTAGGATTTTGGTTCAATGTAATAGATTCACCTGGACAAATAATATTGTTATTTGGAAAACTCACTGTTGGAGATGGAATAACAGTTACTGTAACCTGAGAATTGACAGGGCAACCTTCGAACTCACCTTCGATCATGTAAGTAGTCGTACTACTTGGTGTTACGGTCGGATCAAGGCAGTCAGTACACGACATGGTACCGTCTTCAGGCATCCAAGCAATTTCAGTAATTTGATCTATGTCAGGACTTGTCGCAACAAGATCAACCGATTCGCCAGGACAAATAGAAGGATTAGATGGTGTAATGGTAATCTCTGTCGTTGGAGCCACAATAACCATTGCAGTATCTATACTCGAACAAGCACCATTTATCGTTTCTCTCACGTAAGTGGTTGTTTCACCTGGTTGAACAACTAGATTAAACAAAGTATCAGGTGATTGAAGCCCAGAGTTTGGTGTCCATTGATGCGTTATATTCGGGTAGTAAATAGGGTCGTAAGTAGGCGACTCTAAAATAACTAATTCACCATTACAAATCATGGTATCTTGTGGCATGATGCTTAAGTCTGCAGGTAATGAATCTACCCAAATCAAAATAGAATCAACTGCAATACAAGGTGTACCAGGTTCAGCGATAGTAGCTGTATATAAAGTTGTTACTTCAGGATTAACAATAATATTAGTGGCTGTTGTATTTACAGATCCGTCGCTTGAAGTCCATTCAACAGGAGTACCTGAAGGAGTAGCAAGTGCAATTAATGATACTCCTGCTCCTAAGCAAATATAGTTAGTATCAGGTCCAAGTATATCCATCGTAACATCAAAAACGGTGACATCTATCGTATCGCTTATTTCACAACCATTAAGTGTTGCAGTTAAGATATAAGTAGCGTCTTCATCTGCGAATACAATAGGGTTGGCTACACTATCGACCATACCGTTAGTAGAAGTCCAAGCATAAACGACATCCGTTTGTGGAGTCGTATTTCCTAAAACTAGCGAATCAGGATTACATAATATCGTATCGCTAATTAAATCTAAAATAGGTAACTGATCTACTTGAACATGTACACTATCAAAAGAAGAAACGGCACAAGTAGGGTTTGTTACTTCTACATAATAGGTACTCGTTTCACTAGGCGTAACAACAGGATTATTCAATTGTGATGTAAACCCTATTGGTAACGAAGTCCACATATAAGTATTAGCATTTGAATTAGCAGGATCACCAAGATTAGTAGATTCGCCTTCGCATAAAAGCGTGTCTGGGCTAACCATATATTGAGGTGCTTGTCCGTTTAATACTTCTAATACCATAGTATCTGATAAGGTACAGATTGGTGTTATCAATGTGACAACATATTCGTAAGTGCCTTCAGCTTGAGCGGTAACAGTTGGTACTGGACAATCAGTACAACTTAATCCATCAATTGTTGGACCCCATTCATATACTGCATCACTATAATTACTACCTGCTTCGATTTGGAATTGTTCTCCAACACAAACAGTTGCATCAGGTCCTGCTTTTACTTTATAAATTTCAACAGTAACATTAGTGGTAATATTTCCACAAATATTTGCCATACTAAGTCCATAAGTCGTCGACTCGGTAGGAGAGGCAATTGGATTAGGACAGTCGGTACAACTTAAGGTACCTGTAGGATCATCCCAAATATAAATGTCAGCTCCATCGGCTACTAATTGAGTAATTTCTCCTTCACAAAGAGTGGTATCAGAAGGAATAGTGAAAACTTGTTCTTGTGTTTCAAAAACACCAGGAGTTGTCGGAGAGAAATCAACTGCAACTGCTCCATCGAAAATAACGCCACTATAGTCGTTTGTTAAGATAAAATAAATTTCACCTTCTTGAACAGGAATTGTGGACACAAAACCATCACCTCCAGCAAACTCACATTCATCTGTAACAGCGTTTCCTAAACTAGGATGTACATCTGCTAAACCAGTCAAATCATCATAGCCTGGAGCAGCCCAAGTACTTCTAATTGGTTGGTTCGTTAATACATAATCACAAGCTTCTTCTTCCGTTTGCATAGGTCCCCATACTTGAAGATCAATATCCAAAAATTCGTCAGGGTCAGCACTTCCCATGATGAAACCAAAATCACCATCAGCTTGAGCTTCGAAGTAGAACCAAGTGTAATTTTCATCTCCTACACCTAACCAACAACCATCATTGACGCCAGGAATAAAATAGTCTACTAATGGAGAACCTATATCAACATTTAGAACTGCAGGTTCATTTGCATCACAACCAGAAAGTAAAAGAGCATCTTCACAATCTGCAGCAGAAGGGAATGTAATAGGACAAGTAACAGTATCAACTGTAATATTAAATGCTGTACAAAGATTAGGATTAGATACAACAATATAATAGGTGCCAGCTTCATCCAAAAAGGCTGCATCAATAGTTGGATCAACTTGGTTGAATCCACCTCCTGCTTGTGAAATACATTCAGTAGCCACATCTGGACAATCGTCGTATACCGCCACACCTGTACTTACACTTGTTCCTGTCAAAGATACCGTAATACATTCGTCACCAGGGGAATCATACGTAAAAATATAATCCTCTCCGTTAAGAAAGAAGTCATTAGTACAAGGACCATCTTGTACGGTATTTCCAGCAAAACAAGTAGAAAGGTCGTCAGCACCATAAGGAAGCATCCCTATATTAATAGGTGCATCACAAGAAATGATCGGAGGAATATCACACGTATCTGCTTGACATTCCCATGAAAGTTCAAACCCTGGATTTGTTACAGAACCATCAGAAGTGAAAAAGATGGTTGCACAATCATCATTAACAGGAACTTCAAAACCAGTACCAGTACCTGTAACTTCAGCTACTACCGTTCCTGATGCATCAGGTCCTGCAATGATAAATAAATTATCAAAGCCATTTTCTATTTGGTAATCTTCGACCGTTATAATTAAGCATCCGAAAGGATCAGACGGACAAATATTAAATTCGTAGACGTCATTATTGGGGTAGTCTCCGTTTGGTCCACCCGAATCATAGATCGTTCCTGTACATTCTGAAGAAAAAGTAACAGGACAATCCGTTTGTTCTATAAGAATATCAAAATCGGTACATTCATTTGCATTAGCAATAGCGATATAGTAAGTTCCTGGATCCGTCAAAATTGCAGTAAGAGATGGATCAACTTCACCAAAACCACCACCAGCAGCATTAATACATTCAGTAGCTACATCGGGGCAGTCATCGTAAACAGCGATGCCTGTGGAAGCTGTCGAACCAGCTAAGGCAACCAAAATACATTCATTACCAGGAGAATCATAGGTGAAAATATAATCTTCTCCACCCAGGAAAAAGTCTGAAGGACAAGGTCCTGCTTGAACGGTATTTCCAGCAAAGCAAGTAGATAAGCCATTGCCTACATATGGTAAGTTTGGTACAACGACAGGTTCATCACAAGAAACAATAGGAGGAATAGTACAAGTATCTTGAGAGCATGCCCAAGAAATTTGAAAACCTGGATTGTTGACAGAACCGTCGGAGGAGAATAATATAGTAGCACAAGTATTGTCTATTTGTACTTCAAAGTCAGTACCTGCACCTGAGATTGTACTAATAATCGTTCCATTTGCATCTTCACCAGAAATAATGACTATTTCATCAAAATTATTTTCAGTATCAAATTCATCAACTGTTACAATCAAACAACCAAAAGGATCTTCAGGACAAATATTAAATTCAAATTCATCATTATTTGGATAGTTACCATCTGGTCCTCCATTATCAAAGAAGGTACCTGTACATGCTGTAGAAGAGGTAACAGGACAAGTAGTCGTATCAACAGTAATATTGAATGGGGTACAGTTACCTCCATTAGCTACTACAATATAGTAGGTACCTGGGTCTTCCAATTCTACTGCATTAATGACTGGATCAGTTTCGCCGAATCCACTACCAGCTGCACCTAAACAATCGGTTGCAAGATTAGGACAATCGGCATAAACAGAAACACCTGTAGAAGCATTGGCACCTTCTAAGGCAATTGTAATACATTCGTCACCAGGTGAATTATAAGTAAAGATATAGTCATCTCCTGCAAGGTTAACATTACAAGGACCATTTTGTACCGTGTTACCGGCAAAACAGGTAGAGAGGTCTGTTCCTGCATATGGTAATGATGCAATAGAAACTGGCTCGTCGCAAGATACGATAGGAGGAACAGTACAAGTATCAGCAGTACATTGCCAAGAAATTTCGAAACCAGGATTTGTCACAGAACCATCTGATTGAAAAACGATAGTTGCACAATCATCAATGACTTGTACCTCAAAATCGCTACCCGCACCACCTAATGTTGCTAATAAAACTCCACTAGCATCTTGACCACCATAAATTTCTATATCATCAAAACCTGCTTCTACATTATATTCGACGACATTTAGAATGATACATTCGTGAAATTGTGTAGGGCAGATCGTATAAGTACAATCATCATTATTGCTATAATCTCCGTCAGGACCACCAGAATCGTAAATAGTACCAGAACATTGAGTTGAGTTTAAGTTTCCAATACAGTTTGGTGGTTCGGTATATTCTTCAATACAAAGATTGAAGTCACCCCAATTGGGCGAAGCGGAGGCAGAATAGTCATTTACTCTAATAAAGTAAGAAATACCTGGACCAGGTGTAAGACCAAATACATCAAAGCTAGCTTCTGTACCATCTAGTGGAGCAGAGGCACAGGCCAATTCATCAAGTCCACCAGGCAGACAAACACCTCTATATAGCGTTATTTGAGGCATAATTATTCCGTCGGGCATTCCTGTACTTGTAACAGAAATACTAAGGTCTACAATAGAGCCATCAATAGGAATTGTAAATTCAAACCAGACATCGTTTTGTACAGTGCCACCATTAAAGCAGGTAGGTACACTTAGTACATCACTTGGAGTTGCATTTAGATTTGTAAATATATCAGGGATAGGGCATAGTGGTGCTTCTCCAAGATTTATAATGCCATCACAATCATCATTAACCGGTTGGGCAATTGAGGCTAGGCTAAGTAAAAGAAAAGAAAAAAGAAGTAAAAGATGTTTCATCTGTTATTCAGTTTGTTTTATGACAATAGCTTAAAAATGAAGTAGTTTTTGTGTCTTTGATACAATGTATGAGAAAAAATCATATTAACACCAAAAATAAACAAAAAATAGAATATTTAATGATGTATAAGTATTAATGCTAATACTTTTGTCGGATTAGGTCAAAATAAGAGTGGATTGAGCCGCTTTTTGTCTAGGCTTGTGGTTTTTTATTAAAATTTAGAAGTGATTTATCCATAAAATGATTAGGATTGTAGGCGAATTTTGACTGAATAGCGTATACCGTTAATGCAATCAATACGCCGATAATAGCACCCAAATACACATCTTTGACAAAATGTTGGATAAGGTAGATTCTGGATACAGCTACTAGAAATGCGGTGAGGAAAAATAATGGACCCCATAGCTTTTTTTTCCCTAAAATAAGGGCAAGTAAACCATAAAGAGCAAAGGCAGAAATAGTATGCCCAGAGGGAAAACTAGTCGTGCCATAGTACAATTCTACTCCTTCTATAGTGTTCAGTTGGTCAAACAACCCTTGTTTTTCAAAATACATTTTGGGACGGTCGTGTGCAAAAAAGGATTTGGTGAGAAAACTAACAATCGTTACTAATACACCTATGACTGGAACCAGTAGTGCATATCGAAAACGTACGAATAAAAGACTTATGAGAATGACAATATAAAGTGGTTCTTCCCCCATCTTGGTAAAGTACTTAAAAAAAGTATCTCCAATTGGACTACGGTTTTCGCTAAAGAAGAAAATGGCATCACCTTGATTTGTGGTAAACAAAAGAATAGCGCCTAAAAGGATATAAAAAAGTATGCCGATAAAAAATAACAGATTTTCACGAATGATATTGAGCATTGGTTAGTAGCTTTTCTATTTTGCTAACGTTTTATTAGCAGGCGCAAATTTCGAAAATAACTTTGTAAAAAAGGCAGTAATGCGATCTATATTTATAATTTTAGAATCATTCATGGCCCGATAAGTAAGAAATAATCCAACTGGAAACAATACTGCACAAGGTATCCAAGCGGATAAAACTGCAGGTACGACAAACTGTTCAGCAAGTTTATCACATAAAATAGTAAGTACCATGAAAATCATAAAAAAGAAAATAGCAATCAAAATCGGATAACCAAAACCACCTTTCCGAACGATAGCGCCCATTGGTGCACCGATAAAAAGAAAGATAAAACAAACAACAGCCATGCTGTATTTCATGTGTAATTCGTAAATATGCTTTACTCGAGATTCATTGATGCGCAATAGATTTCGTTTGGTCGATATGGCTTGGCTATGAATACTCCTAGCCGTTGTTTGAGCTTTAGAGTATATTTTTTTTCGTTCTTGTGGTAAAAAGGTTTCTATAAAACTATCATACTCATTTAGTTTTTTATTAATTTTTTGTTTAGGAGGCGTAAGACCTTTGTTTTTATATTGTTTCCTTTTGACATCTGAATTATTGTCGTCTTTTTTATTCTTCTTTTTCTTCTCTTCTTTCTTTTCGTCTTTCTTTGTTGCTTTCTTTGAAGAAATAGCTGACGGTTTTTTGACCTTGACCGTTTTATTTAATTCTTTTCGGAAGTGGAAAAAACGATTATGATAACTAGCCAAATCTTCTTTTCGGCGATCAATTTTTTTATAAATAGAGTCAACAGCAACTCTTAGTTGTGCAATGCTAAGCATCGTCTGATGCGACTTGAACAATTCTTCATCTGTCGATTTCATTTCAAATTCTCGAAGGTCGAAGACTTTGTTCCATTCTTTAAAAGAAGTACGGATGAAAGGGTAGCTATTCTTTTTAGACGAAGTCGTTTTATTTTCTTGGTACTGGTTTCCATTTTTCAGATTCATCACAAAATATTGCTTGTCAGCAGTGGTATACATTTCACCATCTTTAGCAGTAATAATACTTACTTTGTCTTGCTTATTATTGTGATCATAAATTAATACATCTTTTATAGAACGATTATCGGCTTCTTTATCTGCAATACGAATGACGAATCCTTGAAAATCATCATTAAAAACTCCTTCCTCTAAACTAAGTGTTGGTTTTTGTTTTCGAATATCATATAACCTCGACTTGAATTTTAGGTTAGCATAAGGGATCATATAATTGGAACAAAGAAAGGAAAAATAGCTAATCCCAATCGTTACAAACATCAATGGTAACATGATGCGAAGTAAGGGTACTCCAGCAGATTTAAAACTTGCTAGCTCATATCGTTCAGCCAAGTTGCCCATCACCATTACTGAGGAAATCAAAACAGCAATCGGCAAGGCCATCGGGAAGAGAGAAATAGATAAGTATCCGATCAATTCTGTAAGCAATAAAAATCCAGCACCTTTACCAACAATATCGTCAATATATGTCCATAAGAACTGCATGATCAGTACAAATAGAGCAATAAAAAAAGTCGTTATAAAAGGTGGAATAAAACTTAAGGAAAGGTAACGGTCGATTTTTTTCAAAAGAGGATAATTGCTTTAAACTGTAACTCTATTCCTTCATTTGAAGGAATAGAGTTACATTATTGATTGAATGTTAAAGAGAGGAAAATATCAATAAGCAATCTATCGATTTTAAGAGTTTAATTAGACAGGCCTACTGGCTTGCGCAACTGATAAATTTGTGTTCTTATTGATTTTTGGCATAATTGCTTTTAGAAAAGACAAAGAACTAAGCTTTGAATCTTTTCCTGAATTTCCCTTTTTTTTCATTGGTAGTTAGTTTTTGATTACGAAGAATCAGTGGTTGTTATGCACTAATAAAACGCAATGGTTATTCAGAAATTGCTAGAAAAGGAAACATTCAGTGGGATATTAATTACTAATATTTATATTAGCTTGATAATTAGCTATTTGTATAAAATTGCCTCTTTCGACAAGACTAAGTTATGAAAAAAAAGGGAGTTCAAAAAAATCTTAAACGTTATTTTTTTTGAAATACAAGTAGTTTTGGCAGGTTTAGTACATATTGTAACTGGTTTTCAATAACTTACAAGGAGTAAAAAAAATGAAAAAAATAACGAGCGAAAATTCACAAAATTATATTTTCCGAATAATTATTGACTTTATTTAAGTGTTTGACTATTAGTTATTTATGTGCGTTTTGTCAGAGTGGGTTAAGAAAAACACTCTTTTTTTCTAAAAAAAATAAAAATCGGCTGTAACCTTTCTTTTTTAGGATCGTCGAGTTAGTATAATGAGCTTGAAAGACTTTAAACATAAAATATTACCTATAAAGGACCAACTCTATCGCTTTTCATTGCGGATAGTGGGGAATGTAGCCGAAGCGGAAGATGTGGTTCAGGAAGTCTTTATAAAGCTGTGGAATGGCAGAGGAGAATGGGAGAAATACAATAATATAGAAGCTTGGAGTATGCGCTTAACGAAAAACCTATCAATAGATAAACTACGATCAAAACATAATAAGGTAGGGATATTACCTGAAGGTTTTGATCTGACAAGTACAGCAGCTACTCCACACAGACAAACTGAATTAAACGATACTGTAAATAAGGTGCACCAATTGATGAAGTCATTGCCAGAAAAACAACGCTTGGTGATGCAACTTAGAGACATAGAAGAAAAAAGTTACCAAGAAATCGCAGAGATAATGGATATCCCAATCAATCAAGTGAAAGTAAATTTGTTTAGGGCCCGAAAGCAAATTCGTGAACAACTGATCAATACCGAATCATATGGACTATAAAAAAATCAATCAACTGCTCGAAAAATATTGGGAAGGTGAAAGTACCGTTCAGGAAGAACAACAATTGAAAGCTTATTTCAATAGCGATCAAGTTGTGAAAGAACACCAAGAGTATGCTCCTTTGTTTCAATATTTCAAATCGGAAAAAGAACAACAGTTGCGTACTGAAGTATTAGAAGCTTCCTTTCAACAGTTGGAAAAAGATTCGCAAAAACCTGTTGCAAAAACTAGACAGTTGTATACTTATTTTTCAAGAGCAGCGGCTGTACTTTTATTATTGGCAGCTTCCTTTCAAGTATATCAATATCAATCAGTAGTTGAGCAAAAGAGAGCAGTCTATGTGGAAATAGATGATACCGAAGAAGCTTATCTTAAAGCAAAAGAGGCTTTATTATTAGTGTCTAAAAAACTGAATAAGGGTAAACGAAAAGCAAATAACAACATTAAAAAAGTTGAGAAAGTAACAGATATCATTAAGTAATGGTTAAAAAAATAATAGAGATGAAATATATATCAATTCTTATTATCGCTCTTTTGAGTTTTACTGTGCAAAGTCAGGCACAAGAAGATGCGATTTCAAATTATTTTGAGCAATATCTAGAAGACGAAAATTTTACCGTCGTTTATATAAGTGCCAGAATGTTTCAACTGTTTTCTAAACTCGATTTAGAGGATGAAGAAAACCAAGAAGTACTAGAAGCAATCAAAGACCTTCGAGGTATTCGTATCCTGACAACAGAGCATAATACGATGCAATATTACAAAGAAGCTAAGAAAAAGATCAATACGAAAGGTTATGAAATCTTGATGACCGTAAGAGATGAAGACGAAAATGTAGAGTTTCTTATAAAAGAGGAAGGCGATAAAATTTCTGAATTGCTCCTACTTGTAGGTGGCGAAGAAGATTTTGTACTCATGAGTTTTATCGGTACGATCGATATCAATAAAATAGCAAAACTATCGAAGTCTATGGAAATTGATGGACTCGAACATTTGGAAAAAATCGAAGATGAAAACTAAAATTTTAGCACCCTAAAAATAGAAAAATGAAAAACCTAATTATCATACTTGCTGTTTTAACTTTCCCAATCTGTGCGAATAGCCAAAATAGTATCAATCATTTTTACAAAAAGCACAAGCGGAGCGAAAACGTAACGAAATTTACGGTACCTGGTTGGGTGGTTAAAATTGCAAGTTCTATAGCTGCTTCTACTACAGATGATGAGCAAGAGAAAGAAGCAATCAAGATTGCTAAGAAAATCAAGAAGCTAAAACTACTCGTGATGGAAGATCACAATACCGTCAAAAAACAAGATTATTCTAAGCTAATCTCTAATCTTAAAGCTGATTCTTTTGAAGATTTATTAGTCGTCAATTCTGAAGGGACAAAGGTAAATATGCTCATCAGAGAGAAGAAAGGAAAGATCAAAAATTTTCTATTACTCGTAAACGATGACACTGAATTTGTCATGATCAGTATCAAAAGCAAATTGAAAATTAAAGACCTACAACGTCTAATCGATTCCCTTCAAAACGAATTTGAATTAGACAATCTTCCGAAGCCTACACCTAAGCCGAAGGAACCTCAAGCGTAAAAAATATTTATTCACACATTCTTTCTATGCCTATTGACCAGCAATAGGGTGGGAGAGTTATAAAAAAAATAAGAGTCATGAAAAATTTAATAATTGTATTTAGCCTTATGGTATTCCCTTTTTTGAGTAATGCACAAACAGAAAGTATTACCAATTTTTGGAACAAATATAACGACCACGAAAACGCTACTGAAATAAATATCACAGGTGGTTTTATGAAATTTATTGCTTCTTTTTCTGACGATGAAGAAGCTGATATTGCCAAGAAAATAACGGCACTTCGAGTTCTCGTTATGGATGACGGAAATATCGTAGCACCTACCGATTTTAAAAAACTTGTAAAAGATGTAAAGCGAGATGCTTTCGAAGAACTCATGACGGTAAGAGATGGTAGCACAACAGTAGATTTTATGATTCGAGAGAAAGGTGATGCGATTACAGATGTCTTGATCTTAGTCAATGACGAAGAAGATTTTGTTCTATTAAGTTTAGAATGTATGCTCAAATTTAGTGACCTCAATAAGCTAGATATTGAAGTAGAAGGAGGAGACTTTTTTAAGAAAATACCAGAAAAGAAAAAAGATATTCCTAGAGCATAGGGTTAAAGAAAATGGGCTATTTCAAAAGTAGAAATAGCCCATTCTTTTTATAGTTTTATAAACTGTTGTTGCATTCGTCGTTCTCCATCATTCGTAACGAGAATATAAACCCCAGCTTTTAAGAAAGCAATATTAAATTCTTCAATCGTATTGGTCTTTTCTTTTTGTAAAACAAGTTGCCTTAGGTTCACCTTAGTACTTGTATTGGTCGTTGTAAACTTATAGTTTGGTACACTAGAGTATTTATTCAAAAAAATAAGTGGAGAATGCCAAAAGGCTTCATCCACTTACCTGACAAAACAGTCTAATGTAATAGTTTTTATAGCTAAATATTTATTGAACTACAGATTAAACTTGAGTAGTTGTATTCTTATTGTGAGAAATCAAAACTTTAAGGAATAGAAGCTTGATAGAAGGTTTTTGTAAATAAATGTTATTTTTGTTCATCACTTTCTAAACAGCTAATCAATGAGAATCATTTCTAGTATTATTACCTTCTTATTTCCCCTTTTATTAATAGCTCAAAATCCTCAACCACCTTATACTTCAGGTGCTGAACGTTTAGCAGGATTTGAAAAAAGGAAACAATTGACCCAAAACTCTTTAGTCAAAAATATTCCTTTTAAATCAGTTGGACCATCAGTCTTTGGAGGACGTATTGTCGATGTATCTGTTTCACCTGATGATCCAAGCATTTTTTATGTGGCTTATGCGTCAGGGGGACTGTGGAAATCGGAAAATAACGGTACTTCTTTCACGCCTATTTTCGATCAAGAAGCAGTCATGACAATCGGAGATATTGCAGTAGATTGGGAGCGGAATATCATTTGGGTAGGAACAGGCGAAAATAATTCGAGTCGTTCTTCTTATGCTGGAGTTGGTATGTATCGAAGCGATGATGGGGGCAAAACATGGGAGCACCGAGGCTTAGAAGAAAGTCATCATATTGGTCGAATCATTCAGCATCCTACCAATCCTGATATTGTGTGGGTAGCTGTATTAGGTCATCTCTACTCTTCGAATAAAGAACGTGGCTTGTACAAAACTACTGATGGAGGCAAAACGTGGTCACAAAAACTTTTTGTCAACGAAAATGCAGGAGCAATTGATCTTATTATTGATCCTACCAATCCTGATGTATTATATACCGCAACTTGGCACCGTGAACGTCGAGCATGGAATTTTGTAGAGGCAGGAGAAGGATCAGGAATTTACAAAAGTACCGATGGTGGTGAAAATTGGGAGTTGCTTACTACAGATGCAAGTGGTTTCCCAAGAGGAGAAGGTGTTGGACGAATTGGAATAACAATGACTAAGAGCAAAGGTAAGACCGTTTTGTATGCCAGCCTCGATAATTACTTTAGACGTGAAGGTGGAAAAAAATTAGACCCAGAATCTATTGTAAAAGACGATCTTCGAAATATGTCGAAAAAGGATTTTTTGAAACTAGATAAGAAGAAGATAACAGCCTACCTTTCTAAGAATAATTTTCCAGAAAAATACTCGACTGATAAAGTGATTGAACTGGTCGAAACGGATAAAATACAACCTAATGCTTTAGTTGAATACTTAGAAGATGCCAACAGCTTATTGTTCGATACACCAGTAATTGGCGCTCAGATTTATCGCTCAGATGATGAAGGAAAAACGTGGGTGAAAACACACGAAGATTTTATAGAAGATTTGTTTTACTCATATGGATATTACTTCGGACAAATACGTGTAGCTCCTCAAGATCCTCAAAAAGTATACATCGTTGGAGTGCCTATTTTGCGTTCCGATGATGGTGGCAAAACGTTTAAGTCTATCAATGGAGATAATGTACATGTCGATCATCATGCACTTTGGGTAAATCCAAAACGTGCAGGACATTTGATACTTGGCAATGATGGTGGTTTGAATATCTCTTATGATGATGGCGAAAAATGGACTAAGTGTAACACACCTCCTGTTGGTCAGTTTTATAGTGTCAATGTTGATCGTAAAAAGCCTTACACTATTTATGGCGGTCTGCAAGATAATGGCGTGTGGGCTGGGGCTAGCGACTACGATGCGAATACAACTTGGCATCAGACGGGCGACTATCCATACAAGTTTGTAATGGGGGGCGATGGTATGCATGTAGAGATCGACTTCCGTGATAACGAAACGGTTTATACTGGCTACCAATTTGGAAACTATTTTCGGATTAATCGTAAAACAGGGAAACGAAAATACCTGACGCCTAAACATGAATTAGGAGAACGTCCGCTACGATTCAACTGGCAAACGCCGATTCATTTGTCGGTACACAATCAAGATATTTTATATTTAGGTTCAAATAAAGTACATCGTTCATTCAATCAAGGTGATGACTTTGACGAAATATCAAAGGATCTTACAACTGGAGGGATCAAAGGAGATGTAGCTTATTCTACCTTAACGTCTATTCATGAATCGCCACTAAAATTTGGATTGCTATATGTAGGTAGTGACGATGGATTGATTCATGTAAGTAAAGATGCTGGTAATACATGGACGAAAATAACGGACAACTTACCTGAACGTATGTGGGTAACTAGAGTGCAAGCTTCTGCTGTTGACGAGGCTACTGTGTATGCTTCTCTCAATGGTTATCGTTGGGACGATTTTAATGCTTATGTTTATAAGTCTACAAACTATGGTCAAACTTGGCAACGCATTGGCACCGACTTACCTTTGGAGCCAGTCAATGTGGTAAAAGAAGATCCCATAAATCCGAATGTTGTCTATGTTGGTACCGATCACGGTATCTATGTTTCGTTTAATAAAGGAGAATCATTTTCAAAAATGGGTAAAGAGTTACCTGCGGTTTCTGTTCACGATCTAGTCGTTCATCCTGAAGAAAAGGAATTGATCATTGGCACACATGGTCGTTCTTTTTATGTGGCGAAGGTTGGTCATTTGCAAGCGATGAACGAAGAAATTTTAGCGAAAACCATTTATCTTTTTGATGTCAAAGATAAAACTTATAGCTCTAGATGGGGTAGTAGTTGGAACAAATGGGTAGAACCTCGGCTTCCAAAAGTTACGATCCCTTTCTATGCAAAATCTAGTGGAAGTTACACTATAAAAATAAAAACGGAAGGTGGCGTTTTGTTAAAAGAGTTGAAAGGAAATTGCGATAAAGGAATCAATTATATCGAATACGATCTGACTTATGAAGAGGCTAAACTAAAGGCTTACGAAGGTGAAATAAACGAACGAGATAAAGATGCTGTCAAAGTGAATTTAGAAAAAGCTAAAAATGACGCTTATTACCTATACAAAGGAACGTATAAAATTACCTTATCAAAAGATGGAAGTACAGAAGAGAAAGACTTGAACTTATTGGAAGAGTAAAAAGAACGCTTCGCTGACAGAAGTCAGACTGTCTAAGCAAGTTTAGATGGAGAGAGGTCAGATCACTATAATGTGAATCTGACCTCTCGTTATTAGACTTAATTCTGATTTTTTTTGCTATACAAAATTCTTTAGAAATAGTCTGACTTCTTGTTGCGAAGGTTATTGTGCAAACATGTAAGCTGTAAACTGATAGGTTTCTACTTCTCCTTGTCCATAAGCATCATATTCATTTACGACCACATTGACTTCTCCTTCAAATCCAGGATATTGTGTATAAAAATTATACAAGTATAAGCCATTACCTTCATAATATGGTCCTTGCTCTGTTTGTGCAACCACGATACCCTCAGGGCCATAAATAACGACTTCATAGATATATGTTTCTAAAGGTACAATAATGGGCTTCAATAATTCAGGTAAAGGCATACAAGTACTGATTTCAGGACAAGGTCTTGGGTCATCATCTACGATAATGCCACTACCTGGAATACGTTCATAAATAGTATTACGAATCGCTAAGTTTTTGCCTGTTGTACTTGCAAGAGAATCGCAAAGTTCTTCTGTATTAGGTGTTGGGTTGTCGCAGTCGTATAAGTCGTAGGAATTTTCGAGCCCTCTAAACGTATAAGCAGTGATAGTTGATCCACTTTCTGCATTCGGGTCTTCTTCTTCAGTAGCACATTGAGAAAACGAAATTATAAATAGTAAACCAATTAAAGGTATACCAAATTTGAGCAGTTGTTTTTTCATTTTTAACATTTAAGGGTTAGATAATTGGATGAAATTTATATTCCTTTATCTTTTGAAAAGAAAAAAGGTGAACATTTAAAGGTATCATTTTTTTATTTATTGGGCAAACTGTCTTTTTATATTATTAATATAATCTATTTTCTTTTGATTTTTTGAATCTTGTCCAATCGTTCAAACACCCATTTCATCAATCAAAAAGCCCCATTCAATAATTGACTATTGTGAAAAATGAGAACTTGCCTCATCTTGTGGATATAAAACGACCAGCTTTACAACAAGTTTAAATTGATAGTTATGAAAACATCTACACTTTTCCTTTCCTTTTTAATTGTGCTTACATCCTTACAAGCACAAGAAATTACTTCTAATGTATACTTCGATTCCGATCAGTATGAGTTAAAAAAAGAGGCTGTATCGACTTTAAATGAATTGCTTAAACGAGTTGAAAAAGAGAATGATTACCAGTTTCAAATTTTTGGTCACACAGATAGTAGAGGTAGTATCGAATACAATCAAACCCTATCAGATAACCGGGCAAAAGCAGTGATGAGCTATTTACTGTATATGGGGATTGATCGTAATTCAGTTTCTATACAAAGAGGATTTAGTGAACTTAAACCAATTGATAGCAATGAGAATGAGATGGGGCGACAACAAAATAGACGTGTCGAAATACGCCTATCCATTCCCATTGCACAAGAAGAACAACTTGTAGTAAAAACAAAAGCAACTCCTGTTCACATTAAAAAGATTGAAGAGGAAATAGAAGAAGAAATTGTGTTTGTAGATGTCCCTACATTTTTTGAAAACGACAGCCTAATTATTGCAGAAATGGGGACAGAAGTGGAGATTCCTGCAGGAACTTTTCATCCTTATAAAATTAAAGATTTAACAATAATAGTTACAGAAGTATTGACCCACAGCCAAATGCTAGAGTACGGTACAATCACCGTTGATTATCGAGGGAATTGTCTGGCTTCTGATGGAATGGTTTTCGTAGATGTTCGAAATCAAAAAGGAAAAAAGGTTCGACCTAAAAAAGATATTACGATACGGATACCATCGGAAGAAATAGATGAGGAAATGATGTTTTACAAGCAACGTAAAAGTGGTAGTAGAATACTTTGGCAACGTACCAAAATAAAACCTACAGCTATTCGTAAGATGAACCGAAATTATTACCAGTTTGCTACTCGTTCCATTGCAGGTTGTAACATGGATAAACCTATTGGTAAAATAGCTGGATTTTTTGGAAAAAAACCAAAGCCAAATCCATACTTTAAAACCAAGAAGTTTAGACTTGATAAACCTAGTTCAAAAGGTAAAAGTAAAATGCCACTTAAGGCTTATGTTTCAAATGAAAGTACAGTAATAGGCGCTCAATATTATAAGAAAAATAAATTTTATTTTGGACCATCTGCTTGTCCTTGTATAGCTGAAGATGCACAAATCTTAACCGCAATCGGCTTTGATAAAAATAATCAACTTCATTATATAAACAAACCGATGTCCGAATTAAGATTAAAAGGTTTTTGGCGATGGAAACGCTATGTCTTGAAAAAGAAAGACTTCAAGAAAGTAAATTCTAAAGATGAATTGGAAGAAGCATTAAATGAAAGTTTAGCCGCTTTAAGTACTCCCAAAACAGAAGAATTGTTAACAAAGAAATAAGTCATATTTTCTCTCTTTTGAATAAGTTATGTAATGGGGTGCGCATCACTTGCAGAAACCTGTAGTGATCACCATGCACTCCATTACTATTTTTACAAAACGTTGGTAGATTAAGAGAGCACCTCAATTAATTCAGTATGTTTTATACTGGTATTTGGCAATCCGAAAACCACTTTAGTTTCAATATATACCAATCTTTTTCCGATATATTTTTTGAGAAAACCTATCAAAAAAATCTTTGTGCTAAAAACCACCAAATTAATCAATGCACGCTACTTAACTAAAAACTGGTCTTAGGATTTTTTTTTTGATAAAAAAATAGTATATTTAGTAACGGACGAAAAAAGAGTTCTGTATTTTGGCATAGGAATTTTGAGTAAAAATGAGGTATTGGACGAGCTTGTACGAAAAAGCTTTTCTACAAATACTGGCTCAAAAGTGCTAACCATAAATCGAGCAATTATATTTGTCCTTGCAATTATTTATTCACTTTATATGATTTAGATTTTAGTTGATGAAACGTCCATGTTTAAATAGTCTTTAAAGACACAAGGATAATGACTATTTTAACTTGGTAAGCAGGATGTCACGATGAAAGCGTGATTCCATCAGACTATCAAGGAAAATAAATATAGACAGACGAAAGGAGGTTTATAACTCTAATGAAAACAATTTATTTTTTTATTTGGCCCCTTGTGCTTATCGTTGCAGCTTGTTCTAACACAAGTTCTAGTTCGGTAGATAGAAATGATACAACAATGGTAGAATCGTACTCTACTACTGTTGCTCCTCCTATTTTAACCGCTTCCGATTACTTTATCAAAAAATATGATGGCACTATTAATGGTCAATTCCCAATAGAATTCTTACTTATTAATTGGGGAGATGGTCAATTGATGGGCTATTATTCCTATGCTAAAATTGGAAAAAATATTGAATTAGATGGTGAGTTAAATTTGAATGAAACTTTTACGATTCAAGAGTATGCCAATGATAAAAATACAGGCACTTTTGTAGGCAGCTTAGAAAATTTAAAACACATAACAGGCAATTGGATTAATCCTGATAGCTCAAGCATTATGCCTTTCGAACTCAACGAACGAAAGTTTGTTCCAGATCCGAGTGGATGGACAGGTGCATGGCATTTTAATCACGCTAAAGATGATGGAATATTAATTATTGGAAATGTAGCAGATGATTCTTTTGACTTTGCATTAAAGGTTTATAGAAATGGTCATTTTGCGTATAAAATAGATCGTGCAAATTTCGAAAAAGCAGTCGCTACTTCCGATTCCCAAACCTCCTATTCTGAAGATAATTGTCGACTCACTTTTACACGAAAACAAAAGCGAATACGAATAGACCAAGAAGGCGATAATATGGCTTGTGGCTTTGGAGCACGTGCCAATGTAGATGGGGATTACGATGACGAAATTATCCTTCAAAATACAAAAGAACAATAGCTGTTTTGTATGAAAAAATAGGATTGAAAGAAAGCTTACAATAATCCTTGATAAGGAAGAATAATTTTTAAACTCAAAAAAATGAAAAAAGATATACCAACAAAAACTGAATGATCATCGTCCCATCCAACAAGCCTGTGTAATAGTAATCATGCTTTTGTTGATCAGCATAATAAGAAAAGTAAGCAGTCGATAAAACAGAAAGGAGTAAAGCAAACAAGATCGAAAAAGAGTAAGTGCCAAGCACAAAATTTATACAACTCCAACCAAAACTCAAAAATAAAATACCAACAGCTAATATTTTTGTTTTAGGAATTCCAATAACAGCAGGAATCGTTTTGACAGCTGAATGGGTGTCTACTTTCAAGTCTCTAATATCAAAAGGTAAGGTAATGGCGAATACGAAAAAAGAGCGTTCAAAAGCCATCATCCAAACAGCCATATTGGTGAGTTGGTTTAATTCCATAGCAGGTAATAGCACAGTCACCCAAGACCAAACTATAGCAATTAAATAAATCTTGATGTGGTCGAGATCACGCAAGCGTTTTTGTTTACCTAAAAAAGGCAATACATAACCCATCGAAATAATACCTGGAATTATTAAAGACAGTTGAATGGATAAAGGGACAAACCAAAAACTGATAGCACCACCAATAGCCGCTAAAATGGCATAAATAGTAATGTGGTGTTTAAATTTTGCGATGACTGCATAACGCTCTACTTCCAGAAAATCATCTAATTTGGAAATCCCTACGATCCGATGAATGGCATACAAAAAAAGACTAGCAAAAAAAATAAGCCCAACAAGTGGGCTTATATATATCTGTTGATTAAGAATCAATTGCGTTTGAAGAGCCATTGCTAAAGCACAAAGTGCAATCCAAAGATTGCTATAAAAAACGAGATCTATAATTTTCTTTAGCAATACTACGACTATATTTTAAAGTATTTAAAATCGTGATTATTCTTGATATTCAACAAGCTTTCGTAAATCAGTTTGATTACTCCTTCAACATCATCTTTGTGCGCCATTTCGACAGTAGTGTGCATATATCGAAGTGGTAAAGAAATCAAAGCAGAAGGGACACCGCCATTCGAATAAGCGAAAGCATCGGTGTCTGTGCCTGTACGGCGAGCAGCTGCTTCTCGTTGTATTTTGATTTTCTTCTTTTCGGCTGTTGTAATGATTAGGTCTAACAATTTATTGTGTACAGCAGGTGCATAAGTTACTGATGGCCCAAGACCACCTTTTACATCACCATTCTTTTTTATGTTTACAAGTGGTGTATGCGTATCGTGCGTTACATCTGTAACGATGGCAACGTGCGGCTTTATCGTATCAGCAATCATAGTAGCACCTTGTAAACCAACTTCTTCTTGTACAGAGTTGACGATATAAAGGGCAAAAGGTAATTTCTTTTTATTCTCATGTAATAGTCGAGCCACTTCAGCAATACAAAAACCACCCATTCTATTATCTAAAGCTCTACC
>JAHDIP010000036.1:0-11902 GCA_020630735.1 Saprospiraceae bacterium | reverse complement strand
GTCGAGCCACTTCAGCAATACAAAAACCACCCATTCTATTATCTAAAGCTCTACCCACATAGTAGCGATCATTCAAGATAATCATTTCATCTTGGTAAGTAATCACACAGCCAACATGGATGCCCATAGCTAAGACTTCTTTTTTATCTTTTGCACCAACATCAATAAAGATATTATTTACAGTAGGCGTAAGTTTTGCATCATCTCCTTTACGCGTATGAATAGCAGGCCATCCAAAAACACCTTGTACGATACCTTTTTTTGTATGTATATCTACACGTTTTGAAGGAGCAATCAAGTGATCAGAACCACCATTACGAATTACATTAATGAATCCATCATCAGAAATATAATTAACAAACCAAGAAATTTCGTCGGCATGACCTTCAATCACAACGCGAAATTCTTTCTCAGGATTGATAATGGCATAAGCTGTACCATAATTATCAATTTCCATTGTATCAACATAAGGCTTGATGTAATCTAACCATAGTTTTTGTCCTGAAGATTCGAAACCAGTAGGAGAGGCGTTGTTGAGGTATTTCTGTAAAAATTGCTCTGATTTTTTTGTTATAACAGACATAGTAATGTGGTATTCAATATAAATAAAGAGAGGTCCTTCCTCCTTATGTAGGCTTTACGTTGAAAAAGCCTATTTGTTTAAAAAGTTATTATCTAGATGATGCCCAAGTTTCAGGAGCCGTACTCCATGCTTTCAAGGTATCAATATCTTTAGTATCTATGTAATTACAAGCAGCAGCTTCTTCTAGTAAGGCATTGTAATTTGATAATGTTTTGAAGCTACAATCTGCTTCTTCAAAAGCTTTTATTGCTTTATCAAAACCATACGTAAAAATAGCTAATACACCAGCTATATGGCAGCCTTGGTCTTCTAAAGCCTGAACAGCAGTCAAACAACTACCCCCAGTTGAAATCAAATCTTCAATGACTAATACACGTTCATTGCCTCTTAATTCTCCTTCGATAAGGTTTTGTCTACCATGTGCTTTTGCTTTGCTACGTACATAAACAAATGGTAAGTCCAAGGCATTTGCAAGTAAGGCTCCGTGTGCAATACCTGCTGTAGCAACACCAGCAACTAAGTTAAAGCTTCCAAATTCTTTAGACTTTTCAACCATTGCTTCAATAATGAAGGAACGGATAGAGGGATAGGAGAGTAGGACACGGTTATCACAATAAATAGGAGATTGGATACCTGAGGCCCAAGTAAATGGATTTTGAGGGTTCAGCTTTATTGCTTTAATTTGCAACAGCTTTTTTGCTACCTCTGATTTGATATTCATTACTCGGTTTTCCATAATTTAAAATAAAGACGCAAATGTACAAAATCTATATCAATGAAACACCACTTTTTTTAATGAATAGTGCAGAAATTGACGATAATTTACCAACATCGGAGTCTGAAATCGTAGCGCCTTATTTGGGAAAGCATCGAGTACTGATGGGCTATATCGATAAATTAGAAAAATCAAGTGAAGTTGAGTCCGCTATTTTGCATGCAAAAGACTACGAATCGCTCGTCAAAGACTTTAATCGATTTTATAAAAAAATAGAAGCTGCAGGAGGTCTTGTTTTCAATAAAGATGGAGAAATATTGATGATTCATCGTCGGGGATTTTGGGATTTACCCAAAGGGAAGATAGATAAAGGAGAAGGAAAAAAAGAAGCCGCAATACGTGAAGTGCAAGAAGAAACGGGCTTAATACATGTGAAATTAGGTAAAACTATAGGCGAAACCTTTCATACTTATCGGACAAAAAGCGGGAAAAGGATTTTAAAGCAAACCTATTGGTACCTTATGGAGACGGATGATATGGACTTAATTCCCCAGACAGAAGAAGATATAGAGCAGGCTATTTGGGTGAATTTGGATAAAATCCTTGCCACTAAAGAACCTATTTATAAAAACATAATAGATGTTTTAGAGAAAGGAAAAAGAATAAAGTTGGATAAGTAAGTGCTTGGACAGAAATAAATTACTTTTTTTATCGAGTAGATTTTTGTGTTAAAACGAGGCATTTTTTTCAGCAATAGGCAACTTTTAGCTGCATTAGCTTGCATTGACTAGTGTACTAAACCATAAGTTTCGATATGTTAAGATGTAGATAATGTTAGCATAGACTAGGCGCAAAAAAACGGAGCTATGCCGAAGTATAGTGAGTATTTTTGCAACGAAGTAAATGCTGAAATTATCAAATCTTGGGATATCAGAATTTATGGGTTAGTGCACTAGGTGTAAAGAACATCATGTTTGAAACAAAAGATCATCGGTGAAATGACAATTTTATTATTTAACCTCTTCTAGATATTATTAAAAAAAAGTTTATTAAATTTTTTAGCATAAAATCAAATTCTATACAACAAAGAATTTAATTTGACGTTTATTCTTTTGTCTGGAGCACTCAAAACCATTTAAAATGCTAAATGAGTGACAAAAAATAATTCACTTTCTTTAGAATTATATTCCGATCTCTCCCAAAATTTCCATTTAATATTTTGATTATAGAATAAAATTAGCCATTGTTTTGGGCTATATTCCTTAACTTTAAAACATCGTTTGGTTATATTTGTTTTTGAATATTATATGTTTTAGGAAATTTTTACTATATTTGTGACATACTATACGATGTTTGACTATTTAACCTTTAGAATTATGAACCGCATTTTATCTACTTTTGTATTATTGCTTTTCTTATCTACTGCAACAATTGCTCAATCTTCAGCCAGTGTCAATAATTACAGCGAAGATCTTACTACTTTAAATAGTGACAATTGGTCTTTCTATATTGACGAAGAAAATAAAGTCTACTACATAGACTTTGAAAGTATTAGTGTCAACTTAAGTACTATTGTACTTAAAAATGAAAATGGCGAAGTATTGCTAAAAGACGATGTATTAGACCTACCAGTAAACACAATTTACGAACTTGACTTTAGTCCTTATGGTATGGGGAACTACGAAGTAGAACTCCGTTCGTTTACAGGCATAGTCCGCAAAAAGGTCTCTATAAAATAAATGAACTTAAAAACTATCTTTTAAAGCTAATTCTACCCAGGGTTGGCTTTTTTTTATGCCCTTCCTCGATTAATCAGCATTTGCAACCTTGAGTTAGCTAATAATTTCAGTCCTATTGCTGAAATACAGCGCCTATTTTTCTATTTTTGACAAAAGTTAAATTAAGATGTCAAAAAAACAAGCGATAAATTATTGGCTCTTTCAGGCAAAGCCACATGAATTGAAGTTGAGAGAAGCATTACAAGCGGAGGCAATTAATACCTTTTCTGTTCGAACACATAAAAAAAAGATCAAGGAAGGAGATAAAGTAATTCTTTGGCAAACAGGTAAACTCTCTGGTTGTTATGCGCTTTGTACGGTTGCATCTGATGTCGGTAACTGGCCTGTAACAGAAAAGGAACTCAATTTTTATGAAGAGAAACCAGAGGCGGAAGAAAGAGTAAAAATATCTGTTGATTATAATTTATGGAATAAACCTGTTACCAGCGATATTTTGCCAAAAAGCAATTCCTTTGCTCGCTTTTTTGGTGGTCTACCTGGTACAAACTATAAAGCAGAAGAAAGCCAGTTTAAAGAAATAGTAGACATTATCCGACAACAAGACCTGGTAAACGAACCGAGTGCCTCCTATCTCAATTCGTCTATTCCATTTCATCCACTCAATCAAATTTTGTATGGTCCTCCTGGTACAGGGAAAACATTCTATACGATTAATTATGCCTTATCTATCATCGAGAATAGACCACTTGAAGAACTAGCATTAGAAGATCGCGCTCAACTGAAACGTCGTTATGATGAATATGCAGATGAAGGATTAATCCATTTTGTTACTTTTCATCAAGCTTTTTCTTACGAAGATTTTGTCGAAGGTATAAAACCACATACTGAAGAAAAGAAAGTGGTTTATGAAATAAACGATGGTATTTTCAAACACATTTGCATGTATGCCCGTCGAAATATGGTAGAGTCGATGATGATGCATATGCCTCAAACAGAAATCGAAATCGAATTTAACCATTTGTACAAAGCTTTTTTGAAGTATATCAAAAGTGATGAGTTTGATGCTTTTATAACGACGACCAAGAAAAAAATTATGTTGCATCGTACCGTTAGAGGAGGCAATATTTCGGTACGTCGTGAAAATTCATTTTTGGTTTATACTGTTTTAAAGAGTCGATTGAAAAAACTTTATCAAGAATTTCCACTTGACCGACCAGTACAAGATATCGACAAAGAAATAAACGCTATCGTTAAAGGTGCCAATCCAACTATACTTTGGGCTGCTTTTAGTGAACTCAAAAAGTTTGAACAGCAATATGTTGCGCAGATTCTTAACACTGAAGAACAAGAATTGACTGTCAACGATGAGCAGATTCAAGCTTTCGACCTGAACCAACTATCTGAATTAGGACTAAACCATGCTCGAAGATTTGTACTCATTATTGACGAAATTAATAGAGGAAATATTGCAAGTATCTTTGGAGATACCATTACACTTATCGAAGATGATAAACGGGAAGGGGCTAAAGAATCGTTGGGTTTATTATTGCCTTATTCTAAAACATGGTTTGCGGTGCCACGCAATTTGTATATCGTAGGTACAATGAATACGGCTGACCGAAGTATCGAAACTATGGACATTGCTTTGCGTCGTCGTTTTACATTTAGAGAGATGCCACCCAATCCTGAAATTATCAAAACGCAGGCCGAAAAACCAATTGCCGCAGGAGTTGACTTAGGGAAAATGTTGGAAGCGATTAATCGCCGTATCGAAATTTTATTGGATAAAGAATATCGTATTGGACATTCATATTTTATGGATATCGAATCGCTAGAAGATATTCAGCGCATATTTAATAATAAAATTATTCCGCTATTGCAAGAATACTTTTTTGGTGATTATGGTAAAATAGGTTTAGTATTAGGTAAAGATTTTATCAAAGAGAAAAAAACGAGTACAAAAGATGTTTTTGCTGATTTCGATCATGAATATGCCAATGAACTAGCAGAGAAAAAAGCATATTCAATAGCTAATGTTTATAAATTAGAAGCAGCTTCATTTATCCGTATTTATGACAAAAATTTCTTAGGAGAAAACTAAATGAAGACGATAAGTGTTTTTGAACATCAACTCATTAGGGTAGGAGATACAGTAAAAGGCGTCCAATTTACTGAAGACTATTTTAATGCCTTAGCTCGATTGAGTGAACGTCAACAGCACAAATATTATACCTTAGTGCATAAAGGTATTCGCTTTTCTCACTACGTCGGTGCATTGCAAGTCGGCAAACTTACAATCGAAATTTTACCGAAAGCAGATAAAAAGAAAAAAGGAAATCATGCTTTGTGGCATACCGTTTTAATAGATATGCTTCGAACTTGTCGATTACTCAAAATCGAATCTATGTCGGTAGCAAGCTTGAAGATACAGCCCAATTCTATACTTGATTTTTACTTCTCTTGGTTTTTGGATGAAATAGAAATTTTGCTCCGAAAAGGCCTCTACAAATCCTATCGGAAAAAAGAAGGAAATGTAACAGCCCTCAAAGGACGGATATTATTTGCAAAGCAAGTTCAACAAAATACGACAAGAAAAGAACGTTTTTATACAACTCATTCTTGTTATGATTTTCAGCACCTGACCAATCAAATTATTTATAAAACCCTAGAGGTCTTAGAAAAACTTATTCGTTCTTCTGTTTTACTCACGAAGCTAAAGCAACTAAAAGCTCGTTTCCCAGTCATTGAAAATGATATTCGAATAACAAGCAAAACTTTTCAACAAATTAACTTTAATAGAAAAACAGCACATTACCAAACTGCTTTAGAAATATCTCAGTTAGTTTTGTTGAACTATAGTCCTGATATACGTACTGGTCGACATGATGTGTTAGCTATTCTCTTTGATATGAATTTGCTTTTTGAAGAATTTGTTTTTCAGCAGCTCAAACGCCTTCAAAGTGATACGATTACTGTACGACGGCAGCAGGCAAAACCATTTTGGAAACGTCGTTATATCAAACCAGATATTTTGGTCAATATAAATGATGAAACCTTTGTATTGGATACCAAATGGAAAATACTGGAGCGAAGCCAACCTTCTATCCAAGACCTAAAGCAGATGTTTATTTACAACCAATATTTCGATGCTAATCGAAGCGTTTTGCTTTATCCTCAAATAGGGAATTTAAAAAATCTGCCTCCTACACCTTTTCATCCTGTAAAGGATAGTTCTACGACTTATTATTGCCAACTCAATTTTGTAGATGTATTAGATAACGAAAAGCTAAATACCAAGGTTGGACAACAATTATTGGAAGAACTTTCATCACTTTATCCAGAATTAGAGATAATTAATAAAAACAAAAAGATATAGGTTAAGACGTTTATGTGATAGCTTTTAGTAGGCTTTGACAAGGACAAGATTGTCAACTATTATGTCGTATTATTGATTGCAATAATTCAATGTACAACTTGGCTTTTTTTTTGCAACTGCAATGACAAATAATATATTTACCATTGCATAATTTAAAAAAGATGAAAAAAAATAGCCTAAAACAATTATTCAAAATTTTCGTCATAGCCATTTTGTTGAGCAAAGTTTCTATGGCGGAAGCACATACTAATTCTATTAGTGAAGAGATTCAATCTATTGATGCTATGCCACCAATGGAGTTAATGTTTTTTAAAGCAAGAGTGGCAACTTGTTCTGCGATATTAAAATGGCAAACAGCTTCTTTAGGAGATTGCGCTTATTTTGATATAGAAAGAAGTCCTAATCGCTTTGATTTTAAACCTATAGGACGAGTAAAAGCTAGTCAAGCTGGAACGACACATACTTATTACCAGTTTTTAGACGAAGCGCCAAGTACAGTAAACCATTATCGTCTTAAGTGTTATGACCAAACGGGAGCATCTACTTACTCAAGAGTAATTACTGTAAACATAGAATGTTTAGAAACCAATTTTATAAGTTCATTATATCCTAACCCTACTGGAACGGATGTAGTACATATTGATTACCAATCAGATATTGCTGAAAGAAATTCATCTGTTGTCGTAATGAACATGATGGGCGAAGTAGTAAAAAGAATAAAAACCAATATAGTTAAAGGCAAGAATACGCTTAATTTGGATTTAAGTACTATGGCTTCTGGTCAATACTTAGTACAAATAATTGGCGATAATAAAGTTTCAAATACAATGAAATTTGTCAAAAAATAAGATCGTATTCTAGGGATGTGATTAATCAAATCCTAACCATTAAAAACCAAAAAAAATTGGATAGTCTTTCTGAGGCTATCCTTTTTTTATGGGCATGATCAGAAGCAATATTTTTTTATATGAATAATTTGAACTATATTAGTTTTAAATTATCTTAATTGATGAAGTTGTTTAAAAAGTATGTTGATAGTTGAAAGTAAATGTTTGGTTGTCAGATCGAAGCTCTTTTTGAGTTTCGTAGCCATAGCTACGGGACGAAAAAAAGCTGAAGAGTCTGGCTGCTAATGATTTGCTTGTAGACATTAAGATACTTTTTAAACAACTTCGATAAGAATAGTTACCCTTGTTTTATATTGAATGGTTAACTTATTCTATCTAACCCAATCTATTAATGCTCGCAATAACTAAGCGAATTGATAAAAACCTTTGACTCAATTTCGCTTCCATCTCTCATTAGATCTAAGTATCTAATACTATCCCATTATTATATATCAACCCCAAACAAATTCACATCTAAAATGAAAATTTTTTAACAAAAACAATAATTATGAAAAATCATTTTTACAAAAAAAGTATTTTGATTCTTGTAGCTTTATTGCCTTACTTTTTGTTTGGGCAAGGAACAGTAAAAGGAATTGTAATGGATGGAGAAGAACCCGTTATTGGTGGTACGATTCGAGTGCTAGGAACGACTTTGGGGACGATTACCGATTTTGATGGATCATATAAGTTGATGTTAGATGCAGGGTCGTATACGATTGAAGCAAGTTATATTGGCTATACCTCTCAAACTGGTACTGTTGAGATTATTGATGGAGAAGTAACAACATTAGACTTTGGGTTGAAAGAAGGTATTGCTTTAGATGAAGTAATTGTATTAGGTACTAGAGCGCCTAATAGAACTAATACAGATTCTCCTGTGCCTGTCGATGTTGTTAATATTGCTAAGTTAAATGCCGCTGCTCCACAAACAACAGTTAACTCTTTATTGGCATTTACTGTCCCTTCTTTTTCTTCGAATACACAAACAATATCGGATGGTACTGACCATATTGATCCTGCTTCGTTAAGGGGGTTAGGACCTGACCAAGTGTTAGTTTTGGTAAATGGAAAACGGAGACATACTTCTTCATTAGTAAACGTGAATGGTACTTTTGGACGTGGTAATGTTGGTACCGATTTAAATGCAATTCCATCTACTGCTTTGAAAACAATAGAAGTACTACGTGATGGTGCTGCTGCGCAATATGGATCTGACGCCATAGCAGGTGTAATCAATGCTCGGTTGAATGATGCCGTAAATGAACTAAGTTTTAATGTAACTACAGGTGCTAATTTTACAAGTGAAATTGGTCCATTTGGTGGAGAAACAAAAGACTTCGATGGCGAGACATTTAAACTTGGAGTCAACTATGGTTTGCCGCTTAGTGAAAATGGTGGATTTATCAATCTTACTGGCGAATATAACCAAAGAGGAGCTACCAATAGAATGCAAGAATTTAATGGTGGTATCTTCAGTAATTTTAATGGTGTAGAAAGAGTAGCAGCTGCAAATGGGGTTGATATTAGTTCTATGACACTAGAAGATATTCAGCAATATGCTGGAGACGTTGGCTACATTAGTAGTGGCGATTTAACATCTATAAATAATGCTACACATATCGATTCTATTGTCGGAATATTGGGAGCTGATGCTACAGATGCTGAGTTAGCTGCAAGAGGACAATCACGTACCGATTACAACATGCGTGTCGGTCAATCTCAATTGAGAGGTGGTCAATTTTTTGCAAATATGGCTTATCCACTTGGTGAGAATATGGAATTTTATGCATTCGGTGGAGTAGGCTATCGTGCAGGTGAATCTGGATGCTTTTATCGTTTGCCTAGCCAGAGTAGAACAACAACTTCTATTTATTTAAATGGTACGGTACCACGAATCAATTCTAATATTTCAGATAAGTCTATTGCAGGAGGAATTAGAGGAGAGGTAAAAGGTTGGAATGTTGATTTTAGCAATGCTTTTGGTACCAATCAATTTTTGTATCGTCTCACCAATTCACATAATGCAACCTTAGGAGCATCGTCTCCAACAGCATTTGATATTGGCGGACATGCATTTACGCAAAATACATCTAATTTTGATATCTCGCAGTATTTTGATGTTGCAGCGATAAAAGGTATAAACGTTGCCTTTGGTGCGGAGTACCG
Source organism: Saprospiraceae bacterium (assembly GCA_020630735.1). Taxonomy (GTDB): domain Bacteria; phylum Bacteroidota; class Bacteroidia; order Chitinophagales; family Saprospiraceae; genus JAHDIP01. Next base: position 2,433 of record JAHDIP010000036.1, on the reverse strand, counting down.
TTTCGAAAATTATACCGTTAAGCCAGGTAGTGAAGCGTCTTGGGGAAATTATGATATCAATGGTAATTTAGTGAATTCTACTACACCTGATGAATTGATTCAAAAAGATATTTTAGGTAGAACAAGACCTGCAGGTTGTCAATGTTTTGCAGGTTTCTTACCTGGTAATGCGGTAGATGCCAATCGTTCAAGTGTAGCTGGTTATGTAGATGTAGAGTTTGACTTGAGTGATAAATTATTAGTAGATCTAGCTGTAAGAGCGGAAGATTATTCTGATTTTGGTTCGACCTTCAATTACAAAGCTGCTGCCCGTTTTAAAGCAACCGATAATATTACATTGAGAGGTGCAGTAAGTTCTGGTTTTAGAGCACCATCTTTACACCAAATTTACTACAATAAAACATCTACTATTTTCGAATTGGTAAATGGTGTTTCTGTTCCTCAAGAAGTGGGTACATTTTCGAATGACTCTAGAGCTGCAAAATTGTTGGGTATTCCTCAGTTGAAAGAAGAGACTTCTCAAAACTTCAGTGTAGGTGTTACGGCAAAAGTTCCAGATGCTAATCTGAAAATTACAATAGATGCTTATCAAGTAAATATCCAAGACCGTGTTATTTTAACTGGTCGTTTTTCTGCTGGAGAGGATGAAGAATTGCAACGAATATTTACACAAGCAGGTGCAACAGCAGCGGCATTTTTCTCTAATGCTATTGATACCGAATCGAGAGGTATCGATATCGTTATTGCGCACAGTACAGCATTGGGAAGTGGTATGGTCTTGAACAATAATTTAGCAGCTGTTTTTTCTCAAACTATTTGGGATCAAGACGCAGGAATCAATGCTTCTCCTTTATTAGAAGAAAAAGGATTAGTTAGTACTTATTTTGATCAAACAGCTCGTATTTATTTGGAGCAAGCAGTTCCTAGAACCAAGTTTACATTAAGCAATACTTTAGACGCAGGAAAATTAAGTATCTACTTGAGAAACACTTACTTTGGTCAAACAACAGAAGCAACAGGAGAAAACGTTTTTGATACTGATCTCAATCAGATCGACAATTCAATTGACGTATATAATGAAGGAAAAGTGATTACGGATTTAAGTTTAGGTTATGACTTTACATCTAATTTAACGTTAACGCTTGGTGCAAATAACTTGCTAGATGTTTATCCAGATTTAGCTGATCCAGCATTCCAATCGAGTGGTCGATTTGTATACTCAAGACGTTCTCCACAGTTTAGTTTTGGTGGTCGTTATATTTTTGCACGATTAGCATTTACTTTGTAATAATAAAAATTATAAATAGAAGTTGTTTAAAAAGTATGTTGATAATTGAAGGTAAAAGCTTGGATGTCAGGACAAAGCTCTTTTTGAGTTTCGTAGCCATAGCTACGGGACGAAAAAAAGCTGAAGGACCTGGCTCCCAATGATTTGCCTGTAGATATTAAGATACTTTTTAAACAACTTCATAATAAGACTAAGAGGTTGCCATTTGTGGTAACCTCTTTTTTTGTTAAAAATTAAAAGAGATAGTATTTTTTTGTTATTTTTATAACCTTAATAGCTTTTTCTAATACTATTCAATTTGAAAATGATAAAAATCATGAAACGTCCATGCTTAAAAAGTCTTTTAAATACATAAAAAAAGTCTTTTAAATTTTGGTAAGTTCCATGTGGTTTTAACTTAAAATAAAAAACTCATGAAAAGGATACCCCTTATTTTAAGCTTACTTGTTGGCTTATTTTTTACAACAAATGCACAACAACTTTACTACGAAGTATATTCTGGTTATGAACGTACTGCATATGAACATCAAGATTACAATTCACCTGAAGGAAACGTACCAATAGGTGTGCGTGTAGCAGGAGGTTTAGAGCATGTACAACTTGGTGTACAATATCAACAACAAATAACGAATCCTTCTTTTTCTATTACTGAAGAAACAACTGGATTGGAATTGGGACGAAATGAATTTGATACCAAATATTATGGTCTATTTCTAAGAGGTAATCTATCGTCTTTACCTGCTTATCGATTTGGATTGGTTTTAATGGCTGGCGCAGGTTATTACAACACAAAAGTAGAAACTTATGTCTTAGATGATGATAAACCTTCAACTACTGTAGAGTATGACAAAAAGCTAGGCTATAATGCTCGAATAGGCGTTTCTGCACCTATTTATACCTTCTTGCATTGGTCGATTGGTTACCAGTTTAACTACATTGAACGTGATGAATTGACAGCACCTTATGCTTTTGATGCTTACAAAGCATTTCATCACTCCTTCCAAATGGGATTAAGTATGAATATGGTTTTTGGCAATACACAAAAGAAATGTCGCCGAGTTATGTCTTCTCCAAATAGAGGTAGAAGAAGATAAATTTTAGTATAGCAGAAAAGAAAAAACAAAAACCCCCTTAAGTAAAAGCTT
>JAHDIP010000035.1:30248-36526 GCA_020630735.1 Saprospiraceae bacterium | reverse complement strand
TTGGAGAAATCGTATTGGAAGTAACAGGTGGTAACGGTAACTATGCTTACAACTGGCAACCAAACGTAAGTACATCAGACATAGCATCAGGTTTAAGCATCGGAGCATATAGCGTAACGATAACTGACGAAAACGGATGTACTGTTACGGCTACAAATCTAGCAGTCGGAAATGATTGTGTTGATCCAGAAGAATGTGGAATTGAGATAAATAACATTGTAGTAATTGAGTCAACTTGTGGAGATGCAGATGGATCTATTACGATTGAAATGAGTGATAATGTAGATTATCTATATACTTGGCAAGGAGGAGTTAGTACGACAAATACAGTTACTGACCTAATTGCAGGAACTTATTATGTAACGGTATCTGATCCAAACGATTCTGCTTGTTTCATCGAAGAAACAATAACAGTCGGAAATGTAGATGGCCCAGAGGCAACGATTACATCAACTAGTCCAGCGACTTGTATAGCAGCAAATGGTTCAGCAATTTTATCACCATCATCATTAACCTACACTTGGTCTGATACAGGTTCAGGTGCTAGTAGAAATGATTTAGCAGCAGGAACATATGGTGTGACTGCAACGGATAGCAATGGCTGTATAGATGTGATTGAAGTAACCATCGAAGAAACGAATCCACTAGATGCAGTTGCAAATGTAACGGTAGAATCTACTTGTGGCGAAGCGAATGGTGAAGCAACGATAACAGTAACAGGCGGTTCTGGTTCTTACGAATATGAGTGGACTACAGGTGTAACAACTTCAGCTACACAAACTGGTTTAGCATCAGGAACATACACAGTTACCATTACAGATACAAATACAGATTGTGAAACAACAGCAACTTTCACAATGATTGATAATGTAGCTGGTGCAACAGTAGATGTAGAACCAATGGTACAATTAAGTTGCATCGGATCAGATGATGGAACGGCAGTTTATACAGTCGATTATGAAGACGGATTTGCTACACCAGCCACAGAAACGATAGAAGATGCCAATGGTGATGTCTATACAAATGGAAGTTTACCTGTAGGAAATTACTGCATCATCATTACAGATGCAAATGATTGTGTGGCAGGTCAAGGCTGCTTCGAAGTTATAGCACCAACAGCAATAGATGTAGATGTTGAAGTTACAAACGAAGATTGTAACACACTTGGAGAAATCGTACTTGAAGTAACAGGTGGCAATGGTGGTTATGTTTATAACTGGCAACCAAATGTAAGTACATCTAGTACAGCATCAGACTTAACAGAAGGAACTTACTCCGTAACAGTAACAGACGCAGAAGGCTGTACAGCAGTTGCATCTAATTTAGCGATAGCAAATGATTGTACTACACCTCCTTCAGAATGTGGAATAGCTATTAACAATGTTGTAGTCATCGAATCAACTTGTAATGAAGCAACTGGTTCTATTACTGTAGAAATGATTGACAATTCAATTGACTATATCTACAACTGGCAACCAGCAATAAGTACGAGGAATACCGCTACAAATTTAGTAGCAGGAACGTATAATGTAACGGTTACTGATCCTAATGATGCGACTTGTTTCACAACAGAAAGCATTACGGTAGGAAATGTAGATGGACCAACGGTTGTAATCGCTTCAACGAGTCCTGCGAATTGTACAGCGGCTGATGGTACTGCAAGTTTAACACCTACTGCCCTAAGTTACACATGGTCTGACAACGGTACAGGTGCAAGTAGAAGCGATTTAGCTGCTGGAACTTATTTAGTAACAGCTACAGATGCTAATAACTGTATTGATATTGTAGAAGTAATTATCGAACAAGAAAGTGGATTAACAGCATCTATCAATACAGATAACGAAGCAAATTGTGGTGAATCAAATGGAGCATTAAGTCTTAATGTTTCGGGTGGTTCTGGTAACTACACTGCAGTTTGGTCGAATGGTGATAATGGATTGATTATTACAAATCTTGAATCGGGCACCTACACTGCAACAGTAACCGATACCAATGGTTGTGAAGAAATAGTAACAACAACCTTAACGGATAATGTATCAGGAGCGACTGTAAATGTTGCACCTCAAATGCAATTATTATGTGCAGGTGCTACGGATGGCACGGTTCAGTTTGATGTATTGTATGATAATAATTTTGCTCAACCTTCTAACGTCATTATTAAATCTGCAAATGGAACGACATACGAAAACGGTACTTTAGTAACTGGTACATACTGTATTGAAGTACTAGATGGAAATGGCTGTATAGCAGGTCAAGCTTGTTTCGAAGTAATCGAGCCAGAAGAGTTGACACTTGATGTTGAAGTAATCAATGCAACGTGTACAGAAGATGGTAGTATCAATCTGATAGCAAGCGGAGGAAATGGTGGTTATGCATTTGACTGGGATGATATTCCAGGAATTGATAATCTACAAACTAGAAATAATTTAGAAGCAGGAACATATTCTGTAACACTTACAGATATTAATGGCTGTATTGCTATAGCTAAGGATCTAACAATTACAAAAGATTGTTCAGGAGAACCTTGTGATGAACCTGTAGTTGATAACATAGTAGCAATAGAGTCAACCTGTGGAAATGCAGATGGTCAAGCAACAATAGTAATGGTTGGTGATGTAAATGATTATAACTTTACTTGGCCTTCGAATATTAGTACAACGAATGAAGCAACTAATTTAGAAGCGGGTTCTTACATCGTTACGATTACTGATGCAGCTAATACTAGTTGTTCAACAACAGCAATTGTTACGGTAGAAAATACGGATGGACCTCAAACACAAATCACGAATACAACACCTGCTACTTGTATAGCAGCAAATGGTTCCGCTACTATAATCCCTGCATCTTACGACTACGTATGGAGTGATTATGGAGTAGGGTATACTAGAGATGATTTAGCAGCAGGTACTTATCAAATAACGGTTACCGATACAAATACAGGATGTATCAATATCACAGAGGTGACTATTGATCAAGACAATGGACTTGAGGTTGCTGTGACTAATATTATTGAACCTGATTGTGGTAATACGAATGGAGAAGTTACTTTAGTAATAACAGGTGGTAGTGGTAATTATATTTGCGAATGGCCTACAGGTACAACAACTAATCCAACACAAACTAATTTAGCTGCTGGAACATACGAAGTAATTATAAGTGATTTAGATACTGGTTGCGAAACGATTATAACAGTTACCTTATCTGATAATATTTCTAGTGCATCAATTGATATTGAACCTATCGTATCTGTTACTTGTTCTGGACAAGCAGATGGAACAGTCGTCTTCGATGTTTTGTATGACAATAATTTTGTTACTCCTGCTACAGTGACTATCCAAGATGCCAATGGCGCTGTTTATGAAAATGGAACATTAGCAGCAGGTACTTACTGTATCGTTGTAAATGATGCCAATAACTGTAATGCAGCTTATGAATGTTTTGAAGTAATAGAGCCAGTACCAATTGATGTAGATGTAGCCATCACGAATAAAGATTGTCAAAATGATGGAACGATCAGCTTAACAATCAATGGCGGAAACGCACCTTATGGATTTACTTGGGATGGTATCGATAGCAATGCTCAAAACCTAGTTGACTTAAACGAAGGTACTTATAGCGTGACGATCTTCGATAGTGAAGGTTGTACAGCAGTTGCTCAAAATATTACAATCGTAGATAATTGTGGCGATTGTGATTTACCAGTTATTGCAAATACAACAGTTATAGATGCAGCTTGTGGTCAAGCAGATGGTTCGATTAGTATCGAAATGGAAGATGCCTTAGCAAATTACAATTTCGAATGGTCGCCAAATGTAAGTACTGGAGCTAATGCTAATGGAATTGCTGCAGCAAATTATGCAGTTACTATTAGTGATGTAAATAACAGTGCTTGCTTTATTACTACCAATATCGTAGTAGAAAATACAACTGGACCTGCTGTAAGTGATATTAATACAACAGATGCCAATTGTCATCTTGCAAATGGTACAGCCACTATTTCACCATCGACTTATACCTATACTTGGCCAGATGGAACGACAACTGATACACGAAATGATTTAGCTGCTGGTACTTATGCCGTGATGGCATCAGACGTAAGTGGTTGTGTTTCTGCTGTTGAAGTGATCATAGACGAAACCTGTCCTACGATTGATACTATTTATATCACCACACCATTCAACACGCCTTACGAAGATATTTGTGTTGACTTAAGCGAATTACAAAGTACATTTGCTAGTATAACAGCTTGTTACTTACCTGCAAATGGAGACTTAGAGTTTGTAGATGTCGATGAATGTTTTGATTACATTCCTGATGAAAACTACATCGGACCAGATGACGCTTGTATTATTGTTTGTGATGATTTAGGTATTTGCGATACGACTATTTTAATTACAACAGTATTGCCTCCAGCGTGTACAGATTTCTTAGCTTCTAGCTCTGAAATTATTAACTTGGTGGATTGCAATGAAGATGGTGAAATTTGTGTTGAGATACCTCTTGAAGAAATTTATAACTACAGTATTACAGATAATGACCTATTATATGATGGTAATATCTGGGGCTGTAATTTCGATAGCTTACTATCGTATACTTACTTTACCTTACCAGGGTATGGCGAAGTTGGTCCTTACCAACTCAATAATTGGACAGTAAATGGAACAAGTTATTCAGGTGAGTTTATGACGATTTACGATTTAGTGGACTCTATGAATACTTGGGACCCTGCTTCTAATTGGGAATTAGATACTGATCGCTTGACGATAAGTGGTGGTGATTCTGAACATACTTATAGTAGTATGAATATCAGTCAAATTGCTACAAATGCTTTAGCAATCCTTGACTTGAATATCAACATGATGCCAAATAGTACATCATTAGGATTGACCATAGGCGAACATGAATTAATCTTTACGGACCTTCTTACAGGTTGTGCCGATACAATGGATGTGTTGGTGACTTGTATAACACCAGAATACATTGTTGATACCATCTATGTGGACCAATCAGATACCTTATGTATTTCTACTATAGAGTTACCAGGTAATGTTGTAAGTATCGACAATGTTTGTGGAGAGCTTTCTGGAGACTTTGTATTATTCGAAATATTACCTGATGAATACTGCTTAAACTGCATCGGATTTGATATAGGAACCGATAGTGCTTGTATCGTAGTTTGTGATGATTTAGGAATTTGTGATTCTACCTTCATCGAAATCACGGTATTACCGCTTGATAAATCTGAGCCTATATTCCCTGTTGCGGTAGCTGATATAGATACAACTAGTGAAAATACTCCAATTATAATTGATGTGGTTTCAAATGATACAATCAATGGAACATTGGACAGTATTTATATTGAATCAGATCCAATATACGGTGAAGTTGAGGTCGACGAAAATGGTGTCATTACTTATGTGCCAGAAGAAGAATACTGTAATCCGCAAGAGCCAGATTATTTCACCTATGTTATTTGTAATGAAACAGCTTGTGATACAACTGAAGCTTATGTCTTTGTCTTCTGTGATGGTATAACCGTCTTTACAGGTTTCTCTCCAAATGGAGATAACGTAAACGATTTCTTATACATCGAAGGTATCGAACAATATCCATACAGTGAGTTATCTATCTTCAACCGTTGGGGTAATGAAGTGTATTATAGCGTAGGCTATCTCAATAATTGGGATGGTACTTGGGAAGGAAAAGCATTACCAGACGGAACTTACTTCTACGTGCTCGACGATGGCGAAGGCAATTCGTATTCGGGCTACGTACAAATACATCGATAAAACACGCATACGTTTTATATTTAGTGCTCGATTTTTGAAAGAGGTAGTTGTATTCATTTACAACTGCCTTTTTTCTTTGGGCTAACACAAAATAATTGTAGCTTTACATTAAAATATTCTCTAATCTCAAAACACAAAATGTTATGAAAACCCTCAAATGGTACACCCTTCTTTTATGTATTCCTTTTTTATTTTTTACTCAAAAAACATCGGCTCAGTGTTCAGTAGATGCAGGTCCTGATGTAGTTATTGATTGTATAAACCCAACTGCATTTATAGCAGCTTCTGCTTTTAACTTTACTGCACCTGTGCAGTACACTTGGACTGGTCCATGTCTTCAATCCTCTACGAGCTCAGCTTTTATAGAAGTTTATTGTGCAGGCGTCTATACGGTAACTATAGTAGATGCTGATGGTTGTACAGCCACTGATGAAGTTAACGTTTTGGAAGATTACAATTTCCCGCTATGTAGTATTATAGGCTCAGGAA
>JAHDIP010000035.1:0-30148 GCA_020630735.1 Saprospiraceae bacterium | reverse complement strand
GTGGAAGTATTATTAGTGGAGCAAATACATTAACTCCTGTAGTTGATGCTCCTGGGGTTTACACACTCAATGTAACAAATACAAATAATGGTTGTTTTGCTCAAGCCTTTGTTGACGTTGTAGCAGATTACAATACCCCTTTTGCCGATGCAGGTACTGACCTTATCTATGATTGCAACACGAATCTTTTAACTCTAGATGGTGGTGGATCTGACATAGGACCAGATATAGTGTATGAGTGGTTGGCTTATGATGGTGGAAATATTTTAAGTGGGGGAGATACCCAATATCCTATTGTTGATGCACCTGGTACTTATTATATTTTAGTTACAAATTTAGCAAATGGTTGTATCAGTGAAGCCGTTACTTTTGTTACTGATGTACTCGATTTTTCTATTACAGGTTCTACAGTTATCAGCGGTAATGTGGTGAAAATAGATTGGACAGCAGTAACTGATCCAGATTTCGAAAAATTCCGTCTACGTTATCGTCCAGTTGGTGGCTCTTGGACAGAGGTAAATGCCTTGATCAATTATCGTTTCTTAAATAACTTGATGCCATCTACGCAATACGAATATCAAGTAAAAGCGAAGTGCCTTTCTGGTCGTTCTACGGCCTGGTCTACAAGTCAATATTTTACTACAGAAGGTAATATTTGTGACTTCCCAACTAGTTCTTCTGCAAGTTTTTCTGGAAACACTGCGACAGTGAGTTGGTCAGCTGACCCAGATGATCTAAAGTATAAAATCAAATATAAAGAGACAGGAGCAGCTTGGACAGAATTGACACTTAACCCGAATTCGTATTCAATTAGTCCAATCAATGCTGGAGCGACCTATAAGTACAAGCTTAAAACTAAATGTAATAGTGGATGGACTAATTGGTCAGAAAAACGAACCTTCTCTGTTCCTGTTTTAAGGGGACAACAAACGATGGTTTCTACTAATGAATTAACTATTTTTCCAAATCCAATTCAAGATCAAGCCAATCTTTCTTTTGAATTAGAAAAGGAGGATGAGGTACAAATTGCAGTAATAGACGCTACAGGTAAGCAAGTGCAACTACTTTGTAATCAGCGATTTGAAGTAGGCGAACATCGTTTAGTTTTTGATGTAAATAAGCTTGAAAGAGGTGTTTATTTCATTCAACTCAGTACAATTAGTAAGCAAGAAACGAAGCGAATAGCTGTGATGGAGTAAATATTTTAATACCTTAAGCAGCGAAATACCTTTATGAAAGGTCTATATATAAAAGGAATTATATTCCCAGAAAATCAAGAAAAATACTCTTCTTTGACAAAGCTTGTTGCCACCTCTCTCGGCAACGAGCTTTTTTATTTTTCTTCTATTTTTTGCAAAAGCCATCTTTTCTCTACAACAGCTTTAGTAGATAATATTTCATTTTTTAGACTTTCTTTTCCTTCCTTATCATATGATGGTAGGTATAATAATTTTTTGGTAAATCGAATGAGATTCAAATAATTATCGCGATGATAACCCAAATCACTACGTCTATAAATAAACGTTTTAAGACTCGATAGGAGAGAATTAAGGGCGTTGTCTTCATCCAATTCATAATAAATTTTTAACAACATACATCTAGAATTTAAATCATGATGTAAGTCATCAAAGTGAACCTGAAGCAAAAGCTCCATAGCTTCGTTGTACTCCTTTTTTACAAAGTAATAAATAGCTAAGTTATAGTTAAAAACATTTTCTCTATGATTTTTCGCTAATTGGTCTTTGTACTCATATATAAACGTTTTTACCCATTCAAATTCAGATAATTGTAATCCAGCTACGATAATATTCTTGTATGTAAATCGAGATAGTACACCTTTCTCAAAAAAGATATTATGCTTTAGTCCTTGTTTATATAAATTAAAAAGATCTCTAAGAAAATTTCCTTTTCCAGCATTCGATTGTTTAATACAATAGTTGATAGCAAGTATATAAATACCTCTTAACTCAGACTTAGGAAAGCGCTGATGATGCTCTTTTACTAAGTCTCTTAAGGTATTAAAATAAGTTATTGAATCATCTTCTGTTAAGGCTTTATAGGCGTTATAGTATACCGCAACAGCAGGTGTATTGGAATAATCATTTTCTTCTACATATTTAAGTACTTCTTCTTGTAATTTTTGTTGATAACTAGATTTAGTGACAATTTTAAAAACTAATCCTGTACAAATTAATCTTAAACGATTAGCGATAAAATAACTTGTAAATTCATCAGATAAGGCTTGGAAATTTTCGTTTCCTGCTCTCTTTTGACTAATATGAAAATCACTTTTTTCGTATTGTAATTGATAGTTGAAAAAATGATATTCGATACTTCGTAATGGTTGTTTAGATAATTGTTTTTCAGCATTGAGTAATTCCGTTTCTGTTTGTCGTTGTAAACCTCTATTTCTAAAAGCACGTAACAAATGTATTTGGCTATTCATAGGTTCGGCAGCGTATTCCTCATAAGCTAAATAGTCTTTTATGGCTTGGAATAGGAATGACATCGTATAACCAAACTTTTTCTCATCATAGTTTTCTTTAGGAAAGATCTTTTGAAAAACCTTTTTTTTGTCCAATAAGTCGTATTTTTTAAATGGATAAAGCTTTGCTAGGTACTCAAATAGCAAAATGACATCCTCTCTCTGATTAAAAAATGGAGAATTTACCCACTTACGTAGCCCCCGAATATCTTTTTTCGAAAAACTTTGAAAAACTTCGATCAATCTACTTTTTAACATAAACAAATTTAATTGGGTGTTTTAGTTGTAAAATGTTGATAATCAGAGACTATTGATTGTTTTTGGGTGAGTTACGATTGGAAAATACGATTTTTTGTTATTGTTTCCAAGTCAAATCATCAGCATATTTGTATTAAGTCAAAAACAAAACTCATAATGAACAAACTGATCTCAAAGCTAAATATGTATAAGTGTCTGATAAACAGATGTTTCGGGCTAAAGGCTTTTGCTTTATCCGTTCTGTTTGTATCCTTATCTTTTTTTACTCTAATTGCACAAAATAAATGGGTTCAGAATTATATAGAAGTAGAAGAGACTAAAGCTATTGTACAAACGGCAGATGGGGGCTATGTTTTTACTGGAGCCTCAAAAGCACCTACTGACCCTACTGTATACAATGATATTTATGTTTATCGAACAGATGAATTTGGAGCAAAGCGATGGACAACTATTATAGATCATTCTGTACTAGAGGTTGGGCAAGGAATTGTTAAAAGTGGTGATGGTTTTGTAGTTACAGGTTACTTCTTTAATGGTTTACCTAACAGTACTGGAACCAATGACATCTTTCTAACTAAACTTGATAAGTATGGTAATGTTCTTTGGAGACAAGAGTTTGGTGAAGGATTTGGTAGCCCTGTGGGTGGAGCAGATGAACCTAAAGAAATAATTACTACTTCGGATGGAGGTTTTCTTATCGTCGGTTGCCATGATTGTCAATCGAATAATCCTAGCGCTTATGTTATTAAGACAAATAGTGCGGGTGAATTATTATGGGAAAAAATACTAGACCAACCAATAGGTAATGAACAAAGAACAGCTTGCTTCAATGCTGTAATTGAAGATTCTAATGGTGATTATGTATTTGCAGGTGGTACTCAAGCAAGAGCAGCTACAGATAATTTACCAGCTATAGGAAGAGATATTTTTGTTTGTAAAATCAATGAAGCGGGTGAATTTATTGCCGAGCCTAAGGTATATGGCGGGCTTTATACTTATGATGCTAATGCAATACAAGAAACACCGCTCCAAGGCGGTTATATCTTATGTGGTACCAACCGAGAAATAGATTATTTATGGTATGATCTATGGTCGACTATTCATCTCTTAAAAGTAGATGATAACTGTAATCAAGAATGGAATAAACAGTTATTATCATCAAAAGATGCTTTAGAAATTTGGGTTCATAATAATGGCGATTATTATATCGCAGGTAGTCATTATCAAGATGTAGAAGATCATAATACAGGAGATGTATTTGTTATCCGTACAGATAATTTGGGTAATAATCTTCAAGAATTATTAATGTTTGGCGAAACTGCTAGACAAGAAGCGATTGAAGATTTTAAGAAAACATCAGATGATGGTTTCATCATTACAGGGATAACCAAATATAATAATCCTGATAGTGGAGAATTTGATAGTCATGTTTTTTCCGTTAAAATGGATGAAGATGGGAATACGCTACCTAATACAATAAAGGGTAAAATTTACTTTGATGAAAATTCGAATTGTCTAGACGATGATGAACTTGGTCTAGATACTTGGGTGGTAGAAGCAGAAGGCAATGGAGAAACCTATTATTCAACAACAGATACCGATGGAAACTATAGTATTAATGTTGACGTGGGGACATACGCTATTTCGCTTAGTCCTCCGAATGGTAATTGGGAGGCAACATGTATAGATAGTCCACTTATCGTAAATTCTTCTACTCCTTCTCAAAAAGATACGGTTAATATTGCCGCTATACCTACTACTAATTGTTCTTATATTGAAGTCGATATTTCTACTCCTATTCTTAAACCTTGTATTGAAAGTGCGTATACCATTAACTATTGTAATAGGGGTACAGAAACAGCCTTCAATACGACGATTGATATAGAGATTGGTGACAACCTTATGGTCAATGGGGGAGATGTGCTTGCTGCTGACCCTGTAGGTAACGGAAGCTTTAGTTTTCCTATTGGAGATGTACTCGTTGGTCAATGTGGAAGTTTTGAAGTGAAAGTGACTCCTCTTTGTGACTTATCACCTATAGGTCGATCACATTCTTCAAAAGCAACTGCAACTGCTACAAACCTTTGTACAGATCCTGTTTGGGCTGGTCCATTATTGGATCTAAAAGGACGCTGTAGTAATGACATTGATTCTATAACCTTCGTTTTGACAAACGTAGGTCTTGGAAACATGTCTCAGAAAAGTGATTTCATTATCATTGAAGATGAACTATTATTTAGAATAGATTCTACAAGTTTGGATTCTGGAGATTCTATAAAGGTAACAGTACCAAACAACGGAAGTACTTACTATTTTGAGACAAATCAAGTAGATGGATATAATGGTAAAAAGAAACCAATCTTAGCATTAGAGTCTTGTTCTTTTGAACCAACGATTAGCACAGGTTATGTTACCCAGTATCCTGAAAATGATGATGATGCTTATGTCTCTATGGACTGTCAAGAAAATATTGAATCTTTAGCACATGGATTAGAAAGAGGCTATCCCAAAGGTATTGGTCCAGACCACCTTATTAAACCAAACCAAGATATTGAATACCATATTTTCTTTGATAACTTAGTAAGCGATACAATACAAGAAGTGATTATTCGAGACACACTTTCTCCATTCTTGGATATTACCTCTGTACGTCCTGGAGCGAGTAGCCACCCATACGAGTATAGTATTTATGGCAATGGAGTCATCAAGTTTAGATTTTCAGATCTTAACCTAGTACATCAATATACAGATAGTAAACGCTCACGTGGTTTTATTAAATTTAGAGTAAAGCAATTACCAGATAATCCTGAAGGAACGTATATCGTCAATAAGGCCTCTGTACAATTAGACTATTACATGTCTGATGAAGTGTATAATACCTTCCATATTATCGAAAAAGAAAAACGCTATGTTAGAGAAGACGTGACAATCTGTAGTGGTGATCAATATAAAGGAGTTACTTATACTGAAGATGCATCATTAATAGAAACATTTTATTTATACACTTTCGATAGTTTATTATATACCAATATAGAAGTCCTTTACTCCCCTGAAGTCGTGATTGATACATTGCTTAGCGAATGGGAAGAGTATCGAGGAGAGGTGTACACAGAAGATGCAGTAGTGACAGAAACCTTTATGATTGATAATGGTTGTGATAGTACCTTTGTGACCAACATTTTTGTAAAGTCAGTAGAGTATGGTACAGAAGATGTTCAATTGTGTTCGGGAGCTACTTATGAAGGAGTTATTTATCAAAATAATACAACTATTTATGATACACTTTACTATGCGTATTACGATAGTATAGTAACTAAGAATATCGAAGTATTTGACCTAATAGAAACAGAAAGTTATATCATTCTCCATAGCTGGGAAACTTATAATGGAGTTTTATATTCCGAAGATACTACCTTAGAAGAACTAACAACTGCTAGTAATGGATGTGATAGTACTGCTTATACACACATTAGTATTATCCCTGTTCAGTATGGCTCTAGTAATGTAGATGTTTGCTATGGTGAATCTTATAATGGAGTAGTACACGAAAGTGATATTGTGTTAGTGGATACATTAGAATATGTAGATTATGATAGTATCGGAACAACTTATTTAAAAGTCTTAGAACAACCAATCGATTCTGTAAATGTTAATATTCATTCTTGGGATAGCTATAATGGAATAAACTTTACACAAGATTCTGTTTTGGTAGATGTTTATCCAGCTGCGAATTCTTGTGATAGTACGGTTATGACTAACGTTCGAGTTCGACCATTAAACTATGGTGATTATCACGTAAGCTATTGCAAAGGTCATATCTACTATGGTCAAATGTTGGAAGATGATACCATATGGTATCAGGATACAACTTATCATGCTGATTATGATAGTATCACTAGAATTTTTATTGATATTTTGCATCCATCAGAATCAAACCAAAGTTATGGGGTTCATCAAACGGAACCATACAATGGTGTTTATTATACCGAAAATACTACTTTGGTTGATACCTTAATTGGCGAAAATGGTTGCGATAGCATTGTTTATACTGCTCTCACAGTTATCCCATTAGTTTCCCAAACAGAAGAAGTAATCGTTTGCGAAAATGAAATGTTTAACGGCGTGTATTATTCTGCAGATACCACCTTATATGATACGCTGTTAAGTTTAACCTTTGATCTAATTACGGTTACGAATATAAACGTATTGTATACCCCTACTTTTATTCAAAATATTAGCCTACACAGTTGGGAACCGTACAATGGTAATGGTGTTTTGTATGAAGAAGATACTGTTTTAGAAGATACGTATAGTGCAACTAATGGATGCGATAGCATTGTTACTACCAACATTACTGTAATTCCTGTAGTGTACGAAACAATGTCAGAAATTATCTGTGAGAATGAACCGTACAATGGTGTTTATTATTCTGAAAATACGATGATTTATGATACCATTATTGGAGCAACACAAGACTTGATAGAAATAATAAATTTAGAAGTATTAAAAACATCTAATACTGCTGTAGATATTAGGCTTCACGCATGGGAAGAATTTAACGGAGAAATTTTTACAAAAGATACTTCTTTTGATGAAACGTTCCAAGCAGCTAATGGATGTGATAGTATACATACAACCAATATATCATTAATCCCTTTAAGTTACGAAAACTACACTGTTAATCTTTGCGAAGGTGAAGAACATGAAGGGGTAGTTTATGAATATGATACCATACTTTCAGATACCCTTTCGTTCCAACAGTTGGATAAAATTGTAACGACTACGATTAATGTTCATGAACACTATGATGATATTGAGGAAACAGTAGAGGTAATAGAAGGAGAGGCTTATGAAGGAATTGTTTATACCGAAAATACAACTATTGTTAAAGATCTCTCAACTATATATGGATGCGATAGTACAGTGTTTGTTACACTAGAAATCGTTCCTGCTCCTTTACTAAATAATGGTGTAATTTTATCAGAAGTACATGTTTATCCTAATCCAACGAAGCAAGACTTTATATTGGAATATCAGCTACACCAAGTATTAGATGTGACGATAGAATTATTCAATCCTTATGGACAAATTATAAAGTTGATTGATCATGAAAAAGCACAGCAACCTGGTGCATACAATAAGTATATAGATATTAGTCATTTACAGAATGGTACTTATATGATACAGGTGCAAACAGACAAAAGAAGTGTAACGAAACGTATTGTAAAAATAGAATAACCAAATCAATATAACAACACAGAGAAATTAAAGAAGGATTTTATTGCAATTATTCTGGGGGATGGCCGAACTTGTTTCAAGTTCGGTCACTTTTTTTTGAAGAGCAATTGTATACTGGTATTCGGATCATCATAGGTAGCTAACGTTGTTTTAATCGTTTGGCAATCCGAAAACCATTTTGATTTCTGTATATAGCTATTTTTTAGGGATACAAAAAAAGCGAAAATCACAACCTGATTTTCGCTAGATATTTTCTTTTCATTGAGTGGTCTCAATCTTTACCAACTCATGTCGTCTTCTGATTCAAGTTCTTTGCTTTCTACTTCCTTCTCCGCTGGAGGAGGAGAATCGACGTCGTCTGTTAGTTCTTGTGTAAGATCTTCAGTAACATTTTCTGTAGCTGAAGTCGCTTCTGCCTCCTGAGCAAGTCGTTGTGCTTCCCACTCTTCATGACGACGAGTGTACTCGTCATAGTCATAATCAGGCATTAGTTCTGTTTTGATGTAAGAGATTGCGTCATTAAGACCAGTCATAAAACGGTTGAAATCTTCTTTGTATAAGAAGATTTTATGGCGCTCATAACCTTCACCATTAAAACGTCTTGTACTTTCAGTAAGCGTAAGGTAGTAATCTTCTCCTTTCGTTTGTCGAACATCGAAAAAGTATGTTCTACGTTTTCCCGCTCGTACTTTAGTAGAATAGACGCTTTCGAATCTCTTTTGGTTTCTCTCGTTATCCACTGAATTAGTTGTTTGGTGAACAATAAAGTTACGACTTAAATATGTACAAATGTAACGATTTGTTCTTTAATTCAAAAAAATATCACAATTTTATTTGCTGTTCTTCGACTCTTTGTTGCTCAAACATTTCGTAATAGAACCCTTTTAAATTCAATAATTCGTTATGAGTCCCCATTTCTGTAATACGACCTTGATCGAGTACTATAATTTGGTCAAAATTAAGTAGGGCATATATACGGTGAGTAATGATAATTGTCGTTTTTTCGCCTAGGGAACTGTTTAGATAGCCCAAAATTTGCTGTTCAGTTGTCGTATCTACAGCAGAGAGACAATCATCTAAAATGACAATATCTGGGTGTTTTATAAAGGCTCTAGCAATAGAAATACGTTGTTTTTGACCACCCGATAATGTTACTCCACGCTCTCCAACTAAAGTTTCAAATCCATGACTTAATCCTTTGATATCTTCGTAAACAGCAGCATATTTTGTGAATTCTTCGACTTCTTCTCGTGTCGTTTGCTCTTTTCCGAAAGAAACATTATTGGCTACGGTATCCGAAAATAGAAAAACATCTTGTGGAACATAACCGATTTTACTTCGAAGATTACTCAAATCATGCTCCTGTATATTTTTTCCATCAATCAAAATTTTTCCATTCGTCACGTCATACATTCGTACCAGCAAATCAGCTATAGTTGTTTTGCCAGAACCCGTTTTTCCTATGATGGCCATCTTTTGTCCACGTTTCAATTCAAAGTTAACAGACTCCAATGCTTGTATCCCGGTATCAGGATAGACAAAGTCCACATCGTCAAAAACAATAGTACCTTCTAATGCTGTGGTTTCTGAAACAGTGTTGGAAATAGCTGGCTTGGTTTTCAAAAACTCATTGATCCGTTTTTGAGATGCGGCAGCTTGTTGGATAATCGAAGCTATCCATCCAATAGCAGTAACAGGCCATGTCAGCATATTTACATAAATGACAAACTCCGCAATATTACCAGGAGTGATGGTACCTTTTGCCACCTGCAATCCTCCAATATAAATCGTTAGGATGGTACTCAATCCAATCATGAATAACATCAAAGGATAAAATAGTGCATTTACCCGTACTAGTTCAAGGGATTTATTTTTATACACATCACTTTCTTTTGCAAAAAACTGTCCCATTGGTTTTTCTTGCACATACGATTTTATTACTCGGATTCCAGAATATACTTCCTGTGCAGAACTATTAAGAGTAGATAATTGCTGCTGAATAATAGTACTCTTTTTATTGATCAAGTTACTGACATAATAAATAGAAATGGACAAGAAGGGAAGTGGTGCCAAACAATAAAGTGTCAACTCTAAACTTACATTGACCATTGAATAAATAACCATAACAAAAAGTGAAGTAAGATTGATACCATATAAAATGGCAGGTCCAAGATACATTCTTACCTTAGACACATCTTCAGTGATGCGGGTCATCAAATCACCTGTATTGTTTTTCTTGAAAAAGGCGAGGTCTAAATTTTCGTAATGGGCAAATAATTCTTTTCTCAAATCATACTCTATCAATCGAGACATTACGATAATAGTCTGTCGCATAAAGTACATAAAAATACCCATAGTAACAGCGAGTAAAAGTACTGTAAGACCAAAAAGCAAAAGTGTACTCCCCAAATCATTGAAAAAAGCAGTCTGCAGTTCAAATCCATTATACAATCGGTACAGACCAATATTGTCAACTACAAGGTCTAATGCATAGCGCACCATCTGAGGTTGCAATACTCTAAAATAATTAGAAATGGAAACAAATAGTATCCCAAGTAGCAAATGCCACTTATACTTAACAAAATATTTATTGAGGTAAGAAAGTTCTTTCAATTAACAAAGGCTTATAGACTTGTCTTGAAACAATGTCTTATGACAAAAATAGAATGCACGAAGGTACAAAGACTTTAGCGTATCCTAAAATCACTAGAATGGTTATTGTTTTAACAAAAAAATAAATTTAATGTTTACAACATATTGAATGTACAGATTCTTTATTTTTGATATTTAACCTCTAAATAATAAATGTATCAGTCAATACATAAATAATATATAATTCAATTAAGCTCAAATAAAATTATAATTTTACATTCGCTTTATCGTTTCAATAACGAACCAAAATACAAAACATGAAACTCAATTTCGTACCAAAAGTCTATAAGTCACCAAGACTAGTTCTATTAGCTTTGACTATCTTCTTTTTTCAATCAATGTACGCTCAAAAGTATAGCAACGAATTTTTGTCTATTGGGGTAGGAGCTAGGGCCCAAGGAATGGGAGGAGCTGTAGTAGCAGGTGTGTCTGATGTAACTGCTGGTCTTTGGAATCCTGCAGGATTAACCAATAATATAGCAGACAACAAAATACAAATAGGAGCTATGCATGCAGAATGGTTTGCTGGTGTTGGCAAATTTGATTATTTGGCCGCTGCTATGCCAATAAGCGATAAACGTATTTTGGGGGCAAGCATTATTCGTTTTGGCGTCGATAATATTCCGAATACCTTAAGCTTATATGATGATGATGGAACGGTCAATTATGATAATATCGTTCAGTTTTCAGCTGCTGATTATGCTTTAGCTCTAAGTTACGCACAGTTTGTTACAACAAAAAAAGGGAAACTTTCCATTGGCGGAAACGTAAAAATAGTACATCGGTCTATTGGTTCTTTTGCTAGTTCATGGGGATTTGGGATAGACCTGGCTGCACAATACCAAAGAGGTAATTGGCAGTTTGGCTTGATGGGAAAAGATATTTCGACGACTTTCAACGCTTGGCAATTCAATTTGACAGATGATGAAGCGCAAGTACTAGGTGCTACAGGGAATGATTTACCTATCAATTCTGTGGAGATAACCAAACCTCAATTGATACTAGGAGTTGCATATTATAAACAATGGAAAAAAATTGGCTTGTTGTCTGAGTTAAATTTGAATGCTACTACCGATGGAACTAGAAATACCTTGATTAGTGCCGATCCAATCAGTATCGCACCTGTTTTAGGACTAGAAGGAAACTTTAAGCAATTTGTTTTTCTAAGGCTGGGCGTCAATAATGTTCAAGAAGATATAGACCTTGGTAAGGAAAAATACTGGACGGTACAACCAAATCTAGGACTTGGCATAAAAATTTATAATATATCTATAGACTATGCTTTTACAGACATTGGCGAACAACGGAATGATACCTATTCTCATGTTTTTTCTTTAATGTTCAATATTGGTAGAAAGAAGCAGTTGTAAAATATCATAACACAAAAAATCAACTAAATGAAGGAAGGTCTACCCAAAATTTATTTATTGCTACTTTTACCTTTTTGCTATTCTATTTCAATAGCTCAGACTACATTCAGTAATGAATTTCTGACCATTGGAGTGGGTGGAAAAGCACATGGGATGTCTGGGGCAATGGTGGCTAATGTAGATGATATCACATCTGGTTTTTGGAACCCTGCTGGTTTGACCAATGTCAATAACGATTCATTACCTATTCAAGTAGGGGTGATGCATGCTGAGTGGTTTGCAGGAATAGCTCAATATGATTATGTGAGTATTGCTCGACCTTTAAATAAAGAAAGACGTTCTGCAATTGGTATTTCTTATATTCGTTTAGGGATTGACCAAATTCCGAATACCCTTCGTCTGAGAGAACCTGATGGTACAATTAATTTTGATAATGTCACCGAATTTTCGGCAGCCGATAATGCTTTTATCCTTTCATATGCTCAACAACTAAAAGTACCAAAACTAACACTTGGAGTCAATGCCAAAATTATCCGTAGAGTAATCGGACAATTTGCACAAGCTTGGGGTTTTGGAATTGATGTTGGCTTGCAATATTATAAAGGTGATTGGAAATTTGGATTGATGGCTCGAGATGTAAGCTCTACCTTCAATGCTTGGAAGTTTAATTTTACAGAAGAAGAAAAAATTATTCTTGATCGTACCGATAATGATATTCCTGTCAATACCGTCGAAATTACTAGACCACGATTTATTTTAGGTGCAGCCTACAATAAACGATTTACACAAAAACTAAGTCTATTAGCAGAAATAAATCTCGATTTCACGACAGATGGTCAACGAAATGTGTTGATTAGTAGTAAGGCAATTAATATTGATCCTCACTTCGGTTTTCAATTGGGCTATCATATCAGTCGAAGTGCCAACCTCTATTTGCGTGGTGGCTTCGGAAATATACAACGTGCTTTAAATGATGTAAGTGGTAATTCAAAAATTACTACTGTACAGCCCAATTTTGGTTTAGGTATTAATGTCGGAAAAGCTAGACGATTCAGAATTGATTATGCACTTACCGATATAGGCAATATTTCTCAAACCTTATACTCGCACGTTTTTAGTCTCATTGTAGAAATGAAAAAGAAAGAAAGACGCCCCAAATTAGAACCACAGTAAGTTACAGTAAAATGCTATAGTTATCGGATGAGTGCAGATTTAAGAGAATATCTAAGGTTTAGTTTTCGAAGCTTTTGTCTAGAACCTCATCCGATGACTAAATATATACTCCTATAATTCACAACCTATGCTTAAAATGATATTCAAATTTCTGGGCATTCTATTACTCCTCTTAGTCATCTTTTTACTGATAAACTTCAAAACAGTAAAACGATTATTTCACTCCATTTCGCTTTTTGATGAAGATAAAATTGTACATAACTTCCTGAACATGGAAGATCTAGTCGATACACGAACATTAATAAAAAGTCCGACACCTTATTCCATTCCTCGAAACATATCTTTTAAGTTACCCGAAACATTTCAATCCAGAGGAGAAACTTTTTCTGTAAAAGAATACATTGATTATACACGAACTACTGGTCTTATGGTTATTCACAAAGACAGTGTAGTTTATGAATACTATGGCAATGGTATGGAAGAAGGAAGTACACATATTTCGTGGTCAGTTGCAAAGTCATTTGTCTCTGCCTTAATCGGTATTGCCTTGGAAGAAAAGTTGTTTGATAGTATTCAAGATCCCATCACGAAGTATTTACCACAATTTAAAGGTACTGGTTATGATGGAGTAAAGATCAAAGATATTTTACAAATGAGTACGGGAGTAGGCTTCAACGAAGACTATCGAGATTTTTATTCAGACATCAATCGCTTCGGTCGTTTTTTTGCCTTAGGAAAATCATTTGAAAAATTTTCACTCACACTAAATCGCGAAAAAGAACCAGGAACGCATAACCATTATGTCAGTATCAATACGCAAGTATTAGGAATGTTGATCACAAAAGTGTCTGGAAAAACATTGACGGAATTCATGCAAGAAAAATTGTGGAATCCACTAGGTATGCAAGACAATGCACACTGGATTATTGACAACGAAGGGATGGAAATGGCATTAGGCGGACTAAATGCCAGCTTACGAGATTATGCAAAATTAGGTTTATTATTTTTGCACAAAGGAAATTGGATGGGCGCTCAAATAGTTCCCGAATCTTGGGTGCAACAATCCGTTACACCAGATGCACCACACCTACAACCTGGAGAGCACGATTTATCCACGAGTATTTTTGGGTATGGATATCAATGGTGGATACCCGAAGTTCCTAAAGGTGACTTTTTCGCAGCTGGTATTTACAATCAATACATTTATGTACAACCAAACAAAGATTTGATCATTGTAAAAACATCTGCCAATCATCATTTTAGAGAAAAAGACGATCAATCAAAGATTCATCACACCTACATGTTCCAGCAAATAGCTGATTTATTTTAGTAACTGATGTGACGCAATGTCTAGTCATAAGGAGAAAAAAATCGGCATTAGAAATTTAGCGTAAAGAAAAATCAGAAGTCATTCCAATAAAATTTGTTAAATTATAGTTTCAATAATAGAACATGCAAAAAAGACACGTTCTAAACGAAAATTGACTCAATTCATGTTCCATAATAGAACACGAATTAAAAGGACCTTCAAAGAGAGTTGTAGAAAAGAAGAATGCATTTGAAGAAAAAAGATTTGTACAAACTCTAAGAGCACATAGAAAGAAAAAGGTCTCAATTATCTGCGCCCCAAGACAAGAGGAAGTATTACTGAAAACGTATCAAGATGCATGCGAACAAAAATCCGTGCAAATCCGAAATAAATCCGTTTTATCCGTGTCCCAAATCCGTTTTATCCGTGTCCCTTGAACAATACCATGAAAAAAGTTACGTTTTAAAATCAACTTTCAATTGCAAAGTACTTTGAAAAATGCTATCTTGCAATAAGAAAAATAAAACACACTCATATGAAAACGTCAGCAACCAATCCATTAGATCAAAAAGGAGTACAAGTAGGTTTACTATTTTTAGTCGCTTCATGTATCCTATTTCTTGCTACCATGAAAACGAGTACAGGAGTAGGTGAACCATTTTCTGTTACTTTTTTTGTTAATTATGTCTTGACCATTATTTATTATTTTATTGCCAGAAGTGCAAATAAAGAAGCCACAGGAACTTTTTTTGGAGCAGAAAATTTTACACGAAATGTGATTTTACTCCAACTATTCAATATGAGTGCCTACTCACTGAATAGAACAATCGATGTATTCTTTGTCTCTACCGATTGGTTGGCAGTCTTTTTAATATTATCCAATATTATTTTGATATTGCATGCTTTTCGGCAGAAGTTTTCAGTAAGTAAGTTAAGTCATTTGATTGTGATCTTTTCTAATCTGGGAATTATTTTCCATTTGTACCAAAGCCTTTATGTTATACCTGTTTATGTTTCTTTAGTAGCATTTTTCTTTTTCGGAATATCACTGCACATCTTAGTCCCCTTTATCTTTTTTGTAACGAATATACTTATCGTCCGAAAATTTTTACAAGCATCTCCAAAATTCTGGACAAGTACGTTACTCACTTGGGTATTTGCTTTGGGCATAATATCATTTGTAAGTTTTCGATTTCATAAAATCAATACAATTATCCAAGATAGTTTTCACACTAGTCTAAAACCTTATCAAGATAACAGTTTACCTTCTTGGGTGAAAATTAGTCAAGAACTTCCGAAGGATTGGTTTACCAAACGAGCACTCAAATCTGGAATTGTATATGCCGACAATGTAAGTATTGGAACTTCGATAGGAGGGCGAATTGGTCGTTTTAACGAACGCAAAAAACATGACCCATTAGTAGTCATCTCATCTGTATTTAATGGTAATATAGAATTACCGTTTAATGATCGGGTGAAAATATTACAGTCGATGTTTGACGATCGACATAAGACAGAACCAAAATTTTGGCGAGGTGACAATTTATCCACATCAGATATTGTAACCAATGTAGAACTATTTCCCGACTATCGTTTAGCCTATACCGAAAAGACATTTAATATTGTCAATAATAAAACAACGAAAAATAGATGGAGAAATCAACAGGAAGCTCTATATACGTTTTATTTGCCAGAAGGCTCGGTTGTTACTTCAGCAGCCCTTTGGGTCAATGGCGAAGAACGACCAGCTTATTTGACCACCAAGGAAAAAGCAGATAAAGCGTACGAAGCAATCGTAGGAAGAGAACGACGAGATCCATTGCTACTGCATTGGCAAGAAGGGAATCGTATTACAGTTCGTGTGTTCCCTTGTACACCACAAGAAGACCGACAATTTAAAATCGGGGTGACAACGCCTTTGCGTAAAAAAGGAGATCAACTAATTTATGAAAATATAGATTTTGAAGGACCTTCTTGGAAAATGGCAACTGAAAGTATTAATGTGGTAAGCCCAGGTAGCTTGTCGAATATGTCAACACCCTATTCGTTTTCAGAGAATGGTACAACGTATTCTTACAAGGGCTTGTATCATTCCGATTGGACACTAGCGTTTGACGTTGCACCATTATCAGATAAAGCGTTTTCCTTTAATGGAAAATCATATAATTTAGAAGAGTATAAAAGAGAAACAGAAACCTTCGATGCGCAAGATATTTATCTAGATATCAATAGTGCTTGGAGCAACCGTGAACTCAATCAAATATGGGAGGTAGTTAAAAATAAAAATGTGTTTGTTTATACTGATGGACAAATGCAAAAGCTGACTACAACGAACAAAAAGAGTTTGTTTAACTATTTGAGTAGGCAAAATTTTACGATGTTTCCCTTTTACAAAATAACAAATCCTGCTACTACTTTGGTGATTAGTAAATACAATCAATTGACACCAACATTGAGTGATATTAAGAAGTCTGCATTTATGAAACAATTAAGTGCATTCTTTCAAGAACAAGATGCGCCAATCCGTTTGTACAATATTGGTTCAGAAATTTCACCTTATTTAAAAACCTTAAAAGAGATTCGTTCTACTCAACATGAAAGTGGTTCGCTAGAAGAATTAGTGAATCTGTTGGGCAACAATAGCTTTTATAAAAACCAAGAAGATGGTAGAACAGTAGTCAATAATTATGGTGCTTTCCAACTCAAAGAAACCGTACATTTTGATTCTACTTTGACTTCTGTTGCGCCTGATCATCTGATGCGAGTCTACAACTATAATGATTTGCTCAAAACAATAGGGAAAGATTATTACGATAAAGATGCCTTGGCAAATGAGTTGATTGATGCTGCAAAAGAGTCTTATGTCGTCACACCGATTTCAAGTTTAATCGTACTAGAAACACAAGCTGATTATGATCGCTTCGATATCAAGAAAAGCAAAAACAGTTTGCAAAATGCGCAGATCGGAAACTCAGGCGCTGTACCTGAACCACACGAATGGTTGTTAATCATTCTTGTATTCATGATGACTTTGTATTTTTATTATCGACGATAAATTGATTAAAAATAGAATAATAAAAATTCCGCATTGAAGATTTTTCGTTAAAAAAATAGGATAGAGGAGAGGAA
The DNA here is from genome assembly GCA_020630735.1 of Saprospiraceae bacterium. Taxonomy (GTDB): domain Bacteria; phylum Bacteroidota; class Bacteroidia; order Chitinophagales; family Saprospiraceae; genus JAHDIP01. The sequence goes on along the minus strand of JAHDIP010000035.1, from coordinate 12,534 downwards.
AAGAGCACCATTGTTTGAGCCGATAGGCGAGTTTTGGTGCGAGATGATAAGGAAATTCTATTTTTAGAAAAAGATTTTAGCGGTGCCTTTTCTTTTGCTTCGTTTTCTTTGGGCAAGCAAAGAAAATGAAGAAGCCTAAGGTAGAAACTAAGTTTTATGCTGAAAAGTAAAGATAGAGTTAAAGGGGATATGGGATTTATGATATTCCTACTACTATTTCCAATACTAGTGTTCTGGGGATTTAACTATCACAACATGTCCCTACATTTTTCACTAGTGTTGGGAATGATAGCTTTGCCATTTGTAACGCAATTAAAATCAGTAAAAGGAAATTATCGTTTTGCCATAGCAGCTCTTTTGACGAGTTTAGTATTAGTGTTTTTCCGATCGAATAGTTTCTTCTATTTCTCTTCTGCTTTCATAGCCTTTTTTGTGTTGGATAAATGGTGGGGACGACTGAATTATTTACCTGTTTTACTAGTCGGAGCCATATCACCGATAATAGGAAGCATTGTTTATTTGTGGAGTTTTTCGATACGAATGCAACTAAGCCAATGGGCTGGCTCTGCCCTCCAATGGATCGGAATGGACATCGAAGTAATGGGAAATGTGTTGACTTTAGACGGCACAACATTTTCAGTTGATCCAGCTTGTATTGGATTGAAATTAATGATTACAGCACTCGTATTAGGCATTATCATTTTAGCGTATTTCGAAAAAAAATCAATAAGTCCTTTACCCCTTTGGAAAGCCCTATTATTACTCGGCTCCGTTTTTATAGGAACTATATTTGCCAATTTTATTCGCTTACTTACCCTTATTATTTTTTACATCTTACCAGAAAATCCGATGCACGATGTTGTCGGTTTATTAAGTCTTGGAGTTTATGTTTTATTGCCCTTTTATTTTTTAGTGAAATGGATTTATCAAAAACATCAGTCAGGAGAACAAGCGATAGATAAAATAATTGGTTCAGCGCAAACCGATCGAATGAGGTATCCTGTACTTATTTTTTTACTTGTCTTTCAATTATTCACAGCCCAGCAGTTTTTAGAAGAAAATGTTGAAAATATTGCTGCAGTTCAAAATATAGAAATCGAAGGATTAGAAAAAGAAATCACAAAAAACGGAGTTTTAAAACTTCAAAGCGAAGAGGTATTAATCTACATCAAACCACCCGTTCCAGTTTTTAAAGGCAGTCATGATCCACGTTATTGTTGGCAGGGGAGTGGTTATACCTTTTCGGAAGTGCAGCTAGAAACCATCCATGATAAACACATTTATACAGCAATTTTAAGCAAAGGTAAGGATCAGTTTTACACCGCTTGGTGGTACGAAAATACGACGACGACTACGCCTTACGAATGGGACTGGCGATGGAAAACGCTCCGAGGTGAAAGTGATTTTTATATGATCAATGTCAGTTGCGAAAAGAAGGATCAATTGAACAATTGGTTGCAACAAAAAATGATTTTAGGCGCTCAATGATAAATAATTATAACTGAAGTGTTGTAATCTTAAAATTATACTCTTATATTAGCCTTATCAAAATTAAAGCATATTCTCTATATTGTCTTTTACGACACTACAGAAAGATATGCTGATTAAATCTAGTAGTTTACACATAGCTTTTTTTATTTTAATCATTTAAACAAGATTGTTATGAAATCTAGAGAAAAGTATTTTAAGCTAAAAAAAATTGTTCAGATTTACTCCATTCTATTTTTATCCATTATTAATATCGCTATTTGTCAAGATACGGATGAAACAGAATGTCCTTTTTTTAATGTATCCAGTACGGATACATCTGGAGTTGCCTTTTCGCTTGCATCTACCGATGTTGATGTACTTATTAGTGGTGTCATCGCTAATGTTGTTGTAGAACAATTGTACCTTAATACTGGCGATTCCATTATTGATGCGACTTATGTTTTTCCTATGTCTTCCAATGCTGCTATTTACGGAATGGAAATGGATATCAACGACCATACAATTGTAGCAGAAATTAGAAGAAGAGATGAAGCCGAAACCATCTTCGAGAATGCTGATAGTACAGGTCTAACTGCTTCACTCCTAGAACAGCATAGACCTAATGTTTTTCAAATGAGCCTCGCAAACATTAATCCTGGAGATTCCTTAACAGTACGAATGGTGTATACAGAATTATTGGTGCCTACAAATGGAGTTTATCAATTTGTATTCCCAAATATTGTTGGACCAAGATTTACAACCAATGGAGAACCTTGGGTCTATCAAACTGAATTGGATGCCGTTCCACTTGCAGAAACAGATTTAAATATCAATTTGAAAATAAATTCTGGAATGCCTGTTACAGCAGAATGTACTTCCCATCCTGCAACTTTCAATAACCAAATCTTTTCTACTCAGACGAATATAACGACTACTCCAGGTGACGACTTTATCGTCAATTATGCCTTGGATGGAAATGAGATTGAGACAGGACTATTACTATATGAGGGTGTTGACGAGAATTTCTTTTTATCTATGATTCAGCCCGCAAAACTCGATGTTCCTTTCGATAGTCCTGAGCGTGAATATATTTTCATTATGGATGTATCTGGTTCAATGGGTGGTCAGCCAATCGAAATTTCAAAAGGACTTATTACCAATTTGTTAAACGATTTAAACAGCGAAGATAAATTCAATATCATTTTCTTTGCGGGAGGTTCTGCCACCTTATCGCCTAATTCTATTCCTGTTACAAATGCTAACATAAATATGGCGATAGATATGATAGACAATATGAATGCAGGAGGAGGAACAATGTTGTTGCCAGCCTTGCAACAGGCTTTGAACATGGGCGGAACAGAAGATTTCTCTAGAACCTTTGTTATCTTAACAGATGGTTTTGTAACAGTAGAAAAAGAAGCATTCGACTTGATTCGGGAAAACCTCAATGAAGCTAACTTCTTTTCTTTTGGTATCGGAACTTCTGTTAACAGATACATAATTGATGGCATTGCTTATGTTGGTGAAGGAGAGGCATTTGTAGTTGCCGACGAAGATGATGCGAATGAAATGGCAGATACATTTAAAGAATATATTGAGCGACCTGTTCTTACTAACATTGAAGCTATCTTTGATGGCATTGACGTTTATGATATTGAGCCTTATACAATCCCAGATGTATTTGCCCAACGACCAATTATTATATATGGCAAATACCATAATCCTGCTGAAGGAATTATTACGATTCAAGGTGATTATGCTGATGGTGAAGTCTCTAGTTCTTTAGATTTTTCGAATTATACAGCTAATTCTGATGAAAACATAGCATTAAAATATTTATGGGCAAGAAAAAGAATTAAACTTATGTCAGATTACGGTATCGCAAGTAATGAATCAGATACCATAAGTATTGAGGAAGAAATCACTCAACTCGGATTAAAATATAGTCTTATAACTGAATTCACTTCTTTTGTAGCGGTGGATAGTAACGCAGTTTCTACGAATACTGATACTGGTAATTCGAATGGAGATGGCAATGGAACTTCAGTGGATATCGAAAATTTACCTTCTTCTAAGGCAGCGAAAGAACTCCTTACAGTGATAGGGACTATTACGGATGAAAAAAGATTGCTTAGGCTCAAAATAGAAAACCTACATTCTTTTGAGCTAGAAGATCTATCAATCCAAATAACAGCTATTAATGGGCTTTCTTATACTTATCAAAATTTAAAACGGACAGGTATAGAAAATATCATAGCCATTCCATTAGGGGATTTACCTTCTGGCATTTATATTGTCTCACTCTTATCCAATTCTGAGGTAATGGATTCTGAGAAGTTTGTAATAGAGTAATTTAGGTAGATATTTCCTAATACTTTAGCCTTATATACTTAATAAGTAATTTAGGAGGACTTGTAAATTGTATTTAAAAAGTGGAGTCTCCTTTGATAAAAGGTGACTCCACTTAAATAATTAGTTAACTCGCCATGACTACTTCTGCCATTTGGTTTGGCAAAGGAGCATAGTGATCAAACTTCATCGTGTAATTTGCGCGTCCTGCACTTACTGTTCTAAGATGATTGATATACCCAAACATTTCAGACAAAGGAACTTGAGCACGAACTTGTATCCGTTGATGGAGTAATTCTTGAGACAGAATGATTGCACGTCTTCGACTTAAGCCACTAAGAATATTTCCTAAATATTCTTCAGGTGTAGAAACTTCAACCGTTGCTATTGGTTCTAGTAACTGAGGTTTCATTTGATATGCAACAGCCTTAAATGTTTCTATAGCACAATGTTCAAATGATTTAGGACTCGAATCTTTAACGTGTGTATCTCCATCTAGTAATTCTACTTTTAAGCTCCTTACTGGATAATTTGCTAAAGGACCATTTGCTAGCATTTTAGTAAAACCTAATATTACACCAGGGATGTATTCTTTAGGTATTTTACCACCAACAATCTTATTAACAAATTGTAATCCTTTACCTTCTTTAAGGAAGGTATCGCTTTCCAAATAATCAGGATCAGCAGGACCAATATTAACGACCATTTCTGCAAAAGAACCAGGACCACCACTTTGTTTTTTCAACCGTTGTTTATGACGAATTGTCTTTGTAAATACCTCCTGATACGCTACTTTAGGAGAACCAACATTCACTTCGATATTGAAATCCTCTTTAAGTTTATCAATGATGATTTCCAAATGCAATTCTCCCATTCCCAACATAATGGTCTGTCCTGTTATCGTATCGGTCTGAACTTTAAAACTAGGATCTTCCAATTGTAATTTAGCCAAAGCTAATCCTAATTTATCCAGTTGATCACTACGTTTTACCTCTACTGCCATACTAATGACGGGAGCAGGAACGAATAAACGTTCTAGTACTAAAGGTGCATCAATAGCACAAAGTGTATCTCCTGTACGAATCGCTTTCAAACTTGTCGTCGCAGCAATATCTCCTGCATGAACTGCCTGTATTTCCTGTCGTTTATTCGCATGCATCTGATATAATCGACCAATCCTCTCTTTCTTTGCCGTCCGCGGATTCCAAATCGTATCACCAATTTTTAAAGTTCCAGAATAGACTCTAAAAAAACATAATTGTCGATTTTGATCATCTAAAGCAATTTTAAAAGCTAAAGCTGAAAATGGTGCTTCAGGATCTGCTGATCTGGAAATCTTGGATTCCGTTTCCGTATCCATACCTTCAATTATTCCTCGATCTAAAGGAGAAGGAAGATAATTACAAACAGCATTAAGTAAAGGCTGGACACCTTTGTTTTTATAAGCAGCTCCCATCAAAACAGGAACGATTTGTCGTTTCAAAACTGCTTCCCTCAAAATCGCATTCAATTGCATCGACGTAATAATTTCTGGATTTTCTAAAAATTGATTCATTAATGTCTCATCCAAAAAAGCTAGTGTTTCGATTAACAAATTTCGATATTGATTAGCCTCTTCTATTAACGATTCAGGAACTTCGTTTTTTACACTTACCAATCCATCTTGATCCCAATAAATCGAATGCATTTCAATAAGGTCGACGATTCCTTCAAAAGAATCTTCTGTTCCAATAGGAATCTGAATCGCTACTGCATTTGCACCTAACTGTGTTTGCATTTGTCGAACCACTTCAAAAAAGTCAGCTCCTAATCTATCCATCTTATTCACCATTGCAATCACAGGTATTTCGTATCTAGCTGCTTGTTGCCAAACCGTTTCGGTTTGAGATTCTACTCCAGCAACTGCATCAAATAACGCAACCATACCATCTAATACTCTTAATGATCGTTCGACTTCAATCATAAAGTCTACGTGTCCAGGAGTATCAATGATATTCAAAAAATAAGTCGATTCATCAAGACTCCATTCTGTGTTAGTTGCAGCAGAACTAATCGTGATTCCTTTTTCAATTTCTTGCTTTTGAGTATCCATCTGACTATCTCCTGTATGGGTTTCTCCTATACGATGAGATTTGCCTGTGAAATAAAGTACTCTTTCTGTCAACGTTGTTTTGCCTGCATCGATATGAGCAGCAATTCCTATATTTCTTAAAAAACGCAGTTTGTTGCGTAACATGATATTTTGATTTTTCTATTTTAAAATAAGGATAATAGCCTCCTAGCTGAGCGAAACTCAAGAGGTTTTACATTTATAAAATGCACAAAAGTATTTAGGTTTTGAACGAGTCAAAACGACGGACTTTTGCATTTTGAAAATGCAGATTTATCTTATTGACTATCAACTACAGGGTCAATAGGGCATAAAGATTTGATAATAAGTTGTTAAAAAAATGCAGAAGCGTAGGAGATAGCTGCCGCTATACCTGCTCAGCTTTTACTTCTGCACTACAGAAATAAAAAGCAATGGGCAAAAGACCATTTTGAAAGGTTCAGAAATGATAAGAAGTTTCATGTGTCAATATTTATTTCCCTAGTGGTCACATGGATCTTACCAAGATTAAATAGTCGTTTTCCTTTTGAGTTTAATGACTTTTTAATCTTGGACGGTTCATGATATTATTTTTACAATGAGAGAACGATAGAACTGGGGAAATAGTTCATAAAAAAGTTATTTTATTTGAATCTAGATTTAAAGCTACATTAGCGAACTAATTAAGTTATTCTTTATTTGCTAAGAGTAATTTTATATCAGTATCTTCGCAGCAAAATTAACTACATCAAAAAAACATACTTTGGAAAAATTTGATATCGTCATAAAAACGCAATTTGGTTTAGAACCAGTATTAGCACAAGAACTTAAAGACCTAGGGGCTACTGACATCCAAGAACTGAATCGGGCTGTAATGTGTACAGCAGACAATGAGCTGATGTATAAATGCAATTTACATTTGCGTACAGCCATAAAGGTTTTAAAACCAATTATCTCTTTTGAAGCTCGCAACGAAAATCAACTTTATCGGATGATGCGTAGAATTCATTGGGAAGATTATATGCGACTTGATCAGACCTTGGCGATAGATGGTACCACGAGTGGTGATGTTTTTACACATTCAAAATACGTAGCCCTCAAAACAAAAGATGCTATTGTCGATCAGTTCAGAGATAAATACGATAGTCGCCCTTTCGTTGATCCAAAAGATCCTGACCTTAGAATAAATGTTCAAATTGCGCAAACACGTGTAACCGTGTCGTTAGATAGTTCGGGGACAACTCTGGCGAAAAGAGGTTATCGTTTAGCGCAAACAGCGGCACCAATGAGCGAAGTATTAGCAGCAGGAATTATTTATATGAGTGGCTGGGATAAAGAAAGTGATTTGGTAGATCCGATGTGTGGCTCTGGTACGTTCTCTATAGAGGCAGCGCTTATGGCTCGTCAGATTCCTGCTGGTATGTTGCGTAGTTTTGCTTTCGAAAAGTGGAATGACTTTGATGCTGATTTATTCGCTGATTTAAAAGAAAAAGCCAAAACTCAAATCAAACCATACAACGGAACTATAACAGCACATGATATAAGTAATCGGGCTATTTCTATAGCTAAAGAAAATGCAGAACGGGCGGGTGTAATTGATAATATAGATTTTTCAAAAAAAGACTTTTTAGATTCTAAAGCAAGCGGAGATAAAGGGGTAATTCTCATAAATCCACCTTATGGAGAACGATTGGAAGATGAGGAGGAAATGATCGAATTTTATGGCGAAGTAGGAACTCGACTTAAACATTTTTATAATGGTTATGATGCTTGGATTATCAGTTCAAACCTCAGAGCATTAAAATTTATAGGCTTGCGCCCTTCTCGAAAAATCAAATTGTATAATGGACCATTAGAATGCAAGTTGCAAAAATATGAACTCTATAGAGGTTCCAAAAAAGCATCTAAAAATCCAGATATGATTAAGAAAAAATAGAAGGAAACCCAAGAGAAATTTAATTATACCTACCAGTATTCGGTTTAGGGATTTTCGTTAGTAGCTATCGTTTGATTTTTAGATACTTTGGACGTTTGACAATCCGAAAACCACTTTGGTTTCAGTATAGTTAAAAAATTGTCTAAAAAAGATACTCACATTTTTTTATTTCACAGTCTATTAATTGAAGGCAAAATGAGTTACACATTTGATTGGAGAAAAGCATTTGGTGAAGCAGAAGAGGAGAATAGAAAATTGCTTGATGAACATATAGGAAAAGTGTATACAGATAAACTCTTTCCAATAATCAGAGCAAAAGCAGCTAGTGATGATGAAACCCATATGATTTGTACTTTAGCAATCAAAAAATTCTGGGAACGCTTTTTTATTAATAAAGAAAAACTTCCTGATAATGTGAATGGCTATCTTTTTAGAATGGCTAATAATGCCTTTTTGGATCATAGGAAGCTAAAAAGTAGAGAGAAGATAAAAACTTCATCCGTGGATTTGGAAAAGGTCAATCAACTACTTTCTCCTCATTTCGTAGATGATAGTACTACTTTCGGACAAGTAGATCCTTTTGAAGAAAAAGAGCAAATTTATGTGGCTTTAGAACAAGCATTTATAAAGCTAGATACTAAATGTAAAGATTTACTAAAACTCAATTTTTTTGAAAAAAAACGAATTAAAGATATTTATCAACAATTAAATATCCCTACTGCTAATGCAGCTACAAAAAAGAAAGATAGTTGCCTAAAAAAACTAGAAAAGTTTATGTACAAAGAAATGTACAAACTAAAAAACACCTGACTATGTCTATGCTAAATGACAAAGAAATAGAACTGATTCAACGGTTTTTAGAATACGATTTGGATGAATCGGAATTAAAGATTTTTCAAGAACGTCTTGAAAATGATCAAACTTTTGCAAGAGAAGTAGTTGCTTATAAAAAAGCTTCTAATACTATAGGTCAAATATTTAAACCTGAATCGGAAGTAATAAAAACACCTAATTTACTAACGGATACTACAGCGCTTACTAACAACAAGAAAAAAGAATCAGGAAGAATTATTCGTCTATTTAGACGAATTGCAATTCCTGCAGCAGCGGCAATATTGTTAATAGTTGGTCTATCTTATTTTTTTAGTAGCAATAATGTTTATTCTATTCAATCTGAAGTATTGGCATATAGTGAATTAATGAGTGAAGATTTTTTGCGAGGAGAAAAAAATGAGAATGAAACTAAAAGTTTAGACCAACAAAACTTAGAACGTTCTATTAAATTAATAAAGGAAGGGCAATTTGACCAAGGAATAGAAATATTGAAAGCACAGATAGTATCTACAAAAGATTTAGAAATACAAGAACTCGCTCATTGGTGGTTAGTCAATGCTTATTTACAACAAAATAAGCCCCAAAAAGCTAAACAAACTCTGAAAGCGATAAAACAAAACAGTCAATTTAATTCATCCAAAAAAGCTATAAGACTTTTAGAAAAACTGTAAATTAAGTACGAGCCTATAAGACGGAATCATGAAATTTTAATTATTTTTTATAATTTTATAAAAAAGATACTCACTTTTTATTCTTTTGAAGTCTTTTGTATAGAAGTTGTTTAATACGGTGTATTGGACTTCTTTCAGGAATGTAATTCCTTTTTTACCAACCTTAATTATCAATAAATACGAAAACATGGAAAAATTATCTACATTATTTCTAACATTAATTATTGGTTTGTTTAGTATTTCATTTGCGTTTGCAGATGGTGGTCCTATTAAAATTACTAAATCTACAGCAGAATCAGATCATTTCCAAGAATATAGACATATAGAATGTCGAGACCTAGATGGAAATACATTAGATGTAGAACTAGAGAATAGTTCTGATCAAACAGTTACAATAAATTCTATTTCGATCTTTACTCCTCTAATGACAGTAGATGATATTACATATTTAGGAGCAGTTGGTGAAATGATTACTTTAACACCTGGGCAAACTATTTTAATACATGTTACTTATAATTCAAATTGGTATCCTAATTATAATGGAACTGAGCCAGCAGAAACAATATTAGATATAGAAGTTTTGGGTTTTGACCAACTAACAATAACTTTATTTTCTCCATTTTGTGAGGCAGTACAAAAAGGGAATACAGGTTCAACATTCGGATTTGGAGGCAGACAAGCAGAAACTACGCAACCTAAATATGATGTAGTGGAGGCCAATGTTTTTCCCAATCCAGTTTCGGATAAAACACAGCTCAACTATACCTTAATTGATGATTCAGATGTTATGATTACTTTGCTAAATAGCTTAGGTCAAGAAATTAAGACAATTGATACAGAATCAAAACAAGCTAAAGGAGCGTACCAGTTAGAAATACCACTGGATGAATTGAAATCGGGCTTATACTTCATTCGGATAGAGGTAAATAATCAAACCTTAGTAACGAAATTTTTAAAACTTTAATACAATCTTAAGATATTTAACTATGAAAATGAATGGCAGCAAATCAAAAAAAGATTTGCTGCCATTCTAATTTTGATAGCTTGACATATAAAGAATTATATTAATTTGTCTATTTTAGCTGCAACGCAAAGAATCAAATTAATATGTCAAGAATATATTTATCTATAATAGTCTCTTTATTTTATTTTTTAAGCTATGGACAAAGTAAGATAGACCACTCTCCTTGTTCTTCAAAAATAATAGATGATAATTGGGTAAAAGTATCTCAAGAAATATCTACTAATCAATTTGACAAAGCCATCCCGATTCTTGAAGAAATGAGAAGATGTGCAGATCAGTTAAGTGATGAAACGAATAGTGCCTATATTCATAATATGATTGGGTATAGTTATATGAATCTTGGAGAGTATGAGTCTATGAGAAAAGAACTCAAAGCATTAGAAAAGCAGATAAATTCTAAGGTCTCTGTATTTGATGATAAAACTGGAATAAAAGCAGATCTTTATTATTTGTTAGGCGAATACTATCGTTTGGGGAAAGGCTTAAATGAAGTACCATTAAACTATTATCAAAAAACGGTAAATCAACTTTTAGCAGGTCAAACAACTAATGCTGTATTAGATGAAAGTGAGTTGGATTTTAGTTTTAAAGCAGGCGATGTTTTTAACAATGCTGCAATTAGGTATCGACGTTTAGGAGATTATGAACGAGCAGCTAGTTATTATGATATAGCATTACAATTAGCCCAATCTTCTTTTTATACGAATTGGGAAAAAGCCAATTTTAATCAAAATCTAGCATTTTGTTATCAACATATTTATAAAAAAGAGTTGGCATTAAAACATTATAAAAATGCATTAGCTTTACTTGAAAAAAAGAAAGAAGACTCTAATTATACAAAAATAAAAAGTGTTACATATAAAAATTTAAGCTCTTACTACGACTTATTAGGAAAGCCAGATAGTGCCTACTTTTATATTTATAAAGCTCTTGAATTAAATCCAAATCCTAAGTTTAGAATATCTACTATTCAAACCTATATATCCATTTTATTGAAAGATGGAAAATATCAAGAAGCTCTTGAGAAAATAAAAGAATCCGTTTTATTAACACAAAAGACATATGGGATTTTGCATAGCGAAATGGCAGAGAATTATCGGCTAAATGCTAGATTACTTGTTGCCCAGAGTAAGTTTGAAGAAGCAACTATTAAATATGACAATGCACTTCAAGTTTTAAGCGGGTTTGAACCAGGTGCTACAAAAGATTTTAAGGTTCAAATTGATCGTTTAAGTGATAAACGATTGGTATTAACGATTCTGCATGAAAAGGCAAAAGCCTTGGCACAAGATAGAAAATGGGGATTAGCAATTAAGCATTTCGAATTAATAAATAAGTTAATTAAAGAATTACAGTTCAAATATATTATCAATGAGGAATCTCGTTTCTTTTTAGCGCAAGAAGCAAAAAATATTTATGAAGATGCTATAGAAATAGCAATTCAAGCAAAAAAAATTAAAAAGGCTTACCAATTTTCTCAACAGAGTAGGGGGCTTTTATTATTACAACAAGTGCAACATAAAAAAGCAATAGAGTTGGCTTCTTTACCTGACTCGATAGTGCAAGAAGAACAGCAATTGAAAATAGAAATAAATTTGTTGTTAAAACAGAGAAAAGAAGCTGTATTGAAAAATGATTTTAAAAAAATAGATCAAGTAGCTCGTGCAATCATAGAACTAGAATTGAATTATCAAAAATGGGTAGAAAAAATTAAGACGAACTTTCCGATTTTTTATCAGCTAGCATATAAACTCCCTACTAGTGACTTAGCGTTAATTCAACAATATTTAAAAGATAAAAATGCAACCTTAGTGGAGTATTTTTGGGGCGAAAAAAACTTGTATACATTTATTATCAATGAAAATCAAATTCAAGTATTAAGCTATTCTGATATAAAAAAATTGAAAGAACTAACGAATGAGTTTTTTGTTCTGGTAAAGAACCCAAAACTAAGTGTAGAAGCTTATCGTAATTTTAAAGAAATTGCTCATTCTCTTTATTCTATTTTATTACAAAAACCAATTGATCAAAACTTTATTAAGCATAAAGAATTAATAATTATCCCTGACGAGCAATTAAACCTGATGCCCTTTCAAGCACTGATGAAAACAGATGATCGACCATCTGAAACGAGTAATGATTATCACTATCTAGTAGAAGA
>JAHDIP010000299.1 GCA_020630735.1 Saprospiraceae bacterium | reverse complement strand
CTATCGATGAAAATAAAGAAATCTTAACAAAATCATTGAAGGAAATCATTGTAGCAAAGACTAAAGAGAAGGAAGTACTTATTCATTCTAAGGTACTCGAACGAAAAGAACAAGGTCTTAAAATCAATAAAACACTCCAACAAAAAATAAAAGAGGTAGAACCTTATCTAAGCGATACCTTTTATGCAGAATACGAAGAGTTAGTAAATGAAGAACAAGAATTAAATCAATATTTATCAACTCATTATTTTATAGAAGGAGAAGCAAAACTAGAACGAGCTATCCAACAAAACAATAAAATCCTAGCCCGAAAAGCCTACGATGATTTTCTTGCCGCAGAAGAATACCATTACGAAGACGAAGAGCAACTGGAATCCTATCTGGATCAAAGTTATGACTTTGCATATATCTATTACCATCTCAAAGCGGATGCTTTTGGTATTTCATATGACTGGGATATTGATAAAAGGTTTGATGATATCGAAAACTTAAACGATCCTTGGAAATATATCTACTTTGAAAAATCAGTAGACGATGAACGTATTGATTGTTATCTTGAACTTGATTTTAAATTTTTATGTTTTGATACTCAAACCTCCGAAAAAATAGAATATTTCGAAAAAGAAATTCCTAATGGTACTGAAACAATAGTGAATGATGAAGGAAAAGAAGAAGTCATTACACTTTATGAAACAGTAACAGGTTCTGTCAACATCAAAACATTTACCAAAACGAGTTCTTGGAGAGCAGACCTTAATGTGCGCTCAAATTCACCAAATTGTAAGCTATCTGATACTACCTTCAGAGCAAGTTTTGAAGATCAGATTGAACATACAATACTTGAAGGTGACCAACGGGCAATACCAAGTAATTACATGGGTATGAATAGTAGTAGCTTAATGTGTGATGATGATATGGCTGAAGAAATGCTAGAAGAGATTTATGATGATTTTAGGTATTATGTCACGAGAAATTAAAACTTCAACTGCCGAAACAATTCCCAAGTAACGACTCCTAAACAAACAGAAACATTAAGTGAATGCTTCGTACCGTATTGTGGTACTTCTAAACATTGATCTGTTAATGCAATAGCTTCTTCACTTACGCCTTTTACTTCATTGCCTAAAATGAGTGCGTATTTTTTTGTTTTGTCTGCTTTGAAATCTTGTAGGTAGGTGCGTTCATCGACTTGCTCGACTGCCAATAAGGTATACCCCTCGGCTTTTAATTGTTGAAGTGTTTCTCCTACTTCTTTTTGATATTCCCAATCCATTGATTCGGTAGCACCGATGGCTGTTTTTAAAATTTCTCGATGTGGTGGTGTGGCTGTAATACCACAGAGGTAGATTTTTTCGAGCGCAAAAGCATCAGCTGTTCGAAAGGCTGATCCAACATTTAGAGCAGAACGTACATTGTCTAAGACAATAATTATTGGTGCTTTTTTCTGTTCTTTAAATTCTTTAGGACTTACTCTATTGAGTTCTTTTAGACTTAACTTTCGCATTATTTCTTTTTATACAAATGTACATAAATATTTCGTTGCTCAAAGGCTTGTATTAATTCCCAACCTTTTATTAAAGTTGCTCGTTCCTCATCGGTAAAATCATTAAAAATATTGGAATCAAAAATATACAGTTGATTACTTAAATCTTTATGGGCATACTGTCGTTTATCCTCTGTCAAATCTGTCAAGCGAAAGGAATAGTAATTTGGAAAAACAGTTCCTACCGATTCTACTGGAATACCTTCGTCTTTGATATATTGGTTCATCTTTTTTCGGAGTTCTACAAAGGGCAAATAAGACAATGAAGCATCCCAACCTTGAGCTATACTTGGAGGATAAACCAAAAAATTACCTGCGACTAATGCTGCTACTAAAAGGCTAAAAATAAGTGTACGATTAAAGTAAAAAGTAGTATACAAAATATAAACTGTCAATACATTGATCATCAAAAAAATCGGTAATAAATACCGTGGATTGAGAATACCTTGATGTAACAACATCGAAGGAGTTAATACTAAAAATAAAATCCCAATGAGCAATAATAAACTTTTCAGTTTTGGATCTAGCTTCCGTTTATGTTTTACAAAAAAGAATACATTTACTGCTAGATATACCCAAATAATCAGCCGACCAAAATCGACTAGACGCCATCCGAGTAAAACTATATTTTTGAAAAAACCACCAATGCCAACTTTCTCAAAAGCAGGTGCCCAAGGCGAATCTGCATGATAGGCAAACCATCCTGTCTGACTATAATGGTAGCCCAAATAAGCCATAGCTAACAAGCCTGAAGGCACGTACACCCAAATATTTTTAAATGCTCTTTGGATAAGATTTTTAATCGTTTTACGTTCGGTATGCAAGAACAAATCGAACAGAAACAGTCCCAATACCAGCATCATACCTCGCATACTAATCAGCGCTAAGCCAATAGAGGCGATGACTTTTAAAGGAGCTTGATTGTAAAAAACGGCATTCACACCTAACAAAAAAAAGAACACTAAAATAATATCTGGACTAATGAGAGATGACTGTGCCAACAAGGTCGGATCAAGCAAGAGCAAGATCATAAGATACGGCACATAATGAATAGGAAAAATATACTTAGCTAATCGGTAAGCCTGATAAACAATGCCCAATAAAAAAGGAAACATCGCCCAATGACTGACAGCTAAACTTCGTCCAAGACATTTCCAAACAGCAGCAAGGTACATTCCGAAGGTCGGGATATGACCGCTGTCAAATTCTTTGGGTAATAATAGGTGCTGAAAATTAGTATCGAAATACCAATGCGCATGCCTAGAACCTAATTGTATGGTATCCCAAAAGAATGCATGATCACTGACATACCAAGTCAGTAAAAAATAGAATAAAAAAAAGGGGGAACATATTTTTAGACCTTGCCAATTACTAGTCTGCATTTTCTAATTTGGCAAATTTTAGATTATTCTTCAGCTGCATACAGGCATTTACAAACTGTACAAACAATGGATGCGGATTTTCGACAGTACTTTTTAGTTCTGGATGAAACTGCACACCAACAAACCAAGGATGCTCTTTGATTTCCACTATTTCGACTAAACCTGATTCAGGATTGGTACCTGTTGCTATCATGCCTGCAGCCTCTATTTGTTTCTTGTAGTCATTATTAAACTCATAACGATGACGATGACGCTCATTTATTTCTAAGGTATCATAGGCTTCGTGTGCTTTAGAATTTTCTACAATTTTACAAGCATAAGCACCCAATCGCATGGTACCGCCTTTTTTGGTAATTTTCTTTTGATCATCCATCAGATCAATAATAGGGTTCTTCGCTTTTTCGTTTACCTCTCTAGAAGCAGCATCTCCAATGTTCAATACATTTCGAGCGAATTCTACAACCGCACATTGCATCCCTAAGCATATTCCAAAAAACGGTATCTTGTTTTCTCTCACATAACGAATCGCTTTCAGTTTTCCTTCGATGCCTCGTTCGCCAAATCCTGGGGCGACCAAAACACCATCAAGCCCTTCTAACAACTTTCTAATACTTTCGTCATTTCCTTCTAATTGTTCCGAGTGAATTGGTATCACTTTAACTTTACACTCATTGACTGCTCCAGCATGTACAAAAGCTTCATGGATAGATTTGTAAGCATCTTGCAACTCATTATATTTACCAACCAAACCTATGGTTACTTCATGTAATGGATTTTTGAGTTTCCCCAAAAAGGTTTTCCAAACATTCAGTTTAGGCTCTTTTCGATCTTTCAACCGCAACTTGGTAATCACTCTAGAATCTAATCGTTCTTTCAACATCAAAAGAGGAACATCATAAATCGTCTCCGCATCTATAGCCTCAATCACAGAACCAATATCGACATTACAAAACAAAGCTAACTTTCTACGAATATCCATGCTAATTGGTTTCTCTGTTCGACAAACCAAAATATCTGGCTGAATACCTGTCTTCAACAATTCTTTAACAGAATGTTGTGTTGGTTTGGTTTTCAACTCTTTAGCTGCACGTAGATAAGGTATCAATGTAAGATGTATGACCAAACAATTATCAGATCCTAATTCCCAACGCAACTGCCGAAGTGATTCTAGATAAGGTAAGGATTCTATATCTCCAACCGTACCACCGAGTTCAGTAATGACAATATCAAACTCATTTTTTCGTCCAAGCAATTGGATACGACGTTTTATTTCATCTGTAATATGAGGTACAACCTGAACGGTTTTACCCAAATAATCACCAGCACGTTCTTTGTTAATAACTGTTTGATAAACTCGACCAGTTGTGACATTATTGGCTTGAGAGGTAGGTGTATTCAAAAACCGTTCGTAATGCCCAAGGTCAAGATCGGTTTCTGCACCGTCGTCCGTTACATAACATTCCCCATGCTCATAGGGATTGAGTGTGCCAGGATCGACATTAATATAAGGATCAAACTTTTGAATAGTGACAGTAAACCCCCTAGCTTGAAGAAGTTTAGCTAGCGAAGCGGCAATAATTCCCTTACCTAGTGAAGATGTAACACCTCCCGTAACGAAAATGTATTTGGTCATTCTACAATTTTTTTATATTTATACAAGCCTCAAAGCATTTTCCAAATGCATAATTACGGGATACAAAGGTATATATTAAATTCTTGTTTTCGGAATCCTACAGGAGTTAATTTTTAGAGAACAATATTCATTCTCAAAAAAAGTAGTCTTCAGTGACAGACATGAAAGATTGAAACATTAAAATTAAAGCTATTTTTAAGACATACAAAGTTGATAATCTCCAATGTACAATTACAAATATAAAATATGTTTTTTTTTCTGTTTCACAGTTGCGGTATAGCTCAAAAAAGCTTAGCTTGCATATACAAATGAACGAAAAAGTTCACTTTATTTTTCCTACCACTCTACCTAACTATAGAAAAAAAATCCCATAAAGTTCCCCAGCTTTTACCATACTATAACATAACCAAAACCGATAATCTTATGCGTTTCACTTTTCCAAAAACCGTTCTCTTTCTACTTTCATTCAGTATCATACATACTGGTACAGCTAATACTTTCCAAGAATTTTACGATAATAATATCATCATTTCTAAGAAAAGTGATCCCAACGATCCTAATGATGATGGTGATTGTACTTGTCCTAGAAAAGAAAAACGTTGTAAAGGAACAAAAACATTGAAAGATGGTAGCAAGTACGAAGGTGACTTTGTATATGGCATTCCACAAGGTTGGGGCAAATTGACTTGGTTTGATGGTAGTACTTATGAAGGTGAATTTCAAGATGGGTTACGTCATGGACAAGGTGAACAGAATTTGAATAATGGAGATCGTTATAAAGGTGAATGGCGTGCTGGTTTTATGAATGGTGAAGGCAGCTATGATTGGGCAAATGGTACGAGCTATACTGGCGAATGGTTTGATGATATGATGGACGGAAATGGAAGTATCATTCTTGCAAATGGCGAACAATATACAGGACAATGGAGAAACGGTCTTGCAGATGGGAAAGGAACATATACGAGAATTGATGGTAGCAAATATATGGGACATCACAAAAAAGGAAAACGACAAGGTGCTGGTGTATTGGTTTGGAGAACAGGTGATGTGCTAAAGGCAACTTGGAAAAAAGGAGTACTGAATAATAAAAGTACATTTGATTTTGGGAATGGTGATACCTATGCTTGTGCGTGGCAAGATGGTCAAATGATGGGCGAAGCTACGTATACGATGGAAGATGGTCGTCGCATCGTTGGTAACTTATTTACACTAGAACGTGAGATCGCAGACGATGAAGAGTTAATGGAAGATGTCGCACCTAATATCGCTTTGGTTTGGTATGCTGTTGCATTGGAATACAAAACAAACAAGCAATTTGATGCAGCAAAAGAAACGCTTGAAAAAGCACAAACATATGTTCCTGCATCTTCAGACTTAAACAAATTAATTCACCAACAATTAGAAATTATTGAATCAACTCCGGTTGATAATTTATAGTCAGCACTAAAAATAAAAATTTTAATTTCATTTTTTTTATTAAAAATTACTACTTCATTTTATAATCACAAAAACAACTTAAAACTAAGAAAACAGCTTCTGTCTCTTTCAGGCAGGAGCTTTTTTTAATCCTTCAAGTAATTTTTCACTTTTTCAAAAAGGGCTATTTCTTGTTTTCTCAGCATAAACCAATAGCCTACTAATATAATGGGGGTAAAAACCAAAAGCCAAATGGGAATATAGGCTTTCATAATAGCAGTAGTTAAAAAAAACATCGAAAAAATAAAGACAAAAAAATATATTTCTACTCTCAACTTCGTGCTCAAATCTATAATGACAAAATCATCTTCACTTTTCTTTATTTTCCCATAACCTTTAATTCCATCTATTGCTCCAGGCATACCTTGAACTATCAAGGTACCTATTGAAGTAAAAGCCAAAAACTTAAATTCTTGATCAGAAATCCATTCTAGCTTAAATTTGCTTCCCTTTCTCTCATTTAGTTTGGCTTTCAGTTCTTCGACTGTGCCTTCAAATTGAATTGTAACACCGAAAGTGCTACAATGAGTAGTACTTAGTTTATTCATTTGTGTTTATATTTTATGTTTAAAATACTAGACCTTATGTCTGATAAAAAAATATG
>JAHDIP010000298.1 GCA_020630735.1 Saprospiraceae bacterium | reverse complement strand
CATATTATGTAATTAAGTTTTTCTTTTTTTTTATTTAGAAAACATAGGCTTTATTTCAAAATGATAGGCTTATTTTGTCCATTACTTAGGCAAAATTCAGGTTTTAAAGCTTTGTATCACTCTGATTACTCAATTTAGTAACTTTCAAAAAGTTCTTAAAAGTTAGTTCTATGCAACCAAATTTATAAAAAAAGAGCCTATAAGTTCATAATATGGTTGCCAAAAAGCATGATACAGGGCTAATTGCGAACTTTTTTCCAATTTTTTACGTTAGAAATAAGTATATGATGAATAATATTGTTTATATTCCTATCTATTTTTCAAGTTTTTAATGCTAGCTCTATTATCTTCTGGTAGAGTAATTCTTATTCATTGATATAAGTATTACACCTATAATTACCTCTAAATAATAAAAAAAAATATGAAAGATAAATTATTTAATCAAGCTATCAACTGGGTAATAAGTAAAGGTTTTGAAGATATAAGAGCTAATACGGATGACTACGATTCTCCTATTCCCTTCTTAAAACCTAATGGAGATAACCATATTATGCCAGATATCACAGGGAAAAAGTATGGTAATAAATCATATATAGAGATTGTTACTAAAGATGATAGTACGCAATCCTTAATAACTAAATGGAAGCTACTGAGTGCAGTAGCTTCAAGAAAGGGAGGGCTATTGTATTTGCTTGCGAGTAGAGGTTATAAAGCTTTTGCAGATAACATAGTCAAAACTAATCATTTGCAAAACGTGAAGGTCGTTAGCATTTAGTTTTAAATGTGAATGAACATCATCTACTTTCACTAGTAATGAATTATAATATTTTTTAATTATTTATAAGATTATGCGAAGAAAAAAAGAATTTAAAAAAGCGGTTGGACATTATTTTTTCAATATCTCAATGGGATACCAAAACAATATTACCATTTCAAGAAAAACTAGACAAGAAGCTGTAAATGATTTCCTAAAATACCAAAAACTAAAAAAAGGTTGTGAATGGTTAGGTCAGTGGAATGGTAAGGAGTTTGTTGATACAGTACTTAGTGAAGCCGCTTGAAAAAAGTAGTTAATAAGTAATCATATTAATAGGCTATCAAAGGTTAGATTGCTTTCCTTTGGGCAAAAACTAAAAATAAGCAAATGTTTTTTTCAGAAAGCATTTAGAGTAATTAAAAGCAAGTCCAACTTGTGTTATTCAATAACAAACTCTATTTATTCTGTTTCTGCTTTCGATATACCAAATCAACAATAGCTGACTTGGTATAGTGTTAAAATAGGGTGTATCTATCAGGTACACCCTATTTTTTTGCAGTATGACTACCTTTCTATCCTATACCTACCACTGGTATTCAGTTTAAGGATCATCATTCTTAGCTACCTTTTGATTCTCAGTAGCTTTAATCGTTTGACAATCCCAAAACCACTTTAGTTTCAGTATAATTTACAAAAAAATAGCTTGGAGTGTTCACTTATTCAAAAACGAAAGAATAAAGAGGTGTATTAATTAACATACCTAATTTAAAAATTAAAAAAATGAAAGCAAGTCATTTAATATTCTTATTCGTTTTATTTTTTGCAAGTTGTGTTCCAGAAGATGATACTGTAATAACTCCTACTGATACAGACGATTCTGGAATAATTGATGAAAATATAGAAGTAGCTACAACATTAGTTGATCGTTTTGATGATCCTGAGGTAGCAGATTATACCATTACAAAAACAAGATGGTTAGTTCAAGCAGGTCTTACGATAGAGCCAGGGGTCGTTATTGCTTTTGAGTCGGATGTGATGATGCGAGTAGTATATGATAATGGATTTATTCAAGCTGTTGGTACGACAGAAAAACCAATACGCTTTACAGGCAAAATAAATAATCCAGGATACTGGCGAGGAATTGTCATTAATTCTGCTGATACAAGAAATGAATTGAATCACTGTATTATTGAATATGGTGGTGGAGATGAATTAGAATACACTATTCCTTTTGCTAATATCGGAGTGATTGATCATGCGGGAACAGTAGGTCGATTGAAATTAAAAAATACAATCGTTCAACATTCTGCTGGTGCAGGTTTAGTCTTGAACAGAGGAGCAAAACTCCAAGAATTTTCTGCTAATACATTTAGTAATAATGATTTTGCAGCAGTACAATTACCTGCAAACGAAGTAGCTATGCTAGATAACAGTACAACTTATATTAGTGCGAATGGTTTTGATGGGGTAGAGATATTAGATTCTGATTTGGAAGAAACGAATGAAGAAAGTTGGAAAAATCTAGGAGGTGCTCCATACAAAATATTAGGAGATATCCGCATTAAGTCGGGTTTGGTTATAGACCCAGGTGCGTTATTTAAAATGGAGGCAAATACTTTTATTCGTATTTCTTACCCTAATGGTTATCTAACAGCAGAAGGAACAGCTGATGCTCGAATTGCATTTGAAGGTCTTGTCAATGATATGGGTTTTTGGAAAGGAATAGTATTTAACTCAGCAGATTCAAGAAACAAAATGAATTATTGTACAGTAGCGCATGGAGGAGGCGATGAACTCGAATATGTTATCGATCATGCGAACATAGGTGTTATTGATTTTGCAGGAGTAGAAGGCAAACTTCAAATGACGAATTGTATTATAGATAGTAGTGCTGGCTGTGGCGTAGCTACCAATAGCGATGCTCAACTTACGGAATCAGATAATCTATTTACCAATATTACAGCTAGTGATTTTTGTGAATAGCTGGCTTTAATAAAGAAGTTGTTTAAAAATAAAAAAAGGCTATTACAGCATTTATTGCTTTAGTAACGAATAAAAAATAAGTCTGCCATTTGGAGATAGAGATTTTGTCGAAAGCCAAGGCAAAAAACGTAGACGATGCAGGGCATCGACGAGGCTTTTTAACGCAAGCTTACGATAAAAGATTATCGGTGAAATGATGGAGTTATTCTTTAGTCGTTACTTAGACTATAAACTTATTTTAATTTTCATTCAAACCTTCATTTTATAACATACTTAAAAAATTAAACCATGAGATTTTTTGCATTGATCATCGCATTAGTTATCAGTCAATTTGTAAACGCACAGAGTTGTAATGCTTATTTTCCCTTTGAAGAAAATGCAACTTTCGAAATTACGAACTATAATAAAAAAGGTAAAGCCGAATCTATTGTCAAACATGAAGTAGGACGCTTGAACGATTCGGGTACTGCGCTAGAAGCAGAAGTGAAAATGACAACTTCGGACGGAAAAGGAAAAGATGTTATGGAAAGTGAGTACAATATAAGATGTGAAAACGGAACCTATTACATGGATATGTCAGCAATGTTAAGTCAAGGACTAGAAGCCTATAAAGATATGGAAATGGAAATGTCGGGCGATGCCTTAGAGTTTCCCGAAACATTAGAAGTTGGACAAGAACTAAAAGATGGAACTACAGAGATGAAAATATCAGCAAATGGCTTGAAAATGATGACGATGAAGTATGAGATGACGAACCGTAAAGTAGAAGCGCTCGAAAAAATTACTACGCCTGCTGGTACCTTCGAATGCTACAAAATTACCTATGATTTTGAGTTTAAAATGATGGTAAAGAAAAAATCGAAAGTAGTGCTTTGGATGGCTAAAGATATTGGAATGGTTCGCTCCGAAAATTATTCTGCTAAAGGAAAATTAGAAAACTATTCTGAATTGACAAAGTTGAATTGATACTTAAAAAGAGAGTAGTTTTAATGTGAAAAGATTTTCTAAGCATAAGCCTAGAAAATCTTTTTGCGTTAGGATTGTTAATTTAAGAATAGTTCAAATTATAGCTATCTTGCGGACTTTTATAAAATCCAAATAAATAAGATTCAAGATGCCCACACTAAGTAATAAATTGACTTTTTTAATCCTACTCTTTTCTTTACACCTAAATGCACAAGATGATTGGGAGCGCTTTCCGATCATGCAAGGACTAGCATTTTATGATGACTTCAAAGGTGCAGATATTGACAATGATGGTGATCAAGATATTGTCGCTGTGACAGATGCTTTCGTTGTTTGGTTTGAAAACTTAGATGGACAAGGAAAATTTGGCTTGCAAACTTACCTTGCTGATATTGGTAATAGCTTTCTTTTTCTAGAAGATCTTGATAATGATGGAGATATAGATATCGTGGTAAGAGGAGGTTTTTTAGAAAATTTAGGGAATGGTGCGTTTGGAAGTCTTACCAGTTTATTTGCTGCAAATGTTGTAGTGAGAGATATTGCCGATTATAATGGTGATGGTTATGTCGATATTGTTGCGGGAAGCAATAGTTTGGATCTCTATCTAAACAATCAGAATAACACTTTTTCTTCATTAGCCAATTTTTTTGAAGCACAACAAGTATTTTCATATTATACATTTGTAGATGTTGATCAAGATGGAGATAGAGATATTATTCTGTCTTCTTCTTTAGGTTTAAGTCTGTACAAAAATGATGGAGGTACATTTTCTGAAGTAATAATTTCTACCACAGAAAAATCATATACCAACTATGGCGATTTTGATCAAGATGGCGATATAGATATAGTTGCTGTAGGTAATTCTGTTAATAAAGTTTACATTTTCGAAAACCTTGGAAATGACGATTGGGATATTGAAGAACTAACGGAGACGAGTCAAGCAATAAGCTATGTAGAAGTGGCTGATGTCGATAATGATAACGATCTCGATATTGTTTTTGATAGAGGAGATGGAGCAGTTGTTTGGTACCGAAATTTGGCTGGAAGTTTTAATACCGTACAAGTGGCGCATCCAACTTCCATTCTTAAAATGATAAAAACGAAGGCAATAGATTTGACAGGAACTGGTAATCTAGATTTTGTAGGCTATCATAATAGTCCATATATCGGTTGCCCAAGGTTAAGTTGGTATCAAAATTTTGGTTCAAGCTTTTCGGAAAACAAACAAGTAGCCTTCAATGTAGTTGATGGGCTAATGGGCATTGCGATGGCTGATTTAGATAATGATGGTGATCAAGATTTTGTGTTAGACAATGATGGTTTGAGGTGGTCCGAAAACCTTGGAGATGGCGTTTTTTGTCCTGGAGCTACCTTATCAAAAAAGACCTTGTCACGCCAAGTTGTAATAGCCGATTGGGGAGGAGATGGCGACCAAGATATTTTTGGTACAGTCAGTAGTTCAATGGCCGGCTGGTGGGTCAATAATGGATCAGGAAATTTTACGCCATTAGCTTTACATCCACTTCCTTCTGGTTCAGGCTCTCTTTCTGCTGATCATGGCGATTTGGATAATGATGGCGATGCTGATTTAGTAATGGCCGTTTCTGGCTCACCTGAATTTAGAATGTTATGGTATGAGCAATCCAATAGTAATGGTTTTGTCGAACATGATATTAGCTATGCGAGTGGTGTCGAATTTCTAAAATTATCCGACTACGATCAAGATGGAGACCTAGACATTGTGCTCTTGTATAGAGACTCAAGAAAGATAAGAGTAGCAGAAAATATAGGCGATGTTGATTCTCCAGAATTTGCAGCCTTAGAAGTATTAGTAGAAGAATTGCCTTCTAGAGTTAATTCTTTTGAAGTTCAAGACCTCAATGGTGATGGTAAAGAGGATTTGTTTATGTCTAATTCTCCAACATCTGGTAGTAGTACACTTTCTTATTATCTCAACAATGGAGGTGGATGGGATGCTAAAGAAGACATTGCAAGTTTTGCTTCAACAGGTAGCACAATATATACATTTAGTAGCCTTGCAGATATGGATTTGGATGGTGATCTGGATGCTTTATTTGGTACTGCCTTAGGAAATGAAATGGGGCTATATGTAAATGATGGTGCAGCTAATTTTACGTTCCAAAATTCTATTCTTTCCGTTCCGTCTGGAGTAACTGCAGTAGCTAATGTTGCTGCGGTAGATATAGATGGCGACCTCATGCCAGATCCTTTTTGCTATTATTACCATGAAGGGCAAGGTGGTGGAATTGCTAATGACGCAATTGATGAAATTTTTTGGTTTAAAAATCCATTTTCTTTTACACCAAATTATTCGATTGATGTTCGAAATGTAGTATGTAATGATGCAGGTACTGATACAATGGCAGAAGATGATTTTATACAATTCGAAGTAACTATTGCTGCGCCTAATTTAGAAGGAACTTATGAAATAGAAGTTGATGGTTTTGCTGTTTCTCCTTCGTTGGGAACGTATGGTGCTGAAATCTTTTTAGAATTGGAAGCAGGGAGTGCTGGTAATGGAAATAGACTCATTACGATCACCGATAGCGAGAATCCTAATTTCGTTACCTCTTTTGAGGTCGCTGATCCAGGCACTTGTTCTTTAACATCAGCAATCGAATCAATAGATGATGGACTTAGAATAAATTTATTTCCAAATCCTGTTCAGCAAACACTTCGATTTTCAGTAGAGGGTTTAGAAAATACTTCAAACTATTTTGTTCGACTATTAACGACAAGAGGAAAGGAGGTACTGAATGCTCCATTAGGTTCTACAAAACAATTAAACATGCATACAGCAACCTTACCATCTGGTATGTATTTTTATCAACTAGTAAATGAAGGAGGAAAAATAATCAAGACAGGTCGAGTGATAAAATTATAAGATTCAAGTTGAAAATAAAAAGGCGAAGGG
>JAHDIP010000297.1 GCA_020630735.1 Saprospiraceae bacterium | reverse complement strand
AAATTCCTAACTCACAATATTTTATCCTACTTTAAAGTTATCATTTTCTTAGTAATCGTTTCGTTAGCAGTTGCTAATTGGTAGTATAAAACACCAGTAGCAGCTAAGTCAGAAACAGTTACTTCATTATAACCTTTAGCATAGTCTCCTTCATATTGAGCTAATACTTTTCCAGACACATCAAAGATAGTCAATGTAGCAGATGCAGCTTCTGGCAAATTGAAACCGATTGCAGTTGACCCTTTGAATGGGTTTGGTGTATTTTGGTATAATGCTAAGTCGCTAGTTGCAACTTGACCATTGAATGCTAAAGCAACATCCAATAAATCAGCGTCAGCATTGTAAGCTTCAGCAGCAGTATACTTAGAGTTTAATGTCAATGCATCACTTAATGTAACATCAGCTAAAGCTTTGAATGTAAGACTAAATCCAGCCTTAGTAGCAGTAGCATTGTTCCAACTTGTAGTGATTACTCCTTCGTTTAATAAAGCTAAACCGAAGTTTTCAGTATTAGAAGCATCAACAAATTCTAATGTATTGTCAAATGCTAATGTGAATTGGTAACCTAATACAGCAGATTGAGCTGCAAAGTCAATAGTGTACGTTTCGCCAGCTTTCAATTGAGCATCAGCAACGTCGAATACTAAGTTTCCTGCAGTAGTACGACCTTCAATACCAACTAAGCTATTAGGAATAGCACTATCGTTTACATCACCAACTTTTACTGCTACGAAGTTTGCTTCTAATTCATCAGCCGTTAAGTCATTGAAAGAAATAACTTCTGGGAATGAGCTAGCAAATGGTGCAGTAGGATTAGCAAATACAAAGTTCTTATCAACAAATCTCCAAGATGTATTATTTTGGAATTCGCTATCAATGTGTAAAATCAATTTACGTAAGTGAACCATATCCAAAGCAGTAACTGAACCTGACTTGTTTACGTCAGCTGCAATCATCTTGTATGGAGAAGTTAATGGCTGAACACCTAAGATATGCTTGCTAATGATAACAAGGTCATATGTAGAAATACCATTTAATGGATTAACATCTTTCTCAGGAGTTACTGTGTAGTTTTCGTGCATTGGTACGTCATCAAAATCGAACTCACCACTGATACCAGTAACGAATGGAGTGAATCCATTAGAACCAGCGATTTCAATAGTTACGTTTTCAATTTCTTCGTCCATTTCGTTCTTAACAGAACCAGCAATACGTGCCATTTCTGAACCACCACAAACACCATTAGGATCTTGAATTACGATATACGTACGGCAGTGATCCCAGTTGTTGTTTAAGTCACCAACCCAAAGGTCAACCCACTGCGTTCCGATTTCGTTACAGTCAAAAGTAACTGAAGTAGAATTAGCAGATGGTACTGTATTATTAGGCGCATCGAATTGTCCAACTTTTCTGATTCTGAAACGTAAATCTTCGTAATCGTCACAGTTATCAAAAGAAGAACCAGCTTCGAAGTCAGTTGCCCAAATTGTAATTTCGCCAGTTGAAGGCATTAAAGAAGTAGCAATCACTTGACAAACTGGAGTAGGTAATTTACAGTCAACGATTTCGAATGTATAAGAACATTCAGCAACATTACCACAACCATCAGTAGCATAGAATGTTACACTGTGAACACCAATTGGGTACTCACCAGATGCATCATTACCAGAACCTTGGATATCAGCATTACCATCGTTGAATGCATCAATTTCGTAGTAGTAAGTCATGTTGTCACCGCTACAGTTATCTTCTGCTTCAGCAGTTAAAGTAATATAACCAGGACCACAATCTTCAGCATAGCTACATCCTGTATCAGGAGATTCACAAGACGTGAATACTGGAGCTTCGTTATCTGTAACTTTGATTACTTGGTTGAATTCCCAACGACCAACTCCGTTGTTACTATTAGGAACATACTGGCACCAGTCAATTACAACCCAAGTACGTACAATCTTGTAACAGAAAGGATCATCAATTGGTAAGTAAAGATCTTCGTGACCGATAAATACGTTATCACAATTGTCATCATCTACTGTAGGACCAGGAACAGAGTCAGCATCAATTCCTTGTGAACAATCACGCTCTACCTCTTCTTGTGGCCAGTTGATATCAGATATATTAAATGGATCGAAGTTTTGAACTCTAATACGTTGTACACAAGAAGCCGTTAATCCATTAGGATCTGTAGCTGTGAATACACGAGTAATTAATCCATTTCCACATTCAATGTTTTCGTTAGAATTTTCAGTGATAGTAACATCACAGTTATCATAAGCTAAACCATCAGTACCCCAAGTAGTTGTACCTAAACCGTCAGGATCAACAGTAGTTACGTCTTCTTGGTCAGCAGTATTTGTTACAACAGTACCAAAAGTAGCAGCTAAGTCATTTAAATCATATTCGTAGTGACAGCTAATCGTAATGTCTGGAGGACAAGTAATAGCAGGTCCTAATTTATCTTCAACAACGATTTCAACCATACACTCATTCGTGTTACCAGCTTCGTCAGAAACTTGAAGTACAACCATTAAGGTATTTCCTACATCTGAACAACAGAATTCTACATACTCAGCAAAAGCATTTTGAGTAGGAGGCGCACAAGGTACACCGTTATCCATTCTTCTTACAAGGAAAGTTACATCACTACAGTTATCGTAAGAACCATCATCAAATGTTTCTGCATAAACTCTAGCAGTTCCATCAGAACCAACAGCTACTTCTGTGTGCTCATCGCAAACAGCATAAGGTGGTACTTGGTCTTCTACCGTAATTTCGTAAGAACATTCGCTTGTGTTTCCACACTCATCTTCAGCAGTGTAAGTAATTGTGTGTGTTCCTAACGGAAGATCAGAAATAGAATAGTTTCCGTTTGAACCAGAAATAGTACCTGCAGAAGAAGCTGCAGTGTAAGTAGCAGAGTTACAAGCATCTGATAAATCAGGCTGTGGCAATGCTAAACTAGCATCGCAACTGTAGTAACCAGTACTAACTGTAAAATCATCTGGACAAGAAATAACTGGAGCAGTTGTATCAAGTACTTTGATGATTTGAGTTTCAGTAGCTACTTCATTTCCACACCAGTCGATTACTCTCCACTGACGTAAAACTTTGTAACTGTTTGTGCAAATGTCAACTTGTTGATCTTCATAAGTAGCAGCTAAGTTACATGCATTGAAAGCAATGTCATAACCATCAACAGCAGGATAGTCATCAGCATTAGGTAGATCTTCTGGATCAGTATCAGCACCACACTCTAAAGTAAGGTCGTCTGGAAAATCTACATCAGTAACTGAAGGTACAATGATGTTAATAATTTGCTCACAAGTAGCCGTGTTACCGCTTTCGTCCGTAGCAGTCCAAGTTCTAGTGATTTGAGAATCTTCACAATCACCAGCATCAAATAAGTCATCTTCATAAGTTAACTCAACATTACCACATGCATCAGAAGCAACAGGTGTACCAGCATTGATAGATCCGTCAAGGATACCATCTAGCTCAAAACACCAAAAGTCAGACTCAGCAGGGCATTCAATTTCTGGAGCAACTTTATCTTCAGGAGTTAAATACCCCCAGCAGTTGTCACCTGCATCAGATGAAACTACAACAGTAAGCGTAACACCAATATGCTGAGGCCCAACAACATTTGCAGGACTAAGCGGTGTACCATCAGGCATCTGTAATACTACAGATAAATCAGTAGGACAATCTGCATCTTCACCCTCGAGCACCATATCAGGTGTGATGGTAGCAGTGCAATTCTCATCTAAGGCTAGATTGAGAGAGTTGTTGCAAGCCAAGTTACATCCAACTGTTTGTGCATGCAGGCTTCCAACGCATAAGGCCATTAGGCACATTAGTACCAACGGCGCGGAGAAACTAGAAATCTTCATCCAAACTAATGAATGAAATTTTGTAAAAATTGTTTTTTTCATGAGATCATAATTTTTGTTCTGTATTAAAAGCTGATTAATGCTATTTTAAAAATTATTCTAAGAGTTTGTTAAAATCAATTTTGGTTGTTTGTTCTTCTCACGAAAAGTGATTATCAATTAAAACTCAAAAAATAATGTCAAAGCCCATTATCAACAGTATGAACAGTACTGGACAATGGAATATATTTCACCAATAGCAATTGCTATTAGAAATAGTCAAAATTGTTAGTGACAATTTTATTGATAATGAAAGATCACTATCAATGAAAGGGGGGGAATAAATATGAATGGAATAAAAAGAATGGTTCGTTCTAAATAATAGGAAAGGTCTGTGGTTAAAGAGTGCTTTCTATTCATTCAATGCTTCAAATTTACGCTAAAAAGAGGCATAAGTGCAATAGTTCACTAAGAATGAAATTGACATTTTAAAAAGCAGAAATATATAAAGTGGTAAAAAATAGAACCCTAGCCTTGAGAAGACCAGCAAAAAAAAATAAAAAAAAATAGACCCAAAAGCAGTTGCAAAAACTAAACCAGTTTCTGACCTACACCTGCTATGGTAGAAGCTACCTGATATAGGGTATTAGAATACTTTCGTTGTTTCCTTACTTCACTTCCCCTTCAACAGGGCGATCTTTTATTTGTAAGAAAAGCTCTATTTCTTGTTCTATATAAAGTGCTTTTTCTTTATTTCTAATGCCTTTTATCAAATCTAATTCATCTCCATTTTTTAGAATAACAACAATTTTATGCGCATAACGAACTTCATTATTCGTTTTGCCTGCTACATATTTTTTGACATACAATTGATCTATATCATTACAGGCTATATGCCGATCACGATGAAAAAAATGTTTTAAGGGTCTGTGTTCAACGATTAGGTCATACTTATCAATACTGATAAAAGTTGTATTTAATATAATGGAAATGCTGTGATATAACATGCCAATTCCAACTAGTAAATGCGCACTTATACCTAGTAAAAAAGCCATTTGCCCACTCATAATTGCAACACCAATAAAAGGTAATAGCATCACGTTCCAAAAAATAGCAAAGAAAATAAAGAAACCACTCATCGATTTCGAATTCCGCCATTTAAAATCAATATCTAACTCGTTGCGAAGACGTAGCATCTCGATACCTTCTGGCTGAAAAACTTCTGGCTTATTCCGATAAGGATATCGTGTCGAATGGTCAAAAGAAAATACACTACTACAGTTGGAACATTTGGCAATCGCCTTACTTATATTGATATTTTCAGCCACTACTAACTCTTCACACTTCGGACATTTTAATTGATGACCAGCATCAGCATCAGGGAATAGTGGTCGAAATAAATCATCATCTTTATATTGTTCAATTGGATCCTTATATTCTTCGTGGTTCATAATACATTTTTTTACAATGTAAATATAGGTATTGGCAGCCTTTTTTGTTTAACTTAGTGCAAGAAAGTAAAAAAATAATATGAGGCTCATCATTGCATTAAGTTTTTTATTGTTCCCCTTATTAAGCTTCAGCCAGTTCTCTGCCTCAGAACTACTGAAAGGCAAAAGCAGTGTAACGATTCCTTTTGAATTCCAAAACAACTTTATTATTCTTGATGTAGTTTTCAACGATATCTTACCGCTTAAGTTTATTTTTGATACTGGTGCCGAACATACCATACTTACCAAACGAGAATTCGCAGACGTCTTACATGTAGACTATTCGAAACGATTCAATATTATCGGTGTAGATCGAGAAGAGCAATTGTATGCAAATATTGCAAATAATATTAATCTTCGTTTTAATGATATCACCTTTGATCGACAGAATATTCTTGTATTAGAAGAAGATTATTTAGGATTCGAAAAATATGCTGGCACCGCTATTCATGGCATTATCGGTGGACAACTTTTTAGACAATTTATTATCAAAATTGACTACAAAAATAAAAACCTCATTTTACAAGATTTTGATACCTTTATAGCCCCTACTAAAAAATATCAAACTTTAGCACTAGAGATATTTAGAAATAAACCATACATCACTATTTCAGCAAAATTAAATAAAGACCATTCTATTCCATTAAAACTATTGGTGGATACTGGTGCTGGTTTGACCCTCTTGTTGCACGAAGACACCAATGAGGCAATCGACTTACCTTTAAATGTAATTCCAGGAAATTTAGGCTCTGGTCTTGGCGGATTATTGAATGGTTATCTTGGTCGAGTTAATCAATTAAATCTAGACGAACTATATTTCAACAATTTACTTACTTACTTTCAAAAAGTCGAAGGGAATTATAATCTAGAACACTTAAATGGTCGAAATGGTATTTTAGGTAATGTTTTATTAAGTCGCTTCTATATCATTTTCGATTATATTAGAGGTAATATTTACCTCAAACCTAGTAAGAAATATAACAAATCATTACAATTTGATAAGAGTGGTTTAAGCATTTTTGCCACAGGTAAAAACTTCAATACCTTCATTATTAACGACGTTATGAAAAACTCTCCTGCTGAGTTAGCTGGTTTAAAAAAAGGAGATATCATTAAACGAATAAATGGTTTATCTGCCCGTTTTCTAGATTTGCAAATAATTAGTGCAAAACTTCAAAAAAAAGAAGGAAAAAGAATAAAGCTAGTAATCAAACGAGAAGAAAAAAAAATAAAAAAGATATTTCGATTAAAAAAATTGATTTAAACTCTAAACCTAGTGCACTAACCCATAAATTCTGATATCCCCAAGATTTGATAATTTCAGCATT
>JAHDIP010000296.1 GCA_020630735.1 Saprospiraceae bacterium | reverse complement strand
CTGATCAGTATTTCAATATACTTTTATACTGCAAAACAAATTAATACTACAAAACAAAACAGTCTAATACAATGATTTTAGAATTGATAATAGCGATACTAATTGCGTTCGGCTATATTCCTGATGCTGGTGATTTTGATAGAGCCATGCTTGATGATCCTGAGGTACAACAGATTATTATCACCGAAATTAACGAATAAGATAGCAATTATGTATTCTTAAAAATATTTTTACTTGATTTGTATAGCAAAATGATAGCGTATACATCTATAAAATTAATGCATCATTCAAGTAAATCAAATCTTATAATTGGGGTAATGCAGTAGGAGGGTATTGAGTTATACTCTTTGCCCTCCTCTCTTGTTTCCTCGAAACTTAGACTGTATTATAATTAGGGAGTAAAATCACAATAGAAACTTAAAATATACAATAAAGGAGAGTATTTATGATAATTGGGTTATTCATGAAGGGCATCCCCTATGGGGTTTGCCCTTCTTTTTTAGCCATATTAGACACATCAGTATTTTGTAAACAACAGAATACCAACCCTTTATGAAATAAAAATATTTTTCCTTATCTTAACCCTTATTTTACCTTTATCATTATATCTCAATTCCCAACATGAAGCAAACTTTTCAGCTATTCATTCCATTTGTTCTTCTTATTTTTTTAAACACAGCCTGCCAGCAAACTGAAAAGGCTGATATGATACTACTAAATGGTAGTATTATTAC
Source organism: Saprospiraceae bacterium (assembly GCA_020630735.1). Lineage (GTDB taxonomy): Bacteria > Bacteroidota > Bacteroidia > Chitinophagales > Saprospiraceae > JAHDIP01. The sequence continues at coordinate 5,957 of JAHDIP010000296.1, read as the reverse complement.
TATGGATAAGAAAAATCCAAAAGTAGAAGCTATTGCTATCAAAGAAGATAGAATCCTTAAACTAGGAACTACAGAAGAAATCAATCAACTCATCGGAGAAAATACTAAATCTATTGATCTTAAAGGACAATTTGCCATGCCTGGTTTTATTGAAGGACATGGACACTTTTCTGGATTAGGAAAAAGTCTAACCAATCTCAACTTCTTAAAAGCTAAAAATTGGGATGAAATAGTTCAAATGGTTTCTGATAAAGCTAAAACGTTGCAACCTGGCGAATGGATCGAAGGTCGTGGCTGGCATCAAGAAAAGTGGGATACTCCTGTAGAAAAACAATTGCATGGCTATCCATTTCATGACGATCTAAGCGCGGTATCTCCTGACAATCCTGTTGTTTTGGTACATGCAAGTGGTCATTCGCTATTTGCCAATCAAAAAGCAATGGAAGTGGCTGGTGTTAATGCCGAGATGCCTAATCCTAAAGGTGGAGAAATCGTTCGTGATCAAAATGGTAATGCGATTGGCGTTTTTGAAGAACGCGCAATGGATCCAATTCGAATAGCTTACCAAGAATACCTTGATAAAATATCAAAAGAGGAACTTGACAAACTTTGGTCAAAGGGTATTGATCTCGCAGAGCAAGAATGCCTCTCTAAAGGTGTAACTTCTTTCCAAGATGCTGGTGCAACTTTTGAAGAAATTGAAAAGTATAAAACACTTGCTCAAAAACAAGAACTCGACCTTCGTCTTTGGGTAATGCTTCGACAGCCATATGAAGAAATAAAAGACAACATCACGGGGCTCCCCATCGTAAATGCAGGTAATCATTTTTTGACAGTAAAGGCGATCAAATCACAGGTAGATGGTGCTCTTGGTGCCTTTGGCGCTTGGCTACTAAAAGCTTATGATGATAAACCTGATTTTGAAGGTCAAAATACCACACCTGTCTCAGAAGTAAAAAATATCGCACAACTAGCAATCGAAAATGATTTGCAACTATGTGTGCATGCCATTGGAGATCGAGCAAATCGAGTTGTCCTAAATATTTACGAAGAAGCTTTTAAGTCGGCAGAAGATAAAAAAGATTTACGTTGGCGAATCGAACATGCTCAACATCTCGACCCAAAAGATATCCCTCGATTTAAAGACTTGGGTGTTATCGCTTCTATGCAAGGTATTCATTGTACATCAGATGCTCCTTTTGTTGTCAAACGATTAGGAGAAGAACGAGCTAAAAAAGGTGCTTATGCTTGGCGCTCTCTGCTAGACAATGGCGTTGCAATTGCCAATGGAACAGATGCGCCTGTCGAAGATGTCGATCCTCTTATTTGTCTTTATGCTTCGGTTACTAGAAAACGAACGGACTCGGATTTAGTATTTTTTCCAGAGCAGTCTATGACACGTGAAGAGGCTTTACATTCTTATACTTTAGGAAATGCTTATGCCGCTTTTGAAGAAAAAGATAAAGGATCTTTGGAGGAAGGAAAGTTGGCTGATATTATTGTGCTTTCCAAAAATTTATTGACCTGTTCTGATGAAGATATTTTAGAAACAGATGTCTTATATACTATTGTTGGTGGCGCAATAAAGTACGAAGCAAAAAAGTAATGACTACACTATTTCGTTTTTGTAATTTCTGCCCCCATCACTTCATTATAGATGACTATCGAATTTATTCAGATAGCTCCTTTTCCTAACGAAGAAAATGGGTTTATGTACAAAATAGGTTCAGGGAATATTCTAGTGGTCGAAAAAGAAAAGACTATTACCTACCGGTATTAGGTTGCTATATAATAGTCTATTGAATAACTATTTTTAACGTCGCAGTTTCTTTCAATGTTTGCAAACGCAAAAGATACATTCCTGAAGCAATATTTAGTTCTACCTCTATTCGCCTTAGTCTTGAATTTATCCTTTGACTATAGACAACTTGACCATCAATCGTAAATAACTCCAATTGCCCATCACTGCCCAAGGCTTGTTTTAAGAACAAGGTGAACATTCCTGTTGATGGATTAGGTTGAATATATATTTCTTGTCTATCAATACTTACTAGACTACTATTCCCTCCTGTTATGAAATTAAATACTTCAGAAGGCTGTCCACCACATTCATTGTGAGCAATAACTCTCCAATAGTAAGTCGTTAAACCTTGTAAGGAAGAAGGTGGATCAAAAAAAGTATTCGTCGTATTTTCTGAAAAAACAAAGTCTATAAAACTTTCATCCAAGGCCATTTCTATCGTATAGAACTCACTATTAGCAGCAGTCTCCCAAGCCAAAAAAGGATTTACATTAATGCCCATCGAACCACTTATTGGAGATGACAAAACAGGCATGTCGGGCAAACTCGAAATGACTAAACTAGTACTAGCTATCGCTGTATTCATACCATCACTCAATTCAAAAGTAAGTATATAATTCCCAGTTGGTATCGTTTCCAATTCATTTAATTCAACCTCTACAATACTTCCAGGATTTAGCGCCATAGGATCAATACTAAATGTTATTCCAATTGGTTCATCTGGCAGAAGACTATAAGAAAGCATCAGCTCCTCTTCTTCAAAATCATTACCTATACTTAACTCAAGATTCGTTGTTTCATTCGAACAAACATTTACTTGAGAGGGACTCACTTGCAAGGTACTTCCTTCTTGAGTAACAGCACAAATTTCTAGCCCCCAGCTCGTCAATAGACCTCCGTCGCCTTCTACCGTATCTTCTATTTGAAGTGTCCAAACACCTAATTGGTTTTCGCCATTAAAATGGGTTAATAAATCTTGCGCTCGGTAAGTAGCTCCATCATCAATAGGACAAGCAAAAGAAGCTATAGCTTGATCATCAAAATTAATATTGAAGTTCATTGCATCGTCGCAAGCTTCAGCTAGTAAAATCACTTCTGTTCCCAACGGGCTAATTAATCTAAAAACTAAATCACTAACATATGTATGTTCTCCGATAAGATTCACTACATTCAAATCTGAAATAGTCCCACTCTCTTCGATCTCTAAACTAGAGCTGATCATACTCGGAGATAAATCAGATATTTCCAATGGTACTGTTGTAGCAAAAAAACCATTACATAAGACATTGCCTGTAGTAAACGAAAATGGAGCAGACCACTCTCCTACTCCACAAGCATTCGTACCTCTTAGTCGCCAATAATATGTTGTCAACGATTGAAGAAATATTGTTGATTGATAAAAATTTAAAAGCTCCGTAGCGCTTTCCACTATAGTTAAAAAGTTACTATCGGTTGCCACTTCTATTTCTACACTAGAAGCATTCACTATTTCCCAATTATACAAGGGCAAGGTACTTTGCCCAAGTGCATTGTTTTCAGGACTCAATAAGACCAAAGAGGAAGGTTCTGTATTAACGACATTCAAAATAAAAGAAGCAGTACTTGTTTCTAGTTCGTCACTTGCACTAATTGAAAGCGTATACATTCCTTCCGTGAGAAAAGAAAGATTACTCAACGTCAAAATAGTATTCCCTCCAGTAGGTATTGGATTATTAGCAAAACTCGCTTCTACATTTTGTGGCAAATTTTGGATGCTTAAATTTACGGAAGAAGAAAAATTATTGGTAAGGTTTATTTCAAGATCAATAGCATCTGTAGTCGCAGTGCAAATCTCCATTGAAGTTTCTGCCAGAAAAAGTCCTTGACCACAATTTTTGCCATCAATAGCAAAGGCATTTGTTCCTTGTGGGTCTAGCCAATCTTTCAATCGAGTATCAGGCGTTCCACCACCTTCCCAAGATACATTGATCCAACCATACAAATCTGCAAGCTGGTTTCCACAAGCAGCCAAGCCTCCTGACAATTGCCCAACAATTTGTTGATCTTCATTAAACAATGGTGAACCAGAAGAACCGCCTTCTGTTGTACCGATTTCCCAATTATCGACAATAAGGTGCGTATTCATTTGGTCAATATCCCAAGCTCCTATCAATGATTCATCTCCATCAACACTAATCCGTTTTTCTTGAAACGAAGGATGATGAATGCCTACTGTCGAATTTGGAGCTGTTGCTATTCTTGTCCATCCAGCGAAATAAGGTTGATAAGTTACATCTATTGGATCATCCAATTCTACTAAGGTAAAGTCACTCACATCGTAAGTTGCTTTTAGCGTAGCTCCTGTTGAAAACTCCGTCAATGTACCGTCACCTATCAATTCATTTTCGGGACTATTTACAGTTCTACAAAAACTATTTTCGTAGTTCCAATAGACCACCATTGTTTGGTCATTATAATCTCTCAATCCGCAGTGGTCAGCAGTTAAAAAATAAGGCGTACAGTCATTTTCTGTCGTATTGATCAACGCTCCTGAACAAACAGAAACACCATTCAAATGATACAGTCCTACCGATCGAATGACGGAACGATAATCATCAACAATACTATAATTAGGATTATCAGCTACCCCACAAACTACATCCAAATTACATCCTCCAGAGAGCATATTAAAACCAATAAAATCGTGATGTATTGCTGTTAGTTTCAACTCTAATGAGGGTCGTTTAGCTATAGGCACATTCACTTCAACCACTACCTCATCGCCATCAATTATAGGCGTCCACAATTCTTGATGTTCTTCATTATCTCCTTTCGTAAATGGACCAAGTACTTTCTCATAATTCGGTGTGTATAATATCAAACTTGCTCCTATAGGTAAGTTAAATTTTGTAAAACCAAAATTCAACGATTTTGCATTTTCTGAAAAAATACGCAAGCGCCAAAGAGCATTCCCATCTGCAAGGTACTCCCATGTTCCTACATTATCAGGGTTCAAATCTACTTCTATACGCTTTGCAAAATGATTGGGTCGCATCGGACGCCTTTGAGCCAATTCTTCTTCTAATAAGCATTTATTATTTTGCTTAGGCAAAACGATTCGTTCTATATTTTCCAAAGTACTAGCACCTACAGTTATTTGTTCTATAGTTTGCCCCAATAAACTCATTGAGAGCAAAAAAAAGAAAATACATGAAATGATTTTATACATAGATTAGTAGCAATTTGAGGAACATAAAGATAAAATTCTTACCTTGAATTCTGAAACAAATAACATTTATGTTCCAACAACTTTCTTTTTGGCTCAAAGTATCTAGACCTGGTTTGTGGTTTGCTACGCTATGGCTCTATTTGTTGCCTACTAGTCAAATGGATATTTGGAATTCTTCGGTCTTTTGGTTTGGTCTATTTTATGTTACTTTTCCGCTCAACTTTATGGTTTATGGGTGGAATGATGTAGCAGATCGAGAAATTGATTTACTGAATCCTCGTAAAGATAGCTTCCTTTTTGGTGCAAGGGGGACAGAAGAACAACTGAGTAAATTGTGGTTACCAATTGCTATCGTTCAACTACTTTGCTACCCTGTTTTTGTTTGGATTGCAGGCTGGAAAATGTTGGTACTTCTGGCAGGGCTACTACTCGTTAATGCACTTTATAATGCACCTACAAATGGTCTACGCTCTCGCCCTCCATGGGAATTACTCTGCCAAGTCGGATATTTACTCATTGCTCCTTTTAGTATTTTCTTAAATGAGTCAGCGGGGTTACCATGGATTACTTACGCCTATCTTTTATTGTTCGCATTTCAGTCACATCTTATTGGAGAAGTAATGGACATCGAGCCTGACCGAAAAGCAGGTCGAGTAACAACTGCTACTATTATTGGTACTAAAAAAACAAAGTTACTTATCATCTTAATTGTGAGTTTAGAAGTCTCGATTCTCTTTCTAGTATTTAAAGAATGGATATTTGGAGGAATGCTTGCTCTAGGGCTCATCTGGCTAATTATCGACTTATTTCTGATTTATAAAACGAAAGTCTATTCACTCTGGCAGATGCAACTCTTTGGTATCCTATCCAATTTTGTAGCGATTGCAAGTATGGCTTATGTTTGGTATTCAGGTTGCTTGATGGCTGTAAAGTAAGAGTTTAAGCTAA
>JAHDIP010000034.1 GCA_020630735.1 Saprospiraceae bacterium | reverse complement strand
ATATTTTATAACGTTTTGTTCTATTACAAATATCAACATTAATTTTATATTAATATTGCCCTATTTGTGTCACTTTGAGGTATTCAGATTTGATGATAATTTATATATTTTGAAATTAAGTTGTTGAAAAACAGGGAAGTAGTGTGTTTTTTTGTATATTGTTGTGTTCCATTTTCCTTGAGACAAGGATTTATTATGAAAACATAAACGCTATGAAAATCAAATTTCGAATCTTAAAAGAATTGGTATCTATCATTACTAAAAACAAAATTAAGACAATAAATCTTGATTTTAGCCCTCTTTTAAAAGAATTTTATGATGGAATTTGCAATAATACCTTAAAATCTGATCTTGATGCTGCCCAGCATTTTTATAATGCAGATGAAAAGTCGAGGCAATATAGAGAACTACGCACACGTTTATACGATCGTTTATCTACTGCTATTTTGTTAATAGATGTTAATTCTCCTAGGTTTAATGATATGCAAAAAGCATTTTACAACTGTCATAAAAATTTTGCGATTACAAAAAACATAATAGGTAGAGGTGGAAGAAATTCTGGAATTCTTTTGGCGAGAAAAACACTTACTCAAGCCCAAAAGTATAAACATACCAATATCATCTTTGATTTATCTTGTTTATTAAAAGAGCATTATAGCATTACAGAAAGTAATGAGCGAGAATACACAAAATACAATAAAATAGCCCAAAACAGTCTCAAACTTCTAGATGCAGAATTTCAAGCAAAATCAATTTATGAGAATCTAGTTAGATTTCATCTTAAAAAATATCGAACAAAGATAGAGGATATTGTAAATGACTCAGATGTACAAGAGATTTACCGTAATGCAATTCAATTTGACTGGGACAAATTGTACATCTTGTATTATCAAATACAAGTTTCTATTCATAGTGAAAAAGGAGACCATAGAAAAGTTACAGAAATATGTGAAGAAGCCATTGATTTTTTTGAGAATGGACGAATCATAGGAGATTCCATTTTACTTTTTTTTTATCAGAATACTTTACCATATTACATGAATTCTAAGCAATACGAAAAAGCAGAAAGAGTATTTAAAATAAGTATGGGGAAAATAGTGGAAGGAAGTAATAATTGGTTTGTTGTCCAGATGCAATATTTTAAATTTCTGATATATAAAGAAGACTACAAAGAAGCTTACGAAAAAATTGATGAAGTAGTTAATTATCCAACTTTTAAAGTATTGAGTGGAGAGCGTAAACAACTATTGTTAATCTATGAAGCTTATGCAAACTATCTCGTAGAGATCGGAAGAATACTAACAGAAAAAAAGCAACTTTTTAGATTAGCTAAGTTTTTAAATGAAGTACCTACCTTTTCAACAGATAAGCGAGGAATGAATATCCCGATTCTAGTTATCCAGGTTTTATTTTTAATCAAACGAAAAGAGTATGAAAAGGCAAGAAATAGAATAGACAATTTGCAGAAATATGGTGCAAAATATATCCGAATTAATGAAAATTTTCGAAGCAACTGTTTCATTAAAATGTTAAGTCAAATAGCAAATGGAAATTTTAATAAAATAGCAACAATAAGAAAATCCAAAAAATATATAGAGAAATTAAAAACAGTACCGCTTGAAAGAGCCAACCAATCGCATGAAATTGAGATCATTCCTTATGATGTATTATGGGGAGTAGTAATAGAAAATTTAGATAATAAAATTCATTAATTGAAACTATATTTGTGCTTTTAATTGCACCAACATCGCTCTAATTTTTTTTAGGCTTTTTATTGTTTTTTCTTGTGCTTTTAGTCGTTCTTTATATAGTTTAATCTCTTTTTTAGCTCCTTTCAGCGTAAAACCTTTTTCTTTGACAAGGTTATAGATGATACGTATTTGTGTGATGTTTTCTTGTGTAAAACGTCGATCGCCTTTACTGTTTTTGTGCGGACGTAAGATATCAAACTCAGATTCCCAAAAACGAATTAACGATTTAGAAACATCAAACATTTTAGCGATCTCACTAATAGTATAATACCGCTTTACAATTTCGTCATTAGGTCTAGGCATAAAAAATAAACATTGATTCAACTACAAAATAAGAGAATAAAATGGCTAACGCAAGTATGATCGAAAATGCTCAGCTGTTGTTATTGCTTTTCTAGGACTTTTCTTAGTAAGGCATTAGTTGCTTTAGGATCAGCTTTACCTTTCGAAAGACGCATCACTTCGCCCATAAAAAAACCTATTAAACCCTTTTTCCCTTTTTGATAAGTTGTTACTTTATCTGGATATTTCTTGATGACTTCTTGTACCAGTTGCTGCAAGAAATCTTCGTCTGCATTTTGGATGAGGTTTAGTTTTTCGGCGATAGCCAATGGTGTTTGTGTAGGTGTTTCAATCAATGCTGGAAAAATTCGTTGGTATGCAATAGTATTACTCACCTTACCATCTTCTATCAGTTGTATAAAGTCAGCCAACGATTTTACACTCAATGGAAAAGTTGCAACGCTACTTTTTTGTTCATTCAGATAAGGCTTTATTTTATTAATCAAAAGATTAGCTGCTGCTTTATGATGAGGAGTGTTTTTTACTAAATCCAAATAAAAAAGGGCCGTTTCTTTTTCCTCTGTTAATAAGGTAGCATCGTAATCAGAGAGACTAAATTTACTTGTAAACTGCTTGAACAACTCTTGCGGCAATGGAGGCATTTGAGTTTTTAAATTATTGATAAACGAATCAGAAAGATGCACAGGGGGCAAATCTGGTTCAGGAAAATACCGATAATCATGTGCATCTTCTTTATCTCTAAGCGGAGTTGTTATTCCAGTTACAGGATCAAAGTTTAAGGTTTGTTGTTGTACTTTTCCGCCTGCTTCAATGAGATCTATTTGACGTTTTACTTCGTAACTAATTGCTCGACGAGCAAAGCGCATGGAATTCATGTTTTTTATTTCACAACGTTCACCATACGTTTCTGCTCCTTTTAGTCGAACAGATACATTACAATCGCACCGCATTGAACCTTCTTCCATATTACCATCCGATATTTCAAGGTAGCGCACAAGCTGCCGTATCGTATTCATAAAAACATCTACCTCTTCTGGCGATCTAAAATCAGGTTCTGTTACAATTTCTAAAAGCGGAACGCCTGCTCTGTTTAAATCAATAAAAGATGATTTTGGAGACATATCGTGTATTGATTTTCCAGCATCTTCTTCCATATGTATATGGTGTATACGAATAGTGCGTTCTGCATCATTTGCATTGATGGTTAGTTGACCACCAATGCAAATAGGGGAGGCATCTTGCGTAATCTGATAACCTTTAGGTAGATCGGCATAGAAATAATTTTTCCGATCAAACCGACTTTCTTGATTGATTTTACTACCGATTGCTAAACCTAATTTCACGGCACTTTCGACTTGTTTTTTATTCAAACGAGGAAGTGTACCTGGATAGGCAAGAGAGATGGCACTGATATGGGTATTGGGCCTTGCACCAAAACGAGTATCATCGGCACAAAAAGCCTTGCTTTTTGTCGATAATTGGACATGTACTTCGAGACCAACTACGGTTTCATATTTTTCGTATACTGACATAAGATGCTAAAATAAAACTAATCCTATTATTATACCAACAATCAATGAAAAAGCGGATACAATCATGTAAGAAAAGTTTAATAAAATAAATTTTAAGAACGTTTTTTCTTTTGATTGTTTATACACCCTTAGCATAGCAACATACAAGTAGAGGTACAAAAAGGGAAGGATAAGTAAAAGTATAGAGTCGTTGATAAATGATAATGTTGCTGCAAAGTAAGATAAGGTCAAAATAAAAAATACAAAAGCATTATAATGAAATGAAAACACAAGATGTTCTACATAATAATGGCTACTACGAAAATAAAGTAGTTTTAAAATCAATCCCAACAAAGGCATCATAAACAAGATTAACCAACTGAGTTTTCCTAAAAGAAACTTACCGAAGCCTTCTCCATCTTTTATTATTTTTAAACCTTGTCTAAAAGCTATTTGTTTCCAGTAGTCTTCTATTTTATACTTTTCTATTAATTGATCAGCATTTAACAAAAGTAAATCTTTTTGTACAATCGAAATATTGTTGATTGAAATAGTATCGTCGAAACGATTATATTTTTGTTCTACTGAATTTAGCAAAGAGTCAAGCGCAATTTTTGTTTCATCTGATGGATATTGTGCTGTGATTTTTTCTCTTTTTTGTAGTAGTTCTTGTACGAGTTCACTATTACTTATTTCTGTTTTGGAAGAACTGAGTTGATCGCCATTCATCCCTAATTTTATATTATCATTAGCAATAAATTGAAATACTGCAAAATGAATAATCATCATCGTGAAAAACAGTCGAACAGGATGAAGGTAGCGTTTGTGACGCCCTTTGAAATATTCTATAGTAAGCTCGCCAGGACTAAACAACTTCCGAAGACTAACAAATAACTTAGAATCATAATTGAAAATAGAAGTAAACACCTCATAAAATAAATCAGCTACACTTGTCTTGCCAGTAGTGTTTTTTTGGCTGCATATAGAGCAATACTTTGCTTCATCTTCTAAAGGATGATGGCAATTCCGACAAAACTTATTTTCTAATTGGGGTGTTTTCATATTGCCAAAAGATAAAAGCTTTTGATGTTTAAAAAGTTCATTCTTAATTATGACCTTGAAATCGAATATCGATGAGTATAAAAGTACAAATCATATAGTACACTTACCATAATTCTCGGCAAAAAATACGTTTTTATCTATGAATGAATTTAGGAAAGGAAGTAAAATCACTTACTCTTTTCTATTAGCCTTTTCTAATTTAGCCTCTATTAATTGCCTTTCATTGTTTGTCTTCACAAAGCTTAATGCAATCTTTAAGTGTTTTAATTCTAGTTGCTGATCAATGCCTTTGTAAAGGTCAGCTAATAATACATGATACAAATGGTTGTTTTTTAGATCTATTTTCAAAGCCTCTTTTATTGCTTCTTCCTTACTATTTGCTCTTGACAAAGCATACGTTCTATTCAAAGCAACTACAGGTGAATACTCGATTTGTAATAAATGATTATACAGTTGAAGAATTTTTTCCCATTTGAGTTCATGCTCCTCAGGTTTTGTATGCCAGTACGCAATTGTCGCTTCTAAATGATACTTCGATATGACATTTCCGATAGCCGATTGATGCAAATAATGTTCTCCTTTTTGTATCAATTCTTTGTCCCATTGTTCACGGTTCTGGTTTTCGTATAAAATAGGTTTTCCCATCTCATCTGCTCTAGCAGAAAATCTTGAAGCATGAAAGCAAAATAATCCCATCAAAGCATTGGCTTTGGGAATATTATAGTGATCGATAAATAGATATAAAAGCCTCATTGCTTCTAAACAAAGATGCTTTCTTACCTTATTTTCAGCAGTGGATGAATAGTAGCCTTCATTGAAAAGTAAATAAATAATAGTAAGAACGTTTTCTTGTCGCTCTTTTAATTCGTTTGGGTCGGGCAGCTCAAGTTGTATATCGTGTTTTCTATAACTCGACTTAGCTCGTTGTAATCTTTTGTTAATGGTAGATTTCGATGTTAGTAAGGCTGAGGCGATTTCTTCTATGCCAAATCCACACAATACTCGTAGAGCCAATGAAACCTGGGCTTCGGTAGACAACAATGGATTGCAAACAGTAAATAGCATTTTGAGTTGACTGTCCTCAATATTTTCATCCGACAGGTCAATGTCAATATCGTACTCTGTTTCTTGTTTGCTAGATATTTCGGGTACTATTTTTTTAGAAAAAAGTGAATTTCTTTTGAAATGATCTTTTGCTTTATTTTTAGCTACAGCATATAGCCATGCTTTAGGATTATCAGGAATCCCTTTTAATGACCAAGTTTCAGTTGCTATCAAGAAGGTATCACTAGCAATATCTTCAGCCAAGTGTATATTAGAAAATCCTATAGACTTACAGAGTACACTGACGATTTTGCTAAACTCAGTTCTAAATAAATTTGGTATTAATTGTTGTTCTTGCATCTGTTTAAAGTTTACTTTAAGTCCAAAAAACAACCCAATCTGCTAAGCGTAGTTTGCAACTACGCTTTTATATTTCGCTGTTTCTAACAGCACCTTTTGCACGATGCTAAAAGAACGATTCGTTTTAATCATTCCTTTGTGTGCCTGCCTGCCGGCAGGCAGGTTTAAGACTTAAGGATGGACGTTTCATCGTAGATAAAAATGACTGCCAATTTCATAATTGGCAGTCATAAGACTTTATCTTTCGAATAAAGTCTACACGTTTTTAAAATTTTAAAACGTCTCGAATTTCTACAGAACCACCGTAGCTTAAGGTAGGACATCCTTCAGATAATTTAATGGCATCTTCCATATTTTCTGCTTTGACCACAATATAGCCTCCTACCATTTCTTTTAGTTCCATATAAGGACCATCAGTGATCATGGAGTTTGCACGTACAACCTTGCCTTCCATTCCTAAGGCATTCGTTCCTACAAATTTTCCTTGAGCAGCTATTCCACCAATCCAATCTTGCCAAACTTTAACTTGAGCTTGCATTTGTTCAGGTGTAGGTCTTTCCACTCTTTCAGCACTTCTAAATATCATCATAAATTCTTTCATAATTATTTTTTTTAATGTTAATTATTAATGTTTACACCTTGATGTCGATTGAGTTTTGCAAAATAGGACAGCTCAATATAATTTATTTTAAAAAAATAATGAAGAATTAACGGAAACGCAGTAATTTCAAATGTTTTGTATGAAGGTTGTTTAAGAATGTGTTCTGAGATTAATTGTAAGTGCTTGATTCATTTTTAAACAACTTCTATAAAAAAAGCTTCCCGAATCTTGCGACAGGGAAGCTTTTTTATATCTTTTAGATAGTCTTAATCAAATGATTGATTGGCGATAGATGAAACATTTACCATTTCTTGGTATTGTTCAGGTGATAAGCCATCCATACAATAATGTATAGGATTTACAGCTTTGTCTTTGTATCGTACTTCATAATGAAGGTGAGGAGCAGTAGAAGTACCAGTATTTCCTACTGTACCAATAACTTGTCCTTTCTTCACTTTTTGTCCTTTCTTCACTTCCATTTCGTCCATATGTGCATAAAGCGTTTTGTAGCCATATCCATGGTCTACAATAATATGACGACCGTAGCCTGTTCTAAGTTTTTTGACAGCAACTACTTTTCCATCTCCTGTTACTTGAATCGGTGTACCTTTTTTAGCAGAAAAGTCCAATCCTGCATGCATACGACGTACCTTATGTATAGGGTGCAAACGCATACCAAAACCAGACATTAATCGCATCTTACGATTAAGCCTATCCGAACGGACAGGTTTGATAGAAGGAATAGAAGAAAACATTTGTTCTCTATCCTGAGCAAGATTAACGATAGTATCTAATGATTTTGATTGAATAATCATTTGACGTTTTAGTTTACTAACTTGCTCAGATGTAGAAATCAACAAACTACTAGAGTTTTTATATTTAGTCAAGTTGCTATACTTATCGTGACCTCCAATACCTCCATTCCATACATCAGTATCAACAGGGTCCATACCGAACATTGTACGATGGACACTAGCATCTCTTTCTTGTAGATTGTTTAGTACCTTAGACATGTCTTTGATATCGCTACCTAAAGCACTATATACATGCTTCATTTGCTCTATCTCACGCATTAATGCTTTTTCCTTTGGTGAAGGAAAATAGGTAAGCACTACCGATATTAAAACGAAAGCCGCAACAGCAACCGCAGAAACGAAACCAAAAATCCGTAGGATTTTCACTTTCAACGGTTCCTCTACTTTTTCATAACGGAGCGTTTGAGTATTGTAAATAAATTTTTCTTTCCGCATAAGTCTTTATTCGTAAGTCAAAAATAAGTACTTTTGTGGCACAAATTTCGACCCTGTTTAGTCGTTTTCTATAGTAAGCGGCACAAATTTAACTGTCTCTTATTAGAAAATCAAAAGAATTAACAAAAAAATAGCCTTTCGATACAAGTTATATACCAATGAGTATTAATACTTTACGCAAAAAGATGATATTATAAACATTGTCTTTAATGTGATTATACTTAATTTGCGTATTTATCGTATTTGTGACAGGGTAATTAATGAAAAGAGCATTTAACTATATCTAACTTTATACTGTATTCTATGAAATCGCACGAAATTCGACAGAAATTTTTAAATTTTTTTGAAGGAAAAGACCACAAAATTGTTCCTTCGGCTCCTATCGTCAATAAAGACGATCCGACATTGATGTTTACCAATGCTGGAATGAATCAATTCAAAGATTTTTTCTTGGGTAATCAAGTGCCTGATCGAAGAAGAGCCGCCGATACCCAAAAGTGCCTTCGTGTTTCTGGAAAACACAACGATTTGGAAGAAGTAGGTATTGATAGTTATCATCATACGATGTTCGAAATGCTTGGAAACTGGTCGTTTGGCGATTATTTCAAAAAAGAAGCAATCGCTTGGGCTTGGGAGTTATTGATTAAAGAATTAGGACTTGACCCTGAACGCATCTATGTTTCCGTTTTTGAAGGAGACAAAGAAGAGGGGCTAGAACCTGACGAAGAAGCAGTAGGTTTTTGGAAAGAATGGATCGCTGAAGATCGTATCCTTTATTTCGATAAGAAAGATAACTTCTGGGAAATGGGCGAAACAGGACCTTGTGGACCTTGTTCTGAAATTCACATTGACCTTAGGAGTGATGCCGAACGGGCAAAAGTAGATGGTAAAACATTGGTAAATGCGGATGATCCTTTAGTCGTTGAAATCTGGAATTTAGTTTTTATCCAATTCAATAGAAAAGCAGATAAAAGTCTGGAGCCACTACCCGAAAAACACGTTGATACAGGAATGGGGTTTGAGCGTCTTTGTATGGCTATGCAGGCTAAAAGTTCCAATTACGAAACAGATGTTTTTACACCATTCATCCAACATATCGAAAAGGTATCTGGCAAAAAATATACGAATAGTTATAAGTTAACTGCGAAGTCTGATATTGCGATGCGTGTCGTTGCAGATCATATTCGTGCAGTAAGTTTTACTATTGCTGACGGGCAGTTGCCGAGCAATACAGGAGCAGGTTATGTCATTCGTCGAATCTTGCGTCGTGCAGTTCGATATTACTATTCGTTCTTAGACATTAAAGAACCATTTTTACATACTTTAGTGCCTATTTTAGCAAGTGAATTTGCGCATGTTTTTCCTGAATTAAAAGCACAGGAAGATCAGGTAAAGAAAATTGTATTTGGAGAAGAAAAGACATTCTTAAATACCCTTGATAAAGGCATTAGTCGTTTTGAAGTATTAGAAATAAAAGATGGTGTTATCAATGGTAAGGATGCATTCGAATTATATGATACTTTCGGTTTTCCTATTGACTTAACTCGCCTAATGGCTAGCGAAAAAGGATTAGACGTTGATGAGGAAGGCTTCAAAAAAGCACTAGCAGCACAGAAGGATCGTTCAAGGGCTGATGCGGTTAAAAAAGTAGGTGATTGGGTAGAAGAAACCAATGATAAAGGTGTCGATTTTGTAGGCTACGACCACTTAGTGGTAGAAGATGTTCATGTGGTTAAATACCGAACAGTAAAAAATAAAAAAGGCGATCAATATCAAGTAGTACTAAACAAAACGCCTTTTTATGCAGAAAGTGGTGGACAAGCTGGCGATACTGGGTTGCTTTGGTTTGGCGATGAAAAAGTACCTGTTTTAGACACGATAAAAGAAAACGATTTGGTGATTCATATCGTGAAGCAATTGCCTACGAATGTGAAGGTAAAAGTGAAGGCAGAAGTGAATACTACCAAGCGTCATGCTATCGAAAATAATCACACTGCTGTACACTTAATGCACGCTGCTCTACACGAAGTTTTAGGCAAGACTGCTTTGCAGAAAGGGCAAGATGTAGATTATAAGCGCTTGCGTTTTGACTTCTCTCATTTTCAAAAAGTGACGGATGAAGAGATCGCAAAAATAGAAGAAATTGTCAATCAAAAAATTAGAGAAAATATTCCGTTAGAAGAAGAAAGAGCAATGCCAATTGAAGAAGCTAAAAAGCTTGGAGCTATGATGCTTTTTGGTGAAAAATATGGCAACGAAGTGCGAGTGATTACCTTCGACAAAAACTTCTCTCAAGAACTTTGTGGAGGAACTCACGTTTCGGCTACAGGAAAAATTGGACAGTTTAAAATCTTAGCAGAGTCGGGTGTCGCTGCTGGTATTCGTCGTATCGAAGCAGTTACCGCAGATAGAGCAGAAGCATATATTAATGGACAATTAGCTGAGTTAAACGAGATAAAAGGTTTGTTCAAAAATCCAAAAAATACAGCTAAAACCGTTGCAGCTTTACAAGATGAAAATAAAGAACTGAAAAAGACGATTGAAAAATTACAAGCAGCTCAAGCAGGAGCTCTGAAAGGCGATCTAGTGAAGAATGCTGTTAAAATTAATGGTGTAAATTTTATTGGTTCAAAATTGCCATTGAGCGATGCAAATGCGATCAAAAATTTAGCGTACGAATTAGAACGTGAGGTCGGTGATGTACTCATCGTTTTTGGCGCAGAAGTAAAAGGCAAACCACAATTGACAATTGCTATTAGTAAAAATATTACCGAAGATACTTCTTTACATGCTGGTAATATGATTCGTGAAATCGCTAAAGAAATTGGCGGTGGTGGTGGTGGTCAACCTTTCTTTGCTACAGCTGGTGGTACCAATGCGAGTGGTATCGAAAAAGCAATCGGTAAAGCAAAAGAAGAATTACTAGCCCTGAAGTAAGTTTAGACTCTAAAAAATTATACTAAAAATATCGAAAGTCAGATCACTTATTGTGTATCTGGCTTTTGTGTTAAGAGAAAACCACATTCCAAAATGAATAGGTTAGAAAAAAGTACATCTTTTTAAGCCACAATGTGTAATTTTGTAGCACTAGTAGATTAAACGATACATTTCGTTCTATCAAAATGTAGTCAATCAAGCACTTACAACTAAAATTACGCAACTATAAAGACAAACATGCTAAAAATAGGCCTTTTGGGAGTCGGTCATTTAGGGAAAATACACCTAAAATGTATCCAAGCAGTAGCACATCTCGAATTAGTTGGATTTTACGATCCCAGTGATGGCAATGCCAATAAAGCAATTGAAGAATACGGCGTTGAACGTTTCGATACCATCGAAGCTTTATTAGATGCTGTTGATTTGGTAGATATAGTCACTCCTACAGTCACTCATTTCGAACTCGCCCAAAAAGCTATTGAGCAAAAGAAACACGTCTTTATCGAGAAACCATTAACACACACCATTGAAGAAGCAGAAAAATTAGTCGTATTGAGCAAATTGCACGGTGTAAAGGTGCAAGTTGGTCATGTCGAACGTTTTAATCCTGCACTCTTGTCATTAGAAGGTATGACACTCGATCCGATGTTTATTGAAGCACATCGTCTGGCGATATTCAATCCGAGAGGAACCGATGTTTCTGTAGTATTGGATTTAATGATCCACGACTTGGATATTATATTGAGTTTGGTCAAATCACCCGTTCGCCATATCAGTGCAAGTGGGGTAGCGGTTATTAGTGATTCACCAGACATTAGCAATGCACGAATAGAGTTTGAAAATGGTTGTGTGGCAAATTTGACGGCAAGTAGAATTTCGATGAAGCAAATGCGTAAGGTGCGGTTATTTCAAAAAGACGCTTACATCAGTCTTGATTTTTTAGAAAAAAATGCACAAGTCATTCGACTATACGATCAAGGTTCAAGTCATATTCCGACTAATGCGAATCTGATGGAGCTGAAAACCAATACAGGTACAAAGTTAATCCATATTGATACGCCAAGTACTGAGCCTGTGAATGCTATAAAAATGGAATTGGAAACATTTGCAAAAAGTATTGTAGAAAACGAGCCTACTAGAGTTAGTATTGAGGATGGTTTTAATGCCCTGAAATTAGCACACGAAATAATGAACGAAATTAATAAGCGCAAAAAATCAAGTATTCAAAAACCTGACTTTTAGAAGTATGTTGGGGATGCGATTGCCAATAAAATACTTAATTTGTGTTGTAGCTATCTTTCTGTCTATTTCTTTGAACGGGCAAGAAAAGGTAGAATCTAAAATAGGTAAAATTGGAGTCGAATTAGGATTTGCTCTTTCGTATTCTGGTCTTAATACCAATGTTGCTTTTTTGTTAAAGAACAAAAAAAATGAATATTATCTTGGATTAAAATTGGTTTTATCTGATAGTTATCTTTTGCAAAAAGGACCATTTGGAATTCAACTAGGCTATCGACGTACAACTGTAGCAGCAAAAAAATGGAGCTCGTCTTTAGGTCTAGATTATCAGTTGACACAAACGGCATTATATAATCCGTTGGCAATTGATATCAAAAAAAAGAATTGGCTAAATGAGCTACATCTATCTTATGGACTAGCTTATCAGCTATCCAAAAAAGTATGGATAGGTTCTTCATTTGGTTTTGGTTTATATATAGAAAGTAATTACGACTTGCGAAATGCTATTCGAAACCGTTATATAGGTACAAGTAATATGCTCCGAATCTATGCCAATTATGAATTTAGATAAGACGAAACGTCCATGATTAAATAGTCTTTAAACACACAAGGATAATGACTATTTTAGTTTGGTAAGCCTGCCTTCCGCAGGCAGGTTCCATCTGACCGTTAGGAAAAATAAATATAGACAGATGAAACTAAAGATTAAAATTTTATACCTTGCTAGCTTACTTGTTATCTTTGGATGTCATAAAGTTGATGTCTCTTCTATTCAAAATTTAAATGATAATCAGGTTTCGATAATTGGTCATGCTGGCTTGGGTTTTGTGTCGCCAGACAATTATTTGCCAACAAATTCGTATACAAGCATTATTAGAACTATCGAAAGTTACAATGCTTATGGAGTAGAAGTAGATGTTCAGATGAGTGCTGATGGAATATTGTATTTGTATCATGATACTCAGCTCCAATCAAAGACGAATTGTGATGGATGTATACAAGAACATTCTAGCGATTATCTTGATCAATGTCGGTATCAACAAAACTTGTTTAGTACGACATTTTCGGCAGAAAAGATTATTCGTTTAGATACCATAATGCGCCATTTTTCGACCTATACGATACCGCCACTTATTGTATTAGATGTAGAGTCGTTTGCCGCGTGCAATGTTGAAGAAGATATAGAAGTATTTTCTAGGACTATTATAAATTTGATAGAAAAATATGATGCTTATAATTGGGTACATATAGAATTGAGTGATTTTGCGTTATTGAATAAGATGAAAGAGGAGAGTGATCAGTTATATTTTGTGTTTTTTGGAAGCCTGACAGATGAAACAATTGCCGAAGCTATTGCAAATGGTTTTCAGGGTATGTCGATTGCAGATGATGTAGCGACTAAAGAGGCAATCAAAAAAGCACATGATGCAGGGTTAACGGTATCTTTATTTGATGTGAAAATTAGAACAGGAGCAGTAAGAGCCGTAGCCAAATCACCTGATTATATTCAAACGGATAATATTCCGTTATTACAACAAATATTAAAAGAATAAGAGATGAATAAATGGAGATTTTTTGTAGGTATTGTTGTACTGCTATTTGTAGTAGCTTGCGATGTCGTTAATCCAGAAGAAGAAATACCTGCCTACTTGTCAATCAATGAATTTTCTTTTTCCACAGATTTTGGTCAAGGTTCTAGTTCTACTAAAATAACAGAAGCATGGGTTTATGTTGGAGGTGAATTTTTGGGTGCATATAGCTTGCCTGCTACGGTTCCTGTTTTGGCATCTGGCGATCAAGAAGTATGGATTTATCCTGGTATTAAAGAAAACGGTTCTTTTGATACACCAAATATTTATCCGTTTTATAAACGCTATGAGCAGGTAGTTCCATTAGTAGCAGGAGAAACAAACACAATTAACCCTTCTACTATTTATGAAGAGAATTTGACGTTTTCCTATCTTGAAAATTTTGATAATCCGCATATCTTCAATGTTGATTTGGATAGTAATGCAATGACTGATATCATCATTACATCAGCCGATGCTTTTGAAAATGCTTCAGGTATAATTACCTTAGATGCGGAAAACTATTTACTAGAAATAGCAACTGGAACAGCCAAACCATTAGTAACAAATGGAACCGATGTTTACTTAGAGTTAAACTATAAAAACGATATTGATTTTCAAATAGGCTTAATTGCTAATCATGAATTAGTTGTAGTGCCACCACTTGTACAGTCCATTTATTTGTTTCGACCAAAAGAAGAGTGGAACAAAATATACATCAATCTAGGTCCTAATCTCAAAGAGTTGAGCGATGAAGGCTTTGTAGATTTTCAATTATTCATTGGTGCCTTGTACCAAGGTGAATCTACGGTTAATATTCATGTTGATAATCTCAAAGTGGTACATTTTACCTTGTAAGTCATATTTTTTAAGAACAACTACCTAAAATTTTAAATACTTTCCTACTACATGACCCGACAAAGGCGTACAGATTTATTTCTTTATGGTCTTGCTGACTTCATTACAGCAATGCTGGCTTGGGCGTGTTTTTTTATTTATAGAAAAGACGTAGAAAATGTACCACTTGATTGGTCGGTTTTAGACGATCAAAATTTTTGGTATGGCATTTTGCTAATTCCTACAGGTTGGGTGTTGCTCTATTCTATTTTTGATGAGTATCGAGATATCTATCGACTCTCTCGTTTGGAAACATTAGCTCGTACTTTTTTTCTTACTTTCTTAGGAGTTATCTTTTTGTTTTTTACACTCATTATGGATGATGTCATTCCTCGAAATGCATTATTCAAATCCTTCATCTATTTATTTTTCATTCACTTCTTTATTACCGCTTTTGCTAGAATGGCTATTCTTACGCGGGCAAGTCGTCGATTAAAAGCAGGCTTGGTAACGTACAATACTTTGATGATCGGAGGCAACAAAAATGCGCTAGACTTATATGAAGAAATAACAGGACGAGAAAAAGGATTAGGGAATAAGTTTATCGGATTTATTGATACCAATGGTAAAAGCACAAATGACCTAGAAAAGCATTTGACAAAACTCGGGAAAATAGAAAACTTAGATACCGTTATAAAAGAGCAAGGTATAGAAGAAGTTATCATTGCTATCGAAACTTCTGAGCATAATCGTCTTCGAGAAATTCTCAATGTCCTCTTCGATTTTGATGAACAAGTACTCGTCAAAATTATTCCAAATATGTACGACATTTTGCTTGGTACAGTAAAAATGAATCATGTATTTGGAGCGGTATTGATTGAAATAAAACAGGAGTTGATGCCGAAATGGCAGCGCTTGTTAAAACGATTGTTGGATGTAGTTGTCTGTTCTATTCTGTTAATTTTATTTGCGCCACTATATCTTTACATTATGCTGCGTGTGCGGTTTTCTTCTGAAGGACCAATATTTTTTAAGCAGGAACGAATTGGTTTGAATGGTAAACCTTTTTGGATCTATAAGTTTCGGTCTATGTTTATAGATGCAGAAGCAAAAGGACCTCAACTTTCACACGATACAGATCCTCGAATTACAGACTGGGGACGAGTAATGCGAAAATGGCGACTCGATGAATTGCCTCAGTTTTGGAATGTATTGAAAGGCGATATGTCTTTAGTTGGTCCACGACCTGAACGACAACATTTTATTGATCTTATTGTTGAGCAAGCACCTCATTATAAGCACCTCCTAAAAGTGCGCCCTGGAATTACTTCGTGGGGGCAAGTTAAGTATGGTTATGCTTCTAATGTAGATGAAATGCTTCAACGATTGAAGTTTGATATTTTGTATATAGAAAATATGTCTCTTGCCTTAGATTTTAAAATTTTGTTTTATACCGTTCTCGTTTTGCTTCAAGGGAAAGGGAAGTAGCTGCATTTTAACTTTATTCTACATGGTGTTTATTTCGCCACTACAATAAGTTTTGTAAATCGATCATTCAGTGTAAAACATTCGACGACATAGGTGCCATTAGCTAAGGTAGAAACATCCAATTTATAGTTACTATTATCGCCAATTACATCTGTAATGGTGATGTTGACAGGAGCGCCAGTTATTGATTTTACTCTTATTTTGTAGATTGGGTTTTGATAAGGTTGTGTATAAATGAAGCAAAATTTAGCAGTAGGGTTTGGATAAATAATAATGTCATTAGTTGTATTCATTTCAAGCTTGCTTGCACGTAAGTACTGTCGTCTATTAGTGAGTACATATCGCATAAGCGCAATTTGTTGTTTGGTGAAGCTAGTACGACACTCATCTACTGTATAGTCCATATAGTTTTCGACC
The DNA here is from genome assembly GCA_020630735.1 of Saprospiraceae bacterium. Classification (GTDB taxonomy): domain Bacteria; phylum Bacteroidota; class Bacteroidia; order Chitinophagales; family Saprospiraceae; genus JAHDIP01. The sequence continues at coordinate 20,855 of JAHDIP010000034.1, read as the reverse complement.
ATATCAGGAAAATCAAATGCATCATCAATACAACTATTTTTTTCAAAATCACAAGTACTAGAAGGACCATGCATGCTAGGAGTATCCGTTAAGCCATCATCGAGTGCACAATCATTGACAAAAAGTTCACTGTCACCCCAAGTATGTCGGAGCCCGAGGTAATGCCCTACCTCATGTACTAGCGCTTTTCCTTCCAACTGTAAAGTGTCGCCTAGGCTGGTGATGAAAGGAGAAAGATACTGACCAAAGGCTTTATAGTTGACTACAATACCGTCATACTCTTTAGGAAAAGACTGACTATGCTCAGGCCAATTATCCATCATAGCAGGAGGATAGGAGTAGCCTAGAAGATTATCATCTTCAATTTTGCATACCCAGATATTTAAGTATTGCTCAGTGTCCCAAGGATCACTTCCCCCAAGGCTCGTTACTTTTACATTGTCAGGATAAAGTATTTGGAGATTATTCAAGTCGATCTGAGTTTTAAAAGTACTATTTGTTTGTACACGGATAATTTTATCAATCTGAAATTCTATTCTTGGATCGCCAACGACTCCACGAAAAATACCACGTACCTTATCTTTATTTTGAATTCTTCTTCTAAAAGCCCGATTTAAAACAACTAGTTGCTCTTGGATTTGAGCATCAGAAATATTTTCTTCTTGCTTATTCCATACCACATGAACGACTATGGGGATGGTGTAAATTTCATCATCTCGATAAGTAGTAAGTTGTTGAGCACCTTCATAGAGTGCTTGTATTGCGGTATAGTAAGCAGGGTATTGCTGTTGTATACGATGCTGAATAGCGGCATGACCACATTGGTGCTGTGCAAAAATACTAGAAGCACTTAGTAGCAGAAGTTGAATGGTAAAAAGTCCCTTTCTCATGAATGATGTTTGCTTAACAAAATGATTAATTGATAAACATTAGACTTAATTCTGAAAGCTTTTTGTGCTATACAAAATTCTTTAGAATAAAGTCTATTAAACTGTTATCAAATTTTTCAGACTATTTGGGACGAAATAAGACTTACTTTAGGAGATAGATTTTGTTTTCTCCTTCCCAATATAGTAAAATCTTATTATAAATCATTAAAAGTATGTTTAATTTTAACATATTTGAATGTAGTTATACTGAAACCAAAGTGGTTTTCGTATTGCCAAACGTTTAAAGCAACTTAGAGTATATTTTAAAATTTGATTTGGGAAAATCAGTTCGCAAAATTTTAAAACATACTCTTAAAATCAAACGGTAGCAACCGATGATGATCCAATAATCAAAATTTTTAAACTAAAGCTCTAAAAGACGAATAAGGTAAATTAAGTAACGGTCAAATAATAACTTCCCGATTTGTGGCTGGTATTTTCGAGTTAATACATCGTCGAAAATACTCGCAATAGCTAGGCTATTACTGCGTTTTAACAGCACTCTTTGTGCCACTGGCACAAGCTTTCGCTAATTCGTCTAAACTCAAAAATCCTATAGCCAAAACACGGAACTTATTTTTCGGCCGTTACTAAAGTTAATAACTATTCAACTTGGATAGATATTTTTTCACTAGACAGGGCAAAAAACGTAGTTGGACGAGCTTGCATAATATGCAAATGCAGAGCATCATGGCGAAAGCTTTTGCCTAAAGTCCATTAGAAAAACATCCAGTGCATCTTATGCTTACCAATAGTATTAAATTCCAAGGTTGGCGACGGAATTTTTATAAAGTTGAGCACTCTAAAAAGTGTACGTACAAAAGGACGCTTAGCAGGTATTCGAGTAAGGTCTATATCGAAGGAAAAATAAAATTGTTTATAACGTGGAAAAGCATTGTTGTCTAAAAAATAAATAGGCTCGTCAAAAGGCCATTGGTTTTCATATCCGCCAAACATATTATCGGCACCATAGCCTACGGCAAGATTAAGCCATTTAGGAAAACGACTATCTTCTTTTTTTAAAAAGGAGTGAATATTAGCCGAAAGCCAAATTGTTTGAGCATTATAATCTTTCAAAAATGAGGCAGGAAAACTACCGCCGTATAATTCATCGGCACGAGTTTTTAGCGTTGTTGTTTTTGTGCCAGAAGAAGAGGTGATTGGAGTTTCAGGATAAGGCGGATGAGAAGCAGAAACCTTCATAATAATTCGTTGTTCTTGCCAAGCGAGTTCTTGTGAAAGAAAGAGTGCACAGCCCATTGTATTGAATGCGATATCGTAAGAAGAAAACCCCCATTTGGTAGAAAAACCATCTAATACTTCTATCGTTGCTTGAAAAAGGCTGCCAATTCCTACGGCAGTCCACATGGCATTTCGGCGTTTCATCCCTGTCCAGCGGTAAGCTTGAAAAGCCCAATTCGATTCTACATAAGCTGTAAAAAAATGCCCAGCTTTATCCATATACTCCCATTCGCCCGAGTCATCAAAAAAATGGAAGGCAGAGCGATCATAACCTGCGTACCAAATATTGTTTAACACCAAAACGGCACCAGTATAACCTGCTATCCCTGAACCAGTAAGAGCCCAAAACCGAGTTTTGTTAAAGCTTTCTGCTGGTTGTAGTATGGTCAATTTTTCTTCTTGAGCCGTAAGAAAAGAACTACTTAAAAGCCAAAAAAGAAGTAGGAAGAAAGATTGGCGAATGAACATTAATATAAATTATGCTGTTAAAATTTTAATCTACTACAAAGTTATCCTATTTTACACTTGAAATACGCAAATAATATTTTTTTTTCTTGAATGAGACTAAATTAACATTTACTCGTCTTAAGAATAAGCATGTTTGTAGAAAAAATAGAACCAATTTGTTCCAAAAAATGTATATAAAGTAAGGTTTATTTCAAAACGATAGAACCAATATGGAGTTTTATAAACTCTATAATTTTGTAAAATAAAAATAATAATATGAATCAGAGTAAATTAATATCAATCGGAGTTATAGCATTTATAGCTTTTATTGTTGTCTCAGCTCTATCAAATAGTCTTTTTTTAACAATAGATCCAGGTCAAAAAGGGGTGCTGTTTAAGCGCTTTGGTGGAGGACTAGACACAAAAAATTTATACGATCAAGGTTTTCATATCATAGCTCCTTGGAATAAGGTATATGTTTATGATGTACGTACCAATGAAGCCTTCGAAAAAATGGAAGTCTTATCAAAAAATGGTTTATCAATTAAGTGTGAATTATCTTACCGATACAATCCAATACCTAGCGAAGTAGGTTTCTTGCATAATACTATTGGTAAGAACTATCACGAACGAATCGTTATTCCTGAGATCAGATCAGCAACCAGAGAGGTTATTGGTAAATACTTGCCAGAAGAATTATACTCTAGTAAGAGAGAGGCTATACAAGTAGAAATTTTTGAGCGAACAAGAGAGGCTGTAGGTAAAAAGCATATCGTACTGGATGCCGTCTTGATTCGTGATATTACATTGCCTACATCACTTCAAGAAGCGATTGAACGAAAATTGAAAGAAGAGCAAGAGTCCTTACAATACGAACACCGTTTGACGAAGGAACGTAAAGAAGCAGAACGAAAAGTGATCGAAGCGCAAGCAAAAGCAGATGCCAATAGAATTTTGAATGCCAGTTTGACTTCAAACATCTTACAGGATAAGGGGATCGAAGCAACACTAGAATTAGCCAATTCGCCTAACGCAAAAGTTGTCGTTGTAGGTGGAGGAGATGCTGGTCTACCGCTTATTCTTGGTCAATAAAATTATCCAATGTTAAAAGCCAAAGCCTTCATGTTTAGATTAACATGAAGGCTTTTTTATATACCCTTTTTTTACTAGAATAGTATTGTAAAAATAATTATATTTGCATTGTTTAGTCCAAGCACTTAGCTCACGATAATTAATTCGGTAAATTTTAGGTCGAAGATTTTTTTGATGAAATATAGCATGAGGAAAGTCAATTCCGAACCGCAAAGCGGACGGGCTGCAAGATCGTTTTAAAATACCGAAGTAATTGTGGTGAACTACTCAACATTAGCTACTTAAGTATAAATTGGCTCTTTACCCTTTAACTCTCATAAACATTGAAACTCTTTCGAACTATTTTATTCAGTATATTAGGTATCGCAATTTTTATTGTTGCACTTTCTGCTCACCAAGAAAAAAGAGTCAACCGAAAACTAAAAAAGCTACTTAAGAAAAAACGAACAGCCAAGCTTTCTGCATTGACTAAAGATAATTCGTTTACCTTTTCGACATATAATATTTGGGCACTTCCGCTTTGGTTGCCAGGTATGGAAAAGATGAAACGCTATCCTCCTTTACCAGATAGTTTGATACAACTCGACTCTGATGTACTTTGTCTTCAAGAAATGTTTGACGAAAAAATTAGAAATTATTTGACGCCCATATTAGGTAATGTATATCAACACCAAAATGATTATACCTGCAATCGTAAAATCTTAGGCCCTATAAAAAATGATTGTTATGGAGGTCTAATGACGTTTTCAAAATATCCTATTCTTTGGCAAGGCTTTTATGCCAATAAAATTACTGAAGATTTTAAGAAAGATGAAGAAAATGGACGGAAAGGATATTTGATAACGAAGCTTGATACAGAGATAGGTGAGCTTGCTATCATTAATGTACATCTTTATGCAGGAAGTACTACAATAGATGAAGAAATGAGGTTTCGACAAGTAAAATATTTTGAAAAATTATTAGCAGAATTAGAACTTAATAATCTTCCAATCATTATTTTAGGAGATCTAAATTGTACGCATAAAAGTATTGCTCGACAAAAAAAGAAAACGCCTTCTAAAACCTATGCATATCTTATAGATAGTCTCCAATTTGTAGATACAGTACCAGAAGTTGATCCCACCGACTGTACCTATAATTCGTTTACCAACAAGTATGTTTCTAGTTTTATGTATGCTGGAAATAATGAAATTAACAAATTAGATTATTGCCTTTATCGAATGCCTACAAATTATCAATTAAGTGTAGAGTACGATGAAGTGATCTTCAACAACAAACAACCCCTTTCTGATCATTATGGCTTTACCACTCGACTTAAGATTACAAATGAAAGAATTTCCACAGACTTGGCACCTTAATAACCTTTGGAGTATCGGTTGATTTTCAGTAGCTTTAAATAGTCGGCAATCCAAAAACCATTTCGGTTTTAGCATATTTTCATAAAATACGATAAAGAAGGCGTAAGTTTTCTAACAAGATTTTAAATCCGTGATCAAAAATTATTATAAAAAATGAGATATGATGTTTACCTTTTGTAAGGCTCATTACATATTAAAGTAGGTGGCGTTTAGTAATGATTAAGAGATCTAATAAACCAAGTTATAATTTCTGATATACCCATAGAGTTATAAACTTTGTCTGAAAACTACTTAACACTTTTGGATTTATATTTTGTTTACCTGTCGGCAAAAAATCGGAATATTGTTGATTTGTAATTGTATTGTTAAATTCGTGTTAAATATTTGACATCTCTTTTACAATTAGGTGTTAATTTTAGAAAATCTTAGTTAAATTACATATCTTTATAAGCAGTTATGTAAAACTAAACCCTAAGAAATGGCCTATCTACTTTTTTATATGGAAATATCCACTTTCCAATTTTTTCACCAAATAATAAACAAAATGAGATTTTTATTTTACCCCATGTTGTTGTGTTGTTGTTTTATTGTCAACATCAATGCTCAAAATTGTGCAAGCAATGAGATTCCTTTAGAGATATCAATAAAAACTGACCAGTTTGGTGCCGAAGTATATTGGCAAGTTACAGATATTGATGGTAATATCTATGCACAGGTTTTCCAAAATACTTATGGCAATAATGAAAGCTATGACACAACAGTTTGTGTACCAAATTCTTGTTTAACTTTTACAATGCTTGATGGTTTTGGTGATGGTATTTGTTGCCAGTATGGAGATGGTTCTTATAGCGTAATGAGTAATGGGACTATTATAGCATCTGGTGGTACTTACACTAATTATGAATCGACTGATTTTAATTGTGGCTCGGGAGAATCATGTACTACTGCTATTCCCATGTCTGAAGGAATACATACCGCAGCTACTAGAAATATATGGTATGCATTTACACCAGCTCAAGTTGGTACTTATGGAATATCTGCTTGTAATAATAATTGTGATACTAAAATTTGGGTGTATGGCGATTGTAATCCCGCTTCGATAAATGAAGGCAATGATGGAACTTTATTCTACAACGATAACTCTAATAATTGCGGTACTCAAGCATACTTAGAAGGTTATTTTGATCAAGGTGTTACTTACCTTATTCGTATTGGCGATGCCTCTGCAAGTTGTAGTGGAGCTATCGACTGGGAACTATCATATATAGGAGCGGTTTCTGGTTGTACAGACCCAAACTCTTGTAACTTTAATCCTTTAGCTACTATTGATGATGGATCTTGTATTGCACAAGGCGATCCTAATTGTCCACAAGGACCCGATTTAGTAATTAGTCAAGGTGCTTTAGAATCATCTATCTATCTAACGACCTACAATAATACAGATGCTTGTGCTATTTCAGAAGGATGCATCGGTGGTTATGGTCAACGTGATATTATCCGTTTTACGACACGAATAGCAAATATTGGTGAGCTTGATTATTTTATTGGCTCACCTTCAAGTGGAGATGCAACACAGTTTACTTATGATAACTGTCATAATCATTATCACTATGTAGGTTATGCAGAGTATATTTTATTTGGTGATGATGGTACCGAAATTCCTGTCGGATTTAAAAATGGATTTTGTGTATTAGATCTGAGTTGTGATGGTGGTGGTAATGCACAATATTCTTGTAGTAATATGGGAATCTCTGCCAATTGCGAAGATACCTATAGTAGTGGCTTAGATTGTCAATGGATAGATATTACAGATGTTGAGGATGGTCGTTATACATTCGTAACACGTGTAAACTGGGATAACTCTCCAGATGCAAATGGAAATTTAGAAAAAGATACGACGAATAACTGGGCACAAGTTTGTGTGATTATCGATCGTACTTCTGGTCTACAAATTAGTTTAGACCCCAATTGTGATCCTTATGTTGATTGTGCTGGTACGCCTTATGGTTCTGCTCAACCTGATTGTGAAGGTGTTTGTGGTGGTCCTTTAGTAAGAGGTGATTTGAATGCAAGTGGTGCACAAGAGATGACAGATGCTCAACAATACGTTGCAGATATTTTAGGAAACGATATTAGCCCAACATCTTGTAACGACTTAAATGCAGATAATGCTATAACGGTATACGATGCTTCCTTACTGGCTAGTTGTCTTAATTTTGGTAATGCTCATGCCCATAATGGGGCAGGTGCACATGATCACTGTAATTTTCCAGATGGTGTTTATAATCCAAATGATATGGTAACCTTAAGTATTATTGGTGCCGATTTTGATAATAATACAATCGACATCGGAATACTAAATCCTACTGTAAGAGTAAATGCCTATCAGTTCAAAATGTCAGGCGTATCGATTGCTTCTGTTACTAATTTAGTGAATACTGGTGATTATACTATTTCGCCAAGTGCAAGTTTGACTGATGGAATGGTGATTGGTATTTCGTATGAAGATTCTACTATCGTAAAATCGAATACTGTACAACCACTTTGTAGAATAAACTATCTTAATATTGATTCAGAATTTTGTATCAGCGAAGTAATAGATGTAGTATCAGGCCCTGATTTTATAGAGCAAGTAGCTACACAAGTAGATGCAAATAATGCTTGTATGTTAACTGCATGCGAAGAACCAGCAATGGTTAGTACTGATGTAATTGGAGGTAAGGTGGTAAAAGTGTTATGGGAGCCAAGAGCTGGTGCAGAAAAATATAAAGTACGCTTAAGAGTAAGTGGAGTAGGAGCACCTTGGTCAGAGCTAAATGCTTATAATACTTATCGTTTTATAAATGGATTGATGAACAATACAACTTATCAGTATAGTGTAAAAACAGTCTGTTCTGGAGGACGTAATTCTGTATGGTCTCCTACACAAACATTTACAACTACTGCTGACTTATGTGATCGCCCTGCAATAGGTAGTACATTAACTACTACAATGTCAACGGCTACTATAACATGGCCTGCTGTTTCTGATGCCATTAAATACAAAGTTGGTTATCGCAGATCTGGATCGTCTATTTGGGATGAAGTTTATGTCAACACCAACTCGGCTACAATTTCTGGATTACAAGCAGGTGCTACCTATAAATTTAAAGTAAAATCAAAATGTCCAGGTGGTTGGACGAATTGGAATGATAAAGATGAATTTATTACTGGAGCAACATTTGTAGAAGAAGACGAAGAACAAAGCTTTAAAACAAAAGGTGTTGATTATGGAATAAGTCTTAGTCCAAATCCAGCTAAGGATGTACTTAATATAAGTGTTCTAGAAAGCAAACCTACAGAAATGCGAGTCAGTACGATTACTGGTAAAGTAATGCAAACCATACTGGTTGATGGTATAACAACTCAATTAGATATTTCTAACTTACCAGAAGGCGTTTATTATTTAGATATCATTTTCGAAAATGATGAAAAAGTAACACAACGTTTTGTAAAGGTTTTTTAAGAAATTAATTACTGAAAATTTTGTAGAAAAAAAACGGCTTGCAGATTCCTGCAAGCCGTTTTTTTTCTACAAAATTTTTACACAAATTCTGAAATCAATCCTCCAATAATCATACTAGTGACTAGCCAATAGGAAAGATGAAGAATTAAAAAACGACTTGATTTATTTTCCAACAAGACATGAAGACTTACAAAGGGTAATGCAAATACAAACGCATTGATGGCACCATGAAAAACGCCATGCCCAAAGTGTCGATGTTTTTGTCCATACTTTGCTAAAAAATCTTCTACGACTTGTTTTGAAGTCTCATTACCTAGCATAATATCTGTAAAAAATAATTCGTAAAATCCCATCTGGTGAATCACCAAATTGATATAGCCATATACCAAGATAAAGCTCAATATAAAAGCTAGTAATAATTTAAGCGGACTTAAAGATGAAGGTTTCACGAAGCCCTCTACTTTCGACCAACGCATCATTGGCGAATTGGGATGATACCAAAATGCAGCAATTAATAAGGGAATAAATGAAATGAGAAAAAAGGCAGTATAGTTTAAATTCATGTCAAGTCTTTGTCTTTGTAACAGTTTTTGTTTGGATTGGTTTTACATTTTTGTCAAAAAAATAATATCTTACAAGAGAAACAATTACTCAAATAAAAAGCTAATGATTATGAAAAACAAAATAACTTTCCTTTTTCTACTATTCTCTTTTTCTTTTTTGTACGGACAAACTCAACTACCTTGCTCTTATGAAGCGATAGTAGAACGAATGTCTATTAATAATCCTAACATTGAAGAGGAATTGAAAGAAAATGAAAAATTTATTGCAGATTTTTTGAAGCACAAAGATCAAAGAGACCCGACTAGCGAATATGTCATTCCTGTAGTCATGCACGTCTTTCATGACGGGGATGATGGTATGATGGGAATGGAACAAGCCTTATCTGGTCTAGAAGTATTGAATAATGATTTTAATGGATTGAATGATGGTTGGGAAACTATAGACCCTGCTTTTGATCCTATAAAAGGTACTTTAGATATTACCTTTTGTCTAGCTACAATAGATCCTGATGGAAACCCAACAACAGGTATAAATTATTATGACGATCCATCAGCTATGTTGAACCAAGGAAATCTTTTTCAACATGCTTGGGACAATCGAAAATATTTGAATATTTACTTTCCAAAATATACAAACGGTGCGCCATCCGATTTTACAGCATATGCCTATTATCCTAGTGAGGCAAATGTACTCAATAATACGGATGGTATTTTTTATAGTTCTATCCGATGGGGCTATGGTGAACATTCCGAATTAGATGAAGGTCAGGATTGGGCATCTGTCTGTTCTCATGAGGCAGGGCATTGGTTGAATCTTCGACATACATTCGAATTTGGTTGTAATGGTGATGGCGATTATGTAAAAGATACTCCTTTGACATTGGGTAGTGGAATAGAATTACAAGGTTGTAACAACAACGATTTTAGTTGTGATGTACAGACCAATGGATCAAATTTTATGGACTACAATCACGATTGTAAAAAGATGTTTACCCAAGGTCAGGTTGATAGAATGTTAGCTGCGCTGCAATTGCCTGCTCGCAATAACTTGTGGAGCTATGAAAATTTAGTAGCAACAGGTTGTCAAGATTTTGCAGTAGGAACTAAAGATTTAGCTAAGGATAAAAGCATTCAAGTATTTCCGAACCCTGCTACAAACGAAGTACAAATTCGTGCACAAGCAGAAATGCAAGAACTAGCACTCTATACCTTGGATGGTACCTTAGTAGAAACGAAAAACATCAATAGTATGGATTATACTTTAACCGTAGACCATCTCGATTCAGGAATTTATTTTTATAAAATCCTTTCTAATAATAAAATGATGAATGGAAAAATTATGATAGTCAAATAGTTATTTTGTAGTAATCAGAAAAACTAGTGCTAGCGAAACGCTGTCCAATAGATTTAAAATGAAATCTACACCAGTTTCTCATTCAAACGTTTTCGCCATTTGGGAAAGCCATCGATTAGGGCGGAGCCTGCGCTGTCGTGATTGATTTTGCTAAAGATGAGTTCTTCGTTATGCTCATGACTGAGGTAACTCGTGCGACCTTGGTCTCGGATGTAGTTTATTTTTCTGGAAACTAGTTTCAAAAAATCTGTTCTTGAATACTCTTTGTCTTTACTCCAAAGATAGGTCGCATGAGAATCGAGTAATTCCCAAATATAGTGGTGCATGTCTTCGCCTGCTACATAGAACAGGAACCCAAATTGTGGAGTGAGGGTGAAATGAATGCGCTCGTTTTCTGATTGTAAACTGCCTGCGATGTATTGCAGTTGTTTTTTGTTTCTTACGCCTTTTAGTTCTAGTATTTCTTTGAGCAATTCTTGATCAGACTTTCGGATGTTGTTTCCTTTTTCGCCTTCAAATCCATCGAAGTATTCTTCGGGAGTAAAGAGGCTTTTATCAACGGCTATTATTGGTGGCTTACTTATTTTTCGTTTTACTTCTAGTCGTTTTATACCGTTGATCATACTTTCGTCGATACTCGCTATTTCGGGTGAGGTGAATTTGTAAGTTGAACGATCATTTTTATCGGCTATACTTCCTTTGATTTTAATTCTTCGACTTCCGAATATTTTGCTAAAGTAAAACTTAATGTATTCAAATTCAGGGATGATGTGTGGATTATAAATTTTGATTAGCGTTTTATTCGATACGCCTTTGAGTCGCTTTTCCGTTTCTACATAGCCCATCTTAAAAGTAATCTTCGCAAGTGATTGGTCGAATTCAAATTGTAGATGTTCTTCTATTGGTTCAGGCGTATTTATCGTTTTTTCTTTGGCTAGAAAGTTGAGATCTGTCTCTTCGAACTGTTGTGATTTATAGTAATTGAAGATGCTTTTTAATTGTTCCCAGTCGAGTTGGTTGAATTGTATGGCATTAATCGCTGATTTGGGTTGCTGGTCTTTAAAGTTAGAGCTATCTAAATTGGTATATTGTTTTACTTCTACGACTAAGCTGCCTGTTATTTTTGAATAATTTTTCATTTCTACTAACCAATATATTTTTCTAGCCTCACTGATACCAAAACAATCTTTGTCAGGAAAGTTGGTGTTTTTCCAATCGACAAATTCAGTAGAGTTGTAGTAAACTCCTGTGTTGTTGATTTGCAGAATGATATGCTTTTTCGTTTTATTCATCTATAAGCTATTTCAAATTTCAGTATACTTATTTGCTGTTTTCAAACTCTGCTTTAGTCAATCTATATTGTCTTACCGTTTTGTATACATTGCCTTTTTTGAAATGATCTTTTAATAGACCTTCTTCTACCATGTTGTTTTTGATCATCACCTTTCCTGAAGCTTCATTTTCTACTGCATGAACAGCAAATATTTTATTCAACCCTAAGTCATTAAATCCGAATTCTAATACCAGTTTTGCAGCTTCAGTAGTATATCCATTATTCCAATGCGGTTCACCTATCCAGTATCCTAACTCTGCTCTGTCAAATCTGCTATTTACCTTTAATCCAATTCCACCAATAAATTCATTACTATTGAGTAGTCGTATAGCAAAGGTATATTGCGTTTTATTTTGAAAACCTTCATTTGCACTATTGATCCAAAAGATAGCATCTTTTTCCGCATATGGATGAGGCATGTTTAAGGTATTATTGGCTATCTTAATATTTCCAGCAAATTCAATTATTTTTTTAATATCTGTTGCTTGGAGATTGTTTAAGAGTAATCTCTCTGATTCTAATATGGGAAAATCAGTCATCATGAAAATTATTTAGTCTTTATTTAACCAATGCTTTATCCGCAATAGCTAATCCTTCAATTATGAGCGTATTTAATGCAGGTGTTTTTTTAGCTAGATCGCTTAAGTAAGTATTGACCTCTTGTTGGAGTGCTACATCGTCTGTTAGTTCATAAATTTCTAATGGTAGCAACCAGTCGCTTGAATAATTGTTTTGTACAAGATCGAAAATAGTTCGTAGTTGCGCATCATCTTTTACGTTTTGTTCTCTCAAGTCTCTAACCGTTTGGTATTGTTGTTCCAATCGTTTTGTTTCTTCAGACTTTGGTGCTTTAATCGTTAAGGATTGAGATGCTTCGTACAAGTTAGGGAAGGAATTTGCATCAGCTGCACCAGCATAAGCGGAAATGATTTTTGTTCCGATGACTAAATCGTAAATACCATCTTCTGGTTTATACAAGTATTCACCATTATAGGTAATGCTACATTCGTCTAATTGAATCAACATTAATTTACCTTGTACATTTCTGATACCCGTAACGTTCATACCTTCGACTTTTATACCACTTTCAAATTCAAAAGAAAGCCATTTGCCATCATAAAAATTATAGGCTTTTAAGTCAACAGGTCCCATGTCTTCGATAGCAAGGCTAATGTTTTTTAATTTACCTAAAGGCGAGCTAAAGCCATTAGGATGATGCTGAATACCATGTCCGATTAATTCTTTTTCTCTGAAAGCTAATGCTGTAGGTCCTTCGGTTTTGAAGAAGATGACTTCAAGATCATCGTTTAATAATGCTTCTGTAAATTTTCCAGAAACTTGAAGTCCAGTACTCAATTCTATGGTACCAACCATTTTAGATTCAATCAATCGCTGCAAGCCTTTTCGACCTCCTTTTCTAAGGCTAAGGGTATTAGCAAATTCTTCTAAGACTTCCATGAGGTAGGAGAAGTCAGGAGTGACAAATAATTGTGGTTGTGGTTTTGTAATGTCAAATTTCTGATGAACGACATCAATAGAGTAGGGGATTTTTTTGACATCATCCTTTAAGCAAGATTTACTTTCTCCGATAGAAGAGAGTAAGCCTGCGCCATAAATTTTTGGATCGTCCATACTGCCAATAAGACCATACTCAACACTCCACCATTGTATGTTGCGCATCTTCAACATTTCAGAATCTTCGACTTCCATTTGTTGTAAGCGATCTACTTCTTGTTGTGCTTTGTTGATTTCTTCTTCACTGACTTGATTGGCTTCTTTCAGAATAGATAATTTTCGAATAGCTTCGTACAACTCCATATCGTAAGCCGACAAAATTGCTTTAGCACCAATAGCACCTAATCGTCTCAAGTATTCTGCATAATCAGGATTGGCAATAATCGGTGCGTGACCTGCTGATTCGTGAATGATATCTGGAGCAGGTGTGTATTCAATATTTTGTAATTGTCTAATGTCGGATGCGATGACTAAAACTTTGTATGCCTGAAATTCCATAAAAGCATTTGGTGGAATAAAACCATCTACCGCTACAGCTGCCCAGCCTATTTCTTTAAGGATACGATTCATACCATACATACTCGGAATGTTTTCTATTTCAACACCCGTTTGTTCTAAACCTTTTAGATAAGACTCATGGGCAACTTTAGAAAGGAAGTCAACATTTTTACGCATGACATATCGCCAAACTGCTTGATTGATCGGTGTATAATCAGTATAGTCTTGAGGCTTAATAAATTGCTTCAAGTGCTTTGGTAATCTTTCGATTAATTCATTTGTCTCGTATCCTTTTTTGTGCTGCATGGAGTTTGATGTTTTAATGGTCTATATCTTTGAATTTTACAAACAAAATTACTGTACAATTAGTTTCATTAATTTACGCTGTCCTTTCTGGTTAGAAAAATAAAGATAATAAACACCTTGATTCTTCAAATATATTTCTTGTTGGTTTGCAAATGATCTTGCTTCGATCTCTTGTCCGAGGAGATTATAAATTTTAAGATCAACAAATTCAGAACTTTCTATAAAAAAAGTACCCGAAGTAGGATTAGGATAAATGGAGATATTTGATAAAACAGAAACCTCTTCTTGATTGGTACAGATTTCAACAGTTACTTGTATGGCATCTGTGGATACACAACCAAACTCATCTGTAATACTTAGAGTATATTCACCCGATTCGGAGATATCGATACTAGAAGTCGTTGCACCCGTATTCCACTCGTAAGTGCCATTCGTATTAGTGCTTAGTTGAAGGATGTCTCCTTCACAGATTGTGGTATCTGCTCCAAGGTTAACAAAGGGTAGGTCTGTTATTGTAAGATCTAAGGTAATGATACTATCGCAACCAGCAGTATTAGCTAGAGTAAACATAGCAGTATTATTGCTTTCTGTGTAGATGTTTCCGTCTATCCAAGTATAGGTTTCGCATGCGGAGATAATATCACTGCTGAAAGAGTCACTAAGAATCGTAAGATCTAAAGTGATAATACTATCACAACCAGCAGTATTGGTAGAAGTAAATGTAGCTGTGTTATTACTTTCTGTGTAGACATTTCCATCGATCCAAGTATAGGTTTCGCATGCGGAGATAATATCGCTATTGGAAGAGTTGTTAAGAATTGTAAGGTCTAAGGTGATGATACTATCACAACCAGCAGTATTAGTAAAAGTAAAGGTAGCAGTATTATTGTTTTCTGTATAATTATTTCCATCGATCCATGTAAAAGTCTCACAGGCTTCTACTATGTCAACTTCAGCAGTAGGACTACAAGGAAATTCAAATATTTTGACATGACCGGCTTCAGGCTCAAGACCTGCTGCTCCTGGTGCACCAGTAGCAATTTTATTTCCATTGGAAGAAATCGCAACAGCATTTCCTAAAATTCCCCCCTCTGCATCTCCATATATATCGACTCCTACTTGTAACCATTCATTTTGAGTATACTCATATAGTTGAACCATACCTACATTGAAATAAGTTCCATCTCCATCATTATAAGGAGTTCCAATAGCTATTTTGTTTCCATTTGCTGAAAGTGCGACAGACCAACCTAAGAAGTCGTTTGCTGCGACACCATCTATATCCTCACCTATTTGTTCCCAATCATTGTTGTTAAGTTGAAAGATACGTACATGACCAGCAGCTTGACCATTGCCGTCATTGAAAGCTGCACCAATCGCCATTCGGTTTCCATCTGAAGATAATGAAATAGAACTATGGTATTGACCTATTGCATCATAGGCTTCTTCACCAACGATATCTGATCCTATTTGTGTCCACTGATTGTTGAGGAATTCATAGACTTGGACGAGTCCCGAATTAAAGCCATTGCCATTATAACCACTTGCACCAGCAGCAATTCTATTTCCATCTGAAGAAAGAGAAATTGCTCCTCCAAAACCAATAAATTGTGTTACTCCATTAATATCATCTCCCTTTTGTATCCATTCTTCTTGTACGTCATCAAAATCAAAAATGCGTACTTCTCCAGCCATCGTTCCATTTTCTCCATTATCTGGAGCGCCAATAGCTAATCTATTTCCATCTGAAGAAAGAGAAATGGAAGTGCCTGCTAGTTCTTCTAGTGTTGCTCCATCTAAATCTGTTCCCATTTGCATCCAAACATTATTCACTAATCTATAAACTCTGACGTGCCCTGCATTTGTACCATTGCCATCATTATTAGGTGCACCAATAGCAACCGTATTCCCGTTTGCAGATATTGAAACAGTGGTTCCAAAATGATCTTCTGGTGCTTCACCAAGAATATCGTTTCCTATTTGTGACCATACATCATTGCTCCACTGAAAAACTTTTACAAAACCTGCATCTGAAGTATTACTAAAATTGAATGGGTTACCTATAGCAACGATATTTCCGTCAGTAGATAGAGCAACTGACGATCCGAAACGGTCATCTGTATTTTGCCCAGCTATATTATTTCCAATTTGTATTTGTGCTATTATTGGATTCATAAAGATTGCAAAGAAAAGAAGAAGAACGAATTTAGTCATTAGTAGACAAAGGAATTTTGTGTTTAAGTTTGTCATAATTTGGTGTTTTGAAGTAAATAATTTTTTTTGGAAAAGTTAAGTTTTATATGATTTAGATATCTAATAAGGAATCTGTTATCGTTTTTTATGTTAAGAATGTTTAAGGAAGAACATTACTGTACAATTAGTTTCATTAATTTACGCTGTTCTTTCTGGTTAGAAAAATAAAGATAATAAACACCTTGATTCTTCAAATATATTTCTTGTTGGTTTGCAAATGATCTTGCTTCGATCTCTTGTCCGAGGAGATTATAAATTTTAAGATCAACAAATTCAGAACTTTCTATAAAAAAAGTACCCGAAGTAGGATTAGGATAAATGGAGATATTTGATAAAACAGAAACCTCTTCTTGATTGGTACAGATTTCAACAGTTACTTGTATGGCATCTGTGGATACACAACCAAACTCATCTGTAATACTTAGAGTATATTCACCCGATTCGGAGATATCGATACTAGAAGTAGTAGCACCAGTATTCCACTCGTAGCTGCCGTTCGTATTGGTGCTTAGTTCGAGTATCTCACCTTCACAGATTGTGGTATCTGCTCCAAGGTTAACAAGAGGTAACTCCAGTAGAGAAAATTCTATGGTTAAGATACTATCACAACCTAACCAGTTGACTAAGGTATCGCTATACATTCCTTCGTCTGAAAAATTTTGCCCATTAATAGTAATTACTTGCCCTTCGCAGATATTGTACGATAATTGCATAGCACTATGGTTTAAGACTTGAAGTGTTGTTTCAATAATACTGTCGCAGCCTATGGTATTGGTAAAGGTATCTAAATAAATACCTTCTTCTGTATAGAGGTTTGTGCCAACAGTAATACTTTCGCCTTCGCAAATTTCAGTACTGATTGCCTCAAAACTAGTATTCAAATGAGTTAAGCTTGTTTCGATGATACTATCGCAACCCATGATATTGGCTAAGGTATCTGAGTAAGTGCCTTCATCGAAATAAGTATTTGTGCCAATAGTAATACTCTCACCTTCGCAAGCAGAAACAAACAAGCTTGTATAATCACTAGGAAGAATTGTAAATTCTATTTGCAAAATACTATCGCAACCCAAGTGATTGATGAGGGTATCAACAATGCAATTGTTTTCTGTACAGACATAATTGCCAAATTGAAGAGGATCACCTTCACAAATTGTAGCTTGTATGGTTTCGTAACTATTCGCTAATAAGGATAGTGTCGTTTCGAGAATGCTATCACAACCTGAAGTGCTGATTAGAGTATCCAAATAAACGCCCGCTTCGGTGTACAAGTTTGCCCCAATTGCTAAAGCATTTCCTTCGCAAATTTGTTCTGCTTGTTGATATAAATTGAGTGCGAAATTTCCGTTACACAAGGTAACCGAAAACCAATCTGTTTGTGCATCGCAACAATCTTCTCTAGCTTCCAAATAATAATTACCTGCTTCTTGAAGAAGAAGGGTGTCGCCTGAGCCTGCAAAAGTTTCCCATATGCCGTCTTGAGAATACCAATAAAAATCGACATCTAAATCTGCACTAGCGATCAGAAAAGAATCTACCAAAGTATAAGAGATATCGGGTCGTTTATCAATCTGCACATTTTTTTCAAAAGAAAATCTAGTAGGATCGTTGACATCTACAAAACGGGTTTTGTAAAGTCCTTCGGTTAAATCTTTAGGAAAAGTAAACTCAATCAATCCAACGCTATCAACGACTGTTGTTCCCAAAGTAATCGCATTATCGAAGCTATCGTCAAAAGGAGTGATCTCATAAGCTACTGTAGATGGGCTTGGATCAAGATGATAGGGAGAAAAAACATTAAAGGAAATTTCTCGTCCTGGGCAAATTGGCGTTGTATAATTAATATTACTGTATGGACCAATTGCTTGAACTGAACCACCTGATAGGGCATAGCCATGTTCCTCATCTGTGAAAAAGAGATGATCATAATCGGAATAGCCAGAAGTATGATCTTCCCAAGTAAGTCCTCCATCAAATGTGATGAGATACTCGGCATTATTACCGACGACCATTCCTTTGTTTTCATCGAAAAAGAAAAGACCTCCAAGTCCGTCACTCAAACCGCTATCAAGCATGGTCCAGTTTTCACCAGCATCCGTTGTTTTTAAAATGATTCCACCACCACCAATTACCCAACCAATATTTTCGTTGATAAAAAAGAAGTCGCCCAAAGTGCCTGTAAAATTGGTCGTCAATTCTGCCCAATTCAGGCCACCATCTATTGTTTTATAAATTCGTCCAATATTGGAAGAGTGATAACCAACTAGTGGACTTGTAAAGTAAACATCAGAATAAAAAATAGAAGAATTATCATTAAACGAATGTTCCCAAGTGATGCCACCGTCGTTGGTGTACAAAAGTGTTCTGTAATAACCAACTGCAACGCCATGATTGTAATCGGTAAAGTGAATACCATAGATATTACTTTGGGAAGGATGATCCAATGTTGTCCAACTTTCACCACCGTCTTCTGTTCGCATAATTACGTTGCTACCAGCTACATACCCTGTATCTTGGTTGATAAAATGCAAATCATTAAAGTAAGCATTGGTTTTAAAATCTAGTGCTGTCCAATGTTGTCCCGCATCTGTTGTTTTATAGCCCACCCCATTCCAGCCAATAGCATAACCACGTTCTTTTGTTGGAAAATCTAATTTGGTTAATTGACCAGTAAGTCGTGTCCAATTATGCCCACCATCAGAAGAGTATAAAACGAAAGTCGGTGCAACTGCATAGGCTTCTTGATCATTTTTAAACATAGCAGATCGTATGTCGTCGTCGTCCGTAACGACAAAACTTTGTGTCCAAGTTGAGCCAGCATCTTCGGTGACAAATATAGCACCATCGGTACCTGTAATGATTCCATGGTTTTCATTATTAAAGGTTACCGATAAAATATCTGCTGTGGTATTGAGTGTGAGAGGAAACCAAGAATTGGCAGCATCCGTTGTTTTGTAAATACTTCCTTGATTGCCGACTACATAGCCGACTTGTTCATTTGTGAAAAATACTTTGTTCAAGTGTTCCGTTCCGATTGTTTGGCTACTGATGATGTTGTCGTTATTATCTACCATTATGATCAAGCCTTCATCGCCACATACAATCATTGTTTGATCGTTGATAGACCAGATGCCATTTAAATTATTGCTTGTATTGGTCGAAATTTCAATCCAGTTTTCGGTTTGGTCTACGGTCTTTATCAGTGTGCCTCCTTCACCACAAACATAACCTTCGAAGTCTGTTCTAAAATAAACATCTAGAAAATCATGATTGATGCCTGTATCTTCATTTGGGTACCAACCTTGGTAGGAACCGCAATAGGTGTTTTTCTGAAACTTACCATCGTTACCTACACAAATCCCAAACTTTAAACTCGAAAAAAACGCAGACTTCACAAACATGCCACCCAAATTATAGGAGAACCACGATTCACCTCGGTCAAATGAAAATTGATGCAGGTTACTCCCCGTAAACATGATCGTATTCTCGTCGGCAGATACAATATCTTCCAAAAAGGAGCCGCCTGGATTTTGGTGAACTCTACTAAATTGACCAGAGCAGAGCAAAGGAAATAAAAAGATGAGCAGGCTAATATAGTGGTATGCAGTTTTCATAGACTTATTGTTAAAATACATCAAAAAAATTACTCTACATAAGATTGTCGAACAACAAGAGCATAATAGCCTCGATCAATAGCTAAGTAACCTTGGTCATAGCAAAAATGATAGGTTTTTCCTGCTTTTGTTTGGTAGATATTGGTGAAGTAACTAAACTTAAACCCTTTTTCTAATAATTTATCTCGATGCACTTTCGATTTTCCGTCTGGATTTAGAGTGGCTAGTATACGGCGATTTTTGCGTAAAATATTATTGACGTTTCTAACAAAGTTATTAGCATCACTATTGAGTTTATTATTGTGTGAACTCCGACATTGATCGGAACAGAATTTTTTATCTGACCGACCAATAAATTCTTCATTGCATTCCAGACATGACTTTTTCATTGCTTCTCATTAGTTGAATAATATACAAATATAATACTACTTGTAAGATATTTATACAGAAAGTTAAAAGGTTTTCGGATTGCTAAACGTTTGAAACTTCTGAGAATTAAACAATTATCTCTAATGGTAGGCTGTTCAAAATGTATATAGTCCATTGTTCTTATTTTTTATTATTACAAAGCTGTAGGTAAAAAAATAATTTTAAAAAGAGAAAAAAATCGGCATTAGCTAAAGATCGTGAGCCGAGAGTTTTCTTTTGTTACTTTTCTTTTGCGTAAAAAGAAAAGTAAGCAGCCAAAAGTAAGTGAAAGGAATTAGATAACTTCTTTTGCCAAACTAACAGCGTTTTTTCTCTTTAACCCATGAAAACCATTTCGTCCAAAATTGGAATTTTGAACAGCCTATCTCTAATGCTAAATAGCATGTATGACGCTATTCATTTCAATAAACAAATTTG
>JAHDIP010000033.1:9872-37386 GCA_020630735.1 Saprospiraceae bacterium | reverse complement strand
AATGTCATTCGTTTTTATTTAGTAATGGGTGAATAATAAGTTCCCGATTTGGAGATAGAAATTTTGTTGCTAATCGAGGCATTTTTTGAAAGGATAGCCTAGCTATCGTTGAAAAAAATAACGAAGAGTAGTAGCAAAAGAGCATAAACGAAATCAGGAAGTTATTTTTTAACCATTATTTAATCTGATGTCAAGGTAAATGCTTCAAGTATTTGATGATGAAAATATAGAGCAGAGAATCGAGCTTGGAAGTTAGTCTCTATGCTCTGCTCTATTTTGTCTTCAGTACATTTAACTGATGACTAATTTTAAGAAACAGTCTTATTTTGCTCTTGACGTTCAGGGCGTAATGCACGAACAGCCTTACCTGTTTGCCACATTTCACTTTCTCGAATTTCTCGAAGTTCTCCTTCCAGTTTTACTCTATAATCTTCTTGACTATTAGAGTCTATAGAACGTTGCGCTTCTTCTCCAGACTCGACGCTATCGTATAAGTCTTCAAAGACAGGAGCAACAGCATCTCTAAATTTATTTTTCCAATCCAATGCACCTCGTTGAGCAGTCGTTGAGCAATTAGCGTACATCCAGTCCATTCCATTTTCGGCAACCAGTGGCATAAGACTTTGTGTCAATTCCTCAACTGTTTCGTTGAAGGCTTCACTAGGGGAGTGACCACGCTTGCGAAGTACATTATATTGTGCTTCAAAAATACCAGCTATAGCACCCATCAAGGTACCACGTTCGCCAGTAAGATCGCTGTAGACTTCTTTTTGAAAAGTTGTTTCAAATAAATAACCTGAACCAATTCCAACACCAAGAGAAATTACTCGATCATAGGCTCTACCTGTTGCATCTTGAAAAATAGCGTAAGAAGAATTAAGCCCACGACCTTCCAAAAACATTCGTCTAAGGCTAGTACCAGATCCTTTAGGTGCTGCTAGAATAACATCAATATCTTCAGGAGGAATAATGCCAGAACGTTCTTTGTAGGTAATACCAAAACCGTGAGAAAAATAAAGTGCTTTTCCTTTGGTCAAAAATGGTTTGATGGTTGGCCAACAAGCAATCTGTGCAGCATCAGAAAGTAGGTATTGAATAATCGTTCCTTTCTCGCAAGCTTCCTCAATAGAGAACAATGTTTCGCCAGGAACCCAGCCATCAGCTACCGCCTTGTCCCAAGATTTGGATGGGCTACGTTGTCCAATAATAACATTGAAGCCATTATCTCGAAGGTTCAACGATTGACCAGGCCCTTGTACACCGTAGCCTATGATTGCGATTGTTTCATCTTTTAAAACTTCACGTGCTTTGTCTAAAGGGAATTCTTCACGAGTTGCAACGTTTTCTTGAACGCCACCAAAATTGATCTGTGCCATAAGTTGTCTTATTTAAATTGATTTGTTTTTAGAATGATTTTTTGATTGTTGCTTAGTTTGCATTTTCTAATTGGATGGACTCCAAATATCTGTTTAATTGTTCCATTGGTTTTGAAATAGCAACTCTACCTGAACGGACAAATTCGTAAATTCCAATTTCTTGTAGTGCTGCTAAAAGGATATCTGTTTCTTCTTTGTGTCCTGTTTTTTCGATAACGATATAATCTGGTTCGATACTGATGATTCGAGCATTGTGCGAACGAACTAATTGTTCTACGGTATCACCATTGTTGAAAATATGTGTTGGTACTTTGTACAGCGCAATTTCTTGATAAACGATTTCATTCTTTTCGTAATAAAATGCTTTTAGAATATCAATTTGCTTTTCTAGTTGTGCGCACAATTTTTTGATCATCACTTCTGTTGTATTAACAACAATGGTATAGCGATAAATATCTTTTATTGACGATTTAGAACTATTAATACTTTCGATGTTTATATATCGTCGGGTGAAAACAGAAACAACTCTGCTTAGTATGCCGACTTTGTTTTCTGAAAATATGGATATGGTATATTCTGTCATGATTTCTTTTTTGATTGTTTCAAAAATTATTTTCCTGAAAAATTTTACTCCAAACGAATTTCTGAGACAGAGCAACCTGTAGCGATCATTGGAAAAATATTTTCTTCTTTTTGTACTTGTACATGTAGTAGGTAAGGCCCTTTATGTTGGAGCATTTCTTTTACTCCTTTTTTCAATTCACTCAGTTGCGTAATTTTCTTACCAGGAACGCCAAAACCATCAGCGATTTTTATGAAATCTGGATTTTGTAAGGCTACAGAAGAGTAGCGACCATCGAAAAATAATTGTTGCCATTGGCGTACCATTCCGAGATAGTTATTATCAAGCAAAACGATTTTTACTCCCACATCCCATTGGCTGCACATACCCAATTCTTGGATGGTCATTTGAAAACCACCATCACCGATAAAGGCAATTACTTCTCGTTTTGGTTGTGCTAATTTGGCACCAAAGGCAGCAGGTAAACCATAGCCCATTGTGCCAGCCCCACCCGAAGACACCCATTGATTTGTTGATCGATAATTATAATATCGAGCAGCAACCATTTGGTGCTGGCCAACATCTGTAACAACTACCGCCTTACCTTTTGTTTGATCAGACACTTCTTTCACTGCTTGTCCCATTTTGATGCTACCATCTTTATTGGGTTTCATATCCTTGTCAATGACTTTTTCTTTTTCCTGCTTTTCACAGTCTTTGAATTCTTTAACCCATTTTGTATAGCGCTTTTTCTTAACTAGGGGTACTAATAATTTTAAAGCAGCTTTCGCATCAGCTAAAACAGGAACATCAGCAGGAATGATTTTATTTATTTCAGAAGGATCAATTTCGATATGAATAACTTTTGCTTGTTTGGCATAACGACTAACATCACCAGTTACTCGATCATCGAAACGCATGCCGATAGCAATTAAAACATCACACTCATTGGTCTTTATATTAGGACCGTAATTGCCATGCATGCCAAGCATACCCATGTGCAATTTGTGGTCAGAAGGAATCGAAGACAAACCATGAATGGTACAAGCTAAAGGAATACCCGATTTTTCAACAAATTCTTTGAATACTTTTTGTGCACCAGCTATTTGGATGCCATGCCCTGCTAAGATAAACGGTTTTTTTGCTTTGTTGATTAATTCAGCAGCAGCAGCAATTTCTTTCAAATTTGGCTTAGGTAAAGGTTGGTAACTTCTAAAGAATTTTGCTTTGACATATTCAAAATCAAAACTGTTTAACTGTGCATCTTTTGTGATGTCAATGACTACTGGACCAGGACGGCCAGAATTAGCAATGTAAAAAGCCTTGGCAAAAACCTCAGGAATTTCTTCAGCTTTTGTAATCTGATAATTCCATTTTGTGATAGAGGTAGTACAACCTATTACATCACATTCCTGAAAAGCATCGGAACCTAAAGCTGCACTATATACTTGCCCAGTGATGCAGACCATGGGTGTCGAATCCATCATTGCATCAGCAATACCAGTGATCAAATTAGTAGCACCTGGCCCTGAAGTAGCCATGCAGACACCTATCTTGCGAGTGACACGTGCGTAGCCTTCTGCTGCATGCGTAGCGCCCTGTTCATGCCTTGGCAAAATATGATTGAGTTGTTCTTTGTAATGATACAAAGCATCATAAACAGGCATGATTGCGCCACCAGGATAACCAAAAATAGTATCGACACCTTCTTCGATCAGACAGCGTAATATGGCTTCTGCTCCTGTAATAGTAGTTGCTTTCTTTTTTCTTTTTGTATACTTTCGAGTACCCGTTTTATTTTTGGCACTAGAAGATTTAGTACTTAGTTTCATCAGTCTAATTTTAGATTGTTTAGGAGATTAAAATTCATCTGTTACGCAACCTTCGCTGGCTGAAGAAACAGTTTTGCTATATTTTTTTAGAATACCTGTTGTTGCTTTTTCTTTTGGAGCAGTCCAAACTTCTCGTCGAGCTGCCAGTTCTTCTTCACTTAATTGTACATTGATTTGATTGTTGATAATATCAATTGTAATGGGATCACCATCTTTCACGAGAGCGATAGTGCCACCGACTTGTGCTTCGGGAGTAATGTGTCCCACAACAAAACCATGCGTTCCACCAGAAAATCGACCATCTGTAATTAGGGCAACATCATTACCTAAACCTGCCCCCATAATGGAAGACGTAGGTTTCAACATTTCAGGCATACCTGGTGCACCTTTGGGGCCAATGTAACGAATGACGATAACATCACCAGCTTTGATTTCTCCATTTCCTATCGCTGCATTTGCTAGAGCTTCTGAATCAAAAACACGTGCTTTGCCTTCGAATAGTTCGCCTTCTTTTCCTGTTATTTTTGCAACAGCTCCCTCTTGTGCTAGATTACCAAATAAGATTTGTAAATGTCCAGTTGCCTTTATTGGATTAGAAAAAGGTCGGATAACTTGTTGACCTTCTTTTAGGTGGGCGACAGTCGCTAAGTTTTCAGCAACCGTTTTTCCTGTAACAGTCATACAATCTCCATGGAGGTAACCGTCGTCCAGCATTAGTTTCATCACTGCAGGGATACCACCTATTTGGTGTAAGTCATCCATGACGTATTTTCCGCTAGGTTTTAAGTCGGCTAAAAAAGGAGTGGTATCACTAATGCGTTGAAAATCACTCAGCTTGATTTCTACGTTTACGGATTTTGCCATAGCGATAATATGTAGCACGGCATTTGTTGATCCACCTAATACCATGATCAATCGTAAGGCATTTTCAAACGCCTTTTTAGTCATGATATCTCTAGGTTTGATGTCTTGTTCTAATAGATTATTTATTGCTGTTGCTATTGTAGCAGACTCTTCTTTTTTATTAGAACTTACAGCAGGGTTAGAAGAGTTGAAAGGTAGGCTCATACCCATTGCTTCTATAGCTGAGGCCATTGTGTTGGCGGTATACATTCCTCCACAAGACCCAGCACCAGGGCAAGCGTTTTTGACAACTGCCTTAAATTCATTTTCAGAAATAGAGCCAGCTATTTTTTGACCTAGCGCTTCAAAGGCAGAAACAATATCCAGTTTTTTATCATTTAAACAACCAGGTTTTATGGTACCACCATAGACAAGGATTGATGGTCTATTGAGGCGACCTAAAGCCATCATGGCACCAGGCATATTTTTATCACAACCTACTACAGCAACGATGCCATCATACCACTGGGCAGAAGCTACAGTCTCAATTGAGTCAGCAATAATATCTCTTGAAGGAAGAGAAAAACGCATACCTAAGGTGCCCATAGAAATACCATCACTTACACCAATGGTATGAAAAATGAGTGGAATGAGCTTTTCTTTACCAATATGACTTTTAATATCTTTTGCTAAATCATTGAGGTGCATATTGCAGGGGTTACCCTCCCAGCCAGTACTTACTATTCCGATTTGAGGCTTTTTCAAATCTTCTTCACTTAAGCCAATAGCATGCAACATCGCTTGTGCTGCGGGTTGTGTGCTATCTTGCGTTACGTGTTTACTGTATTTGTTAAGTTCTTTTTTATTCATTGTAATTAGATCGTTTTTTAGTTGTAGGTTTTATAAAAGGGCAATAAAAAAGCCGTTCTCTGGGTAAAGAGAACGGCTTTTTTATATACATATATACCACTCTCAACGCATTAGCTAATAATGACGATGATTGAAGTAATAATAATAATGATATAATTGAAAGACATATTTCTTATGTATAATTTTTTCAAAGATGGAGTTTAAAAAATTAAAAACCTAATATTTTTAATAAAAAGTGAAAAGATTTTAATTTATATTGTTAGTGGAAAAATGGATGCTGTTTTAAGAATCAAAATATATGGTTTTTGAATAATTGTTTTGTGAAATTAAATTTTATAATTAATAATAAAAGTATGTTTTATTTTAAAATTTGTTTTCGTCTTGCTAAATAAATACGAAGTTTAGTAGAATAAGCGTATAATAGCGATACAATAAAAATATAACTGTAATTATGCAAATCCCTTTGAACTCTAACTTTTTTGCAATAATACTTTGTTTTGTTTTACTTTCCATGACTGCTTGTTTACCTCCAAGTAGTCTTTTATTAGGAAGGCCAGATAAAAAAGATTTGGAACGTTTTGATCATAGAGTAATAGAAGCTGGAGATGATTGTTTCACATTTCATTCATCAACAGGGACGATTGGTCAAAGGGTGAAGGTAAATGATTGGACAAGTGATTTGCCTTTTTTTGTCGGACTTGATGAATTAGTGGAGTCGCATGCTGTCAGAAGTTTTCTGGTGATAAGGAAAGATACGATACTATATGAGTACTACGGTGAAGAAACAAAGGCTGACGATTTGCATTCTTCTTATTCAATTGCCAAATCTTTTACCTCTGCATTAATAGGTGTTGCAATAGAGGAGGGGAAGATTTACAGCGAGCAAGATTTGGTTATCAAATATATTCCTGAATTAAAAGGTGCCGTAGAATTTGAGACACTAACGATTGAGCATTTACTTAACCATACTTCAGGAATAAAATACCGATTGGATGTAGATGCTACCATTTATTATGGTCGTAATAGTTTGAAGGCTTTAGACAAAATAGAGTTTGAGTATCCACCTGGAACGCACCAACATTATGTCAATATGAATACCCATTTGCTTGGATTGATTATTCATCGAGCAACAGGTAAATACCCAGCGAGGTATTTAGAAGAAAAAATTTGGAAACCAATAGGCATGTGTTCGAATGGTATTTGGGCAATAGATAAGAAAAACGACTTAGAGAAAAGTTACTGTTGTATGGGAGCAACAGCTGAGGATTATGCAAAGTTTGGTCGTTTGTATATGAATGAAGGAAATTGGAATGGTGAACAAATTGTA
The DNA here is from genome assembly GCA_020630735.1 of Saprospiraceae bacterium. Classification (GTDB taxonomy): domain Bacteria; phylum Bacteroidota; class Bacteroidia; order Chitinophagales; family Saprospiraceae; genus JAHDIP01. Next base: position 30,576 of record JAHDIP010000033.1, on the reverse strand, counting down.
AGTAAAGAATGGTATCAAAAATCTATTCGTCGAGACACTAGTCAAGGAAGTAGTTTTAATTATAATTATTGTTGGCATATTGGTCTCGCAGCTTATGGCGATTTTATGGCGAATGGAGCTTATAAACAGCATATCTATATCTATCCTGAAAAAGAGATTATCATTGTATCTATGAATAATCGTGAAAAAAAGATAAAAGCTGAACGAATAAATTGGTGGTATGTATTTAGACAAATTGTAGATCAACTTTAAATTGATCTTCGAGTTAAAATAATTGTTGAATTTTCTAGGGTATTTTAGTTTTTTATTGTTTTTTTGCCCTTACTTAGGAAGGTGGAAACGATTTTGATTTCAGTATAAAATTGTTATTCATCTCAAAAAAATATGTGTTTGACGATAAAAATTATCAACACAAATTTATAAGTTGTATCTTGAAAATAGACTTTATGTCAAATAGTTTGACATTGAAATCTAAGCTCGACTTTTACTTTTTAATGGCTAAAATCGAGCTAAGTAACGATCAAAGAATAACTACCACATGTTCAAAATGATGGACTTATTTTTTTTCGTTACTATATATAAGTAGCGCACCACAATTACTTCGGTATTTTAAAACGATCTTTTTCCGCTATATTTCCTCAAAAAATAAATCCTTAGCCCTGCTATGCATTGATTTTTTGAGAAAATCTATCAAAAAAATCTTCGACCTAAAATTTACCCAATTAATTATTGTGAGCTACTTATCAAAGTGGATTAATGCACTTTTTTTACGAAACTAAAATATTTAAAAAACACAGGTAATATGAATACTCATGATAATTTATCATGAGAAATCTGCTTTCTGAATGCGGGTTTTTATATTACATTTAAGAAAACAAAACACATGAGAAAGATCGTAATTTTTTCAATCTGTCTTCTTTCTACTTTTTTACTAAAAGCACAAGATAGCTACCAGAAAGGATGGGAAGCATTAGATAATGCAAATATAGAAGAAGCAATAAAACACTTCGAATCTGCGCTGAAAAAGCCTGCTTTAAAAAATCGTTCATTGCTAGTATTGACAATGCTAAATTCTCGTTTCAAAAAGAATGAAAAGGCATCAAAGTATTTTAAGGAATTTTTTGATAATACAGAGAATCCTTATCCAGAACTCTATGCATTATGGTTTAGCAATGGAGTAATAGGGCAGGGAGGTAAAAAGAAGGATTATCAATTAGACTTACTCAAGAAAATAGAAAAAGATAAAAATAATATAGGAAAGCTTGACGGTGGTACTCAGTACCGTTTAATTACGCATTATTTATATGCTGCCGACAAAAAGAATTCGTTAAAACATTTAAAAAAAGTAAGTGCCTATAAGAATTGGTTAATGCTTGGTCCTTTTGATAATGTGATGAATAGCGGATACGATAAAGATTTTGGTGTATTGGCAAAGCCTGAATTGGATGCAAAATTTACTTCAAAATATGGTGCTGATATTTCTTGGTTTGAGTCTCCGATCGAAACGGATGATTGTTATATGTTTAAGTATAAATCCATTTATGCAAGTAATTCTATTTTGTATGCACAATCTTTTATTGAAGCTGATGAGGAACAAGAAGTCATTCTTAAACTTGGTTATTCTGGATCACTAAAAGTTTGGATTAATGATACTGAAATCTATAGAGAACCAGAGCGCCGTAATACTGAAATGGATTACTTTCAATTTAAGTGTACTTTAAATAAAGGATTTAATAGAGTGTTGATTCAATTGGGTGATTATGAAAAAGACCATGCCAACTTCGTTATGAGAATTAGCGATACGAGTCATAATTTATTAGAATTACCTCAATCAACAAAACCTCAGCCTTATACAAAAGAATTGAAAAAGGTAGAGCAGTTACCAAATTTTGCTATAGAGTCTTTAACGCAAAAAGCCGAGAACGATATTTTATATCAATTTTTGTTAGCAAACGCTTATTTGAGATCAGGCGAACTAAATAATGCTGAAGATATATTGCTTTCTGTTCAGAAAGAACGACCTAAAAATTACTTTTTTCTTAGAAATTTAATATTGCTTTATAAGGAGAGTGGACAAACAACCAATCAAAACAAATACTATGATTTGTTTCAAGAAAACTACCCTGAAGATATAGATATACTAGAAAATAAAATAGACGAATTTGCAAAGGAGAGCGATAAAGTAAAACTAAAAGAATATGTGAAAAATTATTTATCAAAGTATCCTAATTATTATAATGAGTTATCCTATCGCATTGCAATTGGAAATTTAGACCAAGATAATGAATTAGTCCTTCGTTTAATAGATAGTTTATATCATAGTTTTCCTGATGATTATCAAGCTTTAAGTGCAAAGTATAACATTGAAAAAAATTACTATTCAAAACCTAAAGAGGCAAATCGTATACTTGAAAAATATTTAGAAAAGAACTACTCTGCTTCCATTACTTCTGAATTGGCTAGTAACTATTTGGAGGAAGGTATGATAGATAAGGCTATAAGTCAATTACGAAAAAAGATAGAATTAATTCCGACCGATTACGAATCATATAAAAATATAATCAACATTCTTACTCGTCAATCTAAATACGATAAAGCAATAGATTTATGTAATGTAATTATTGAAAATAGACCTTCTGATTATGCTACCTTAAAAGATTTAGCAGTCCTTTATAAATTTAAAAACGATGACAAGTCAGCCTTGAAATATTATGAACAAGCTCTACAGTATTATCCTTTTTCTTTTGATACCAATGAAAAAATTAGAGAATTAAAAGGGCAAACGATAGCTGTAGATTTGATTCCAGAATTGGAGCCAGCAGAAATTATTAAAGAGTTTGAAGCAAACTTTACTCCAACGGTTAAGAAATCTTATGAGATTGTTATCGAAAATAAATCTGTAATTGTTTTTAAGTCTAAGTCAAGAGGTGAAAGACATAGCTATATCCTTAAATTGAATGATGATTCGGCTTTAGAGTATTGGCAAAAAATTAATTATAGCGCAGGGTCTAATATGGAAGTCTCTATAGATGAAGCCAAAACGATTAAGAAAAGTGGTGAAACAATAGATGCCGAACGAAATAACGGAGAGCTTGTTTTTACTAATTTGGAAATAGGCGATTACATTTATGTTTCTAGTACCGAAAAACAATATAGTGGAGGAAAGTCTACCTTATTTATCAGTGATCGATTTACCTTAAATTCTTCCTATCCATATTACAAAGTAGATTATAACTTATTTTTAGAAGATGGTTTGTCTATTCAAAAAAAAATCATAAATGATGAAATGAAGCCAGAGATAACAACAGTGGAAGGATTCAAAAAATACAATTGGTCAAAGACCAATCCAATGATTGTGAAAGAAGAATCTAATCAAATTCCTTTTAATGATATTTCTCAACGAATTCATATTTCATTAGATCAAACATGGAGTGATATCGTTCAATGGTATAGTGATCTTACGACTCACCAAGCAGCACCAGATTATACAATTAAGAAGATTACAGAAGATTTATTTGAAGGGAAAAATTTAACGGATGGTGATAAGGCGAGAACGATTTATGATTTTGTCTGTAAAAATATTCAATACAGTTCTATTGATTTTCGACAGAGTGGATTTATTCCTCAAAAGGCATCTAAGATTTACAACTCCAAATTAGGTGACTGTAAAGATGTCTCGACGCTTTATGTTTCTTTAGCTAGATCGGTAGGCTTAGAGTCGAACTTAGTATTGATCAATACGAGCGATAACGGAACTAGAGATGTTATTTTGCCATCACTAAATTTTAATCATTGCATTGTAAAAGTTTATTTGGACGAAGGAGATACCTATCTTGAATTAACGGACCCCAATTTGCCTTTTGGTCATTTATATCCATATCATATTGGTGCTACCATCTTAGAAATTCCTCCTCACAATGTGTCTGATGATGCGAGGCTCGAAGCATTGCAAAGTAATCAAAAATACAAAAATGGCATTGAACGAAATTCAGTAGTAAATATTCAAAAGGACTTCAAGATGAACGTTGCTATGAATACTGAAAAAATCGGTACACTTGCTTCAGGAACTTGTAATGCATATTATGACTTAGACGATAAAGAACGAAAAGATAAATTGAAAAAACTGTTGTCAAATCGTTTTAAATCTACAATGGCGATTAAAAATTTAGATTTTCAATCCTTAGAGCCAAGGAATGATTTAGCAAAATATAGTTACGATGTTACTGTTGATAATGACGTATTGAAATTAGGGTCATTTGGTGCGGTAAAAGTTCCTTTTTCAGACTTATTAATAGAGATGAAAATATTTGAAGAAGAAGAACGAGAATATGATTTTAATTTTATATACTATGAAACAGCAGACTATTACAATGAAACAATCGAGATAAATTTAGATCCTTCGTTTACGCTTATGGAAGTGCCAAAAGATATTCATCTTAGTTATAATGACTTTACTTACGACCTTACGTTTAAACAATTAGGAGAACAAAAGTTAATTGTTGAACGAAAGTATAAAGTGAATAGAGAAAATATCAAAGCCAAAGACTTTTTAGCTTTTAGAGCATTTATGGAACAAGTTCATGAAGCTGAAAATGCTCATTTGCTTTTTCAACGTTAATATCTGACCTTTGGGGTTTATGAAAAGCAATCAATCGAAGAAAAAAATTCTTCTCACAGGTGCATCAGGCTCTGTTGGTTATCAGGTACTACAGCAACTGATAGGAAAAACGACGGAATATGCCATCGTCGTTTTTGATAAAAAGAGTAGAAGAACAGAAAAGCTTTTTGCTCCCTATAAAAACAGAATTGAGATTGTTTATGGTGATATTAGCGATAAAGAATCTGTTCAACAAATAGGAAAAAAATTTAATGCTGCTATTCATTTAGCAGCATTAATACCGCCCTTTGCAGATGAGCATCCAGACTTAGCGTTGAAGGTAAATACTACGGGCACTAAATACTTGATTGAAACACTTGAAGCTTCATCACCCAATGTGTTTTTTCTTTATAGTTCATCGGTCTCTGTTTATGGAGATCGTTTAAAAAATCCAGAAATTAGAGTAGGAGATGCTTTGATGGCGAGCGAGGGAGATGAATATGCTAAAACAAAAATTGCCTCTGAAAAAATCATTCAAGCAAGTTCTCTTGATTGGTCTATCTTTCGATTGACTGCCATAATGGGCGGACATAAAATGTCGAAACTGATGTTTCATATGCCACTAAAAACATCAATGGAAATTGCTACACCTAGAGATACAGCTAGAGCCTTTGTGAATGCAATAGATAAACGAACAGCATTATCGAAGCGAATATTTAATTTGGGTGGTGGCGAGAAAATGCGCTTGAGCTATAAAGAATTATTGACTCGTTCTTTTGATATTTTTGGTTTAGGTGAGGTAGACTTTCCGCCTTATACATTTGCCGACATCAATTTTCATTGTGGCTATTATATGGATGGGGATGATTTAGAAAAAATTGTTACCTTTCAGCAAGATACCTTAGAAAGCTATTTTGATGAGCAACGAAAAACGGTGTCTTCTTTACAACGTATCTTTACTTCTCTTTTGAAAAAGCCTATAAAGTGGATAATGGCGAAACAATCGGAACCATTGAATGCTGTGAGAAATCAATCAAAGCAGGAGATGCTACGTTATTTTGGAAGAATCATTTCATAGAAGTTGTTTAAGAATGTGTTCTGAGCTTAGTTGTAAGTGCTTGATTTTCTAGGACGAAGCTCCTTTTCTTTTTCATAGCCATAGCTATGGATATGAAAATAGCTGAAATGAATGAGCGTTCCTATTAGGTCGAGTACGATAGTACTCGAAGCGAATGAACCGCAAAAGCGGTTGGGTTTGCCCTAAATTAATGACTTAGAAATAAGCCATCAATTCATTTTTAAACAACTTCATAATTAAATAGTCAAATTTGATGAATCGGAAATACTTGTTTTTATTATTAGGGCCTTTCATTTTGTTTACTTGTTCACAAGAAAATACAAACCAAAAAGAGAAGCCTGAAGTTACGACGACAATTAACAATTTAGATTGGTTGCTCGGAAGTTGGAATAGAACGAATAATGAGGAAGGGAAAAAGACATTTGAGTATTGGACAAAAAAATCTCCAGAAGAATATGTCGGATTAGGTTACACGCTTCAAGGACAGGATACTGTTTTTAAAGAAGAAATGAGATTACTTAAAAGTAATATGGCTTGGAAATTTGAAGTGATAACAGCAGGTGATAAGGCTTCTACAATATTTCCGATTACAAAGAAAACAAAAGATAGTTTCGTTTGCGAAAATCAAGCAAATGAATTTCCAAAAAAGATAGAATATTATATGAATGGTAAAAATCTTGAAGCAAAAATTTCGGGAGGAGATATGGAGGTCCTATTTACCTTTGTAGAAAGCGACGGAAAATGAATAGATATGTTTTTATCATTATAGCACTGTTGTTTTGTGATGTCGTTTATTCTTTTTACCAACATAAAGGTCAAGTTTTAGATGGAGATTTAGCACCTGTCGTTTTACCTTCCAAAGATTATACAGAAGTATTAAATGACCCATTTGGTGTTCGAGTACTTACGCAAGGTATGGAATATAGTGCCCCTAATCGTTATTTTTGTCATATAGCGATGTATGGGTATTTTAGAACTATACCACTTTTTTTACAACGTTTTGTAGAGCCTATCGAAAGCGTTTATCTAGCTTCGGCCTTATTCAAAACAGTGTTACAAGTTTTCTTAATTTGGTTGTTGATACAATATGCAAAGTCTAAAGAAGAGCGACGATATGACTGGCTAATTTTAGCGTTGTTACTTACTCCTTTATTTCAAACGCATGGTTATAGCGGTTACATGGGAATTATATCTGGAGCAATTACCTATACCTTTTTTTATGCCTTTCCCTTAGCTTTATTGCTTTTGTTTTTTTTACCCTTTTTTAAAGTTGGATGTTGCGATAAAACTATAAAAGAAGTATTTACACCTTTCTGTTTACTTGGCCTTTTTACTTTGGTATTGATATTACCTTTTAGTGGTTCTTTAGTGGCACCAACAGCTCTATTGGTTTGTGGTTTATTTTTTTTAGTTTCCTTATGGCTAAATTTTAAAAAACAAACAATAGGGAGTTTATTCAATAAAAGTATGGAAGCGACTAAAGCCATTTCATGGGTCTATTGGTTTTACTTTGGCTTATTGTCTTTACTGAGTCTGTACTCTTTTTATATCGGCACATTCAATGCAGAAAATTCAGATGCTGTTTCTATAGCCGATCGTTATCCCTTATTTTTTAAAGGATTATTTAATCAATTAACTCGAAAATTGGGCATTCCACTGTTGTTGATTTTTATCCTTGTTAACGTCTTTATATTGAGAACATTGAAAGAAAAAAAAGGAGCCATAGAGTTACTGACCATTAGCAAATGGATTGGCATTTTTTCATTGCTGTATTTGATCTTATTGCCATTCGGTGGTTATCGGCATTATCGTGCGGACATTATTCGACATGATACCATGATGCCAGTTACACTTTGCTTGTTCTATTTCTTTGCAGCTTCGGCCTACTTTATTCCTAGGTATTTGAAAGGAAAAAAGAGGAATATATATTTGCTGAGTTTGCTAGTGTTTTCTATCATATTCATGATAGCCGACGAACCAGAATTTTATAATAATGCTTGCGAAAAAGAAGCCCTTCGAGCAATAGCTAATTCACCAAAAGAGGTAGTACAACTAGATCAAGATTGCACCATTCTCAGATGGGAACAAATAAAAGATGCACAGTACTCTAAAGTAAATGGCGAGATGCTTTACTTTTGGAATATTACATCTACTAAGAAAAGCTATCAACAATAAGTTTATTTATGGATCACCAGCTTTTTAGTCACTTGCTTACCCGTTTCTACTTCTTGAAATGTAAAGAAATAAATGCCATTAGATAGATGGTCAAGCGGGAGCGTAGTTGTTATATTCGATATCTTTTTGTTTAAAACTAGTTGACCGATGTCGTTAAATACTGAAAGTAAAAAAGATTGATTTTTTGGAAGTGAGATAAGGACTTCATTTTTTGTTGGGTTAGGAAAAAGCTGTACTAGCTTGTTTATTTCTTCTGTTAGTATTACCGCATCAAGAAAGTCAACAGTTAAAGTCTGGGAAACAGTATCGAGTGGAAAATAGGCATTCCCAACAGGACATTGTCCAGTCATGCCTACATAAACGTCAACATTATAAGAGCCAGCATTTAGAGGAACTAGAAAAAGGGTATCACTTGCTTCACAAAGAGTAGAGTCTTGCCAATTTGGACAAAATTCAGGAAAAAAATTTATCGTATTTTCAAAAAGATTGTAATACGTATTAACGATTCCAAAATCACAATTCACTCCAGAATAGGAACAATCTATTACAACCATAACTGTATCTGTCTCTGTTGGCTGCTCTGGAAAAAACTGTATAGTGGTTTGTTGTGCAGAACTATAAATACTAATGCAAATTGAAAAGACTAAAAGGATTAAGTTTTTCATGTGCTTGAAATTTACTTTTTGCTAAAATATTCTTCACTGTTTTAACTCATCGGATCACTTCAAGTCAACAACAGGAGATTTGGTTTAGCTTTTAATTATATCCTTGTGTTTAATCATTCGCCTAGACGCTTCACGTGCTTATGTCTGAGTTTATCAGGATAAGAGTAAGTAAGAACACGATCCAAGAACAAATTCACCTCATTCCGTCCTCGCTTCAGCGAGCCATGAGTAATAACACAATCCAAGAAAAAATCTGTGCAAATCCGCCCTCGCTTCAGCGAGAAAAAAATCCGCCCTTATCCGTGTTAAAGTCCCTCCGCATGATCTTCGCTACGATTATCTCCAACACCATTTAAGTTACCATCAGGCATTACATGAATTGCCTTTACCAAACCAATTTTATCCAAGCCATTTAGTTGGTGTCCAAACGATTTTAATTGTTCAAGTGTAGCAGCATCAAAGCCCTCTTTTTCGTACATAATTTCATCAGGTAACCATTGATGATGGAAACGTTTAGCTTTGACTGCATCTTCTAAGTTCATTCCAAACTCAGCTACATTTAAGAATACCTGAAATACCGAAGTAATAATAGTAGAACCACCAGGGCTACCAAGCACCATAAATAGACCACCATCTTTTTCGATAATAGTAGGAGTCATCGAGCTCAGCATCCGCTTTTCAGGAGCTACGGCATTAGCTTCAGCGCCTACCAATCCAAACTGATTAGGAACACCAGGTTTTGCACTAAAATCATCCATTTCATTATTAAGGAAAAAACCAGCACCATCTACAATTACTTTAGAACCATAGTTAGAATTAATAGTAGTGGTTACAGAAACGGCATTTCCCATAGAGTCAACAACTGAGGTGTGAGTCGTTTCAAAACTTTCTAAACCGATATTAAATTTTCCTGCTAAAATAGCATCGCTTTCAGTAGCTTTTTTTGTATCATAATCCGCCATTCTTTCTAGAAGATATGCTTCATCTAGTAAAGAATCTTTTGGGACAGGGTAGAAGTCATCATCGCCCAAGTGTTTAGCCCGATCAGCATATACTCGGCGCTCAGCTTCTGCCATTAGATGTATAGCTTGAGGAGAGTGGAAGCCCCATTTTGAAAGAGGAAACTTCTCTACGATTTTGAGCATTTGCACCAAAGCAATACCACCACTAGAAGGAGGCGGCATCGAAATAATTTTGTAATTTTTATAATGCCCAATAATCGGATCTCGCCATTTGGATTGATATTTTTGTAAATCTTCGAGGCTAATAATCCCATTTTGTTGTTTCATTTCAGCCACTAAGAGATCAGCCGTTTTGCCTTCATAAAATCCAGCTCTACCTTTATCACGTATTCGCCTAAGCGTTTCGGCTAGTTCTTTTTGAACAAGCAAATCGCCCGTTTTCCATTTTTCAGTTTTTACGAATACCTTATTGGTAGGGTTATATTTTTTGAAGTCATCTTGAAAATTATTCAGTCGTTCGGCTTCTAAAGGTGTAATTTTGAATCCTTCTTCTGCCAATTGGATGGCGGGTTCAACCAATAATTTGAAATTTTTGAGTTGCCCGAATCGCTTATGTGCTTTCACCATTCCATCAACTGTACCAGGAACACCGACTGCCAGATGCCCATTTCTGCTCAAACCCTCTACTACATTACCGATGCTATCCAAATACATATCTTTTGTAGCTGTGAGAGGAGCTTTCTCTCTATAATCAAGTGTATTGATTTCGCCTTTATCAGTACGTATAATCATGAATCCACCACCACCTAGATTTCCAGCTCTAGGATAAGTAACAGCTAGTGCAAATTGTATTGCAATTGTAGCATCTATTGCATTGCCTCCTTTTCGCAAAATATCAGCTCCTATTTTAGAAGCAAGCGGGTGTGCAGAAACAGTCATTGCTTTTTTTGAAATAGCCGATTGTTGAATATTGTAAAGTGGCTTGTCTTCTGCTTTTCGACAAGAAATCAGGAGAATAATCAGGAAAAGGGGATAAAAAATTTGAGGATATTTTTTCATTTTGGTATGATACTTGTCTTAATATGTGTAAATAAATAAATTATATAAATTGATATGTATTTGGTATGGTATTTGTTTCTATGTATTAGTCATTGTTAATTAGTTTTTAATAAATTAAAGAGTTGTTTAATAGTGATTTATAAGGCTTAAAGACCATTTTCATTAAACCTTATAATAAACAAATAAAAGTATCATTTTATATGATAATTTTTAAAAAGATCAGAATAGCAGATCATTTATGTGAAGTTGAGGTCTTTTTAAGAAGAATCCAAAAGAAACACAATTTTTTTACAATAAATCCCCCGCACTATGAGTACCGCTTTATTATTAAGGAGGACTTCTCAAGCTATTAGCTTGTGCTTGATTTTGACTTTACTTTCTGTTACAAATGCTACTGCTAGTTGTATCTTTTCAAAACCGATGAAGATTAAAGAATTAGATGTAGGTAACATGCTTTCCTGGAGTACTTTTCAAGAAGTTGGTAATGAATATTTTGAGGTGCAAAAATCACTAGATGGTGTTGAATTCAATGCCGTGGGGCAAGTGAAGGGGGCATTAACATCAGATAAAGAAAATAACTACCGTTTTTTAGATATAACGACAGGAGAGAAAAGAGTGTATTACCGCCTAAAGCAAATCGATACAGATGGTAATACAGCTCACACCCAAACAATAGTTGCTACTAGAAACAATGAAAATAATTTTGTCGTAACAGCAATGAGTAGTTGGATGACGGACCGCTTTTTTACCGTCACTGTACGATCTTCTATAGAAGATATATTAGACTACAGTATTGTTGATAAAGGACAAGTTATCTTGAAGAATGGTATGGCAGAGGTTGTTGATGGTGCCAATTTGATCACGATAGATTTAAAAGGTCTTGAAAATGGAGATTATCAATTTGTACTCCAAATGAAAGATGAAAAAGAAATGGTACAGCTTAAGAAAGTAAACAAAGACGATGTGCCAGTTGTCAATTATGTAATAAAAGAATAAGAACTATATAAAAATAGTTTAAAGATAAATTGGTTACAAGATCCAATTCAAAAAAACTTTGTGAAATTTAGGTTATGTATTTTCATGGTTATGTTGTTGTTGTGTCATCCCGAGAAGTCGGGATGACTTTTTTTATTTAATTCGTTACTACTCGATAAGTAAACATTTTTTCTTTTTTTCCCTTCACTGAAATAGGTTCATTTGGAATACCTTCTATAAGTCCATTCACCTTCTCAAAAACATTTTGACTTATAAATATAGAATTTGGATGATGCTTCGTTAAACTTTCAATTCGTTTTCCAGTATTAACGGTATCGCCAATAACGGTATAAACGATCTTCGCTTCAGAGCCAACATTTCCAGCTACGACTTCGCCAGCATTTATTCCGATACCAATAGCAATTTCTTTTATGTTTTTTGAACGATAAAGCTTATTCAATTCATCAACCTGTTTGATCATGTCCATGGCAGCTAGTACAGCTCGGCGTTCATTATTAGTGGTGGCTAGTGGTGCACCAAAAACGGCCAATACTTCATCTCCAATAAATTGATTGACTGTACCACCATGCTTTTGAATTGATTTTGTCATCAATCCATAAAACTCATTGAGCATGGCAACTGCTTCACGTGGTGCCAAGCCTTCGCTTAGACTGGTAAAGTCCCTAATATCGCAAAAGAGAACAGTAACAGATCGTTGTTCGCCATCGAAAATAGAATCACCTGTAGATTGTAGTGCTTTATCGATGACAGGTTTGGGGACATAGCGCATAAAAAGACGCAAGGTTTGTTCTTGTTCTTGTACACGAGTTTCCAATTCTGAAACGAGGTCTTCGTTTTTTACAGTCAACTCATCTACAAGGTTTGCGTTTTTGCTAGTACGATAACCAAGACCAATAGAAAAACAAATGACTTGACCAACGATACCAACTTGAAGTAGGTGTTCTACATAATTAATATTCAAAATATTGAGCCAACCCAAAACAGTCATTATCCCAAATATGCCTAGGATAAGCGTACCAATTATAAAATATCGAGCAAGACGATCTCTCGTAAAATATAAAAGGACACTTGTGATAATGAGTAACAATAATTCAAAAAAGAAAAATAAAAAGAGTAAAAAGTCACCTTCGAAGATATAGGTGTTCACCCAAATGAATATTGGTAAACTAAAAAAACGTATACCCAACCACGTCATCATAAAAGTATTCCAACGAGGAATTAAGGTAGGAGTGTCCAGAAAGAAACGCATAAATAAGAAGAAACTCAATAGCGCTAACTGTCCCGTTAGAATTTCTATAAAGTACATCGTTTTTGGAAATTCAGCTAGAAAACTGAAAAAGTGATAATGCAATTGGTCATGAATAAAAAAGGAGACAATTAAAACACCTATATATAAGGAGAAAAACAAATAGGCTTTATCTCGCATCATCACAAATAAGACAAGTGCATAAAAAATCAACAAAAATAGAGTACCTTGAAAAAGACCCTGTTTGAAAAGTGGCTTGAAAATAACACTATCCCAAAATTCTTCTGGAGAGAATAATTTGAGACTAAAACGGGGAAGAAAATTCGTTTCGTTTTTTAATTTAACAAATATAGTAACGACCTCATCTTTAGGAAAGCTGATGTAAGCAGACTTTGTTATCTTTTTTACATCGAGGTCAGAACGCTTTGTAAATTCACCGATGCTTTTTTGTTCGATTTGCCCATCTTCATGGAGAGCATAAACGAGAATATGCTCTGCTTTTCCAAAATACAAATAAGCCTTTTGGTCAACCAGACTCTTTATATTTATCTTTCCCCAATGTGCATATTTAGGGCAAAGGTGTTCTTCTTTTTGCCAAGGAACAAACTGATCTTCAAATTTCCTTAGACGAAGGTCTTCAAACAACCATTGCTCATTACTATCTACAGCTACTTCAATTAGTTTAGTTTTGTCAATAGGTAACAAACAAAGGTCTGTGTCTGAATGTAATAATAAGGTGTCTGCTAGTACAGTAGTACAAGTAAGACAAAGCAAAAGAACAGAAAAATATAGAAATATAGATCGTTTCAATTCGATAGTATGTTGGTTATGTTTGCCAAAACAATGCTAAATATAATGAAAATTTAACAAGTAAAACTTTTTTAGTGAAAATGGATAATTGCAGAATTGACTGAAAATAAATTAAAATTTAATACAATATGAAAATAGTTGTATCTTGTTGAATACTCAAACTAAAAACTGAAATGATAAATATCAATAAAGTAAGACAAGAAACAGACGGTGTACAAAAAGTTATTCATCTTAATAACTCGGGTGCTTCTTTAATGCCTAATATAGTTAGAGATAGTATGTTGCATTATTTAGATCAAGAAGCACTGTATGGCGGCTATGAAATTGCTGAAAAATATATAGAAATTTTAGATGAAGTTTATGAATTGGCTGCTCGTTTTATTAACTGCTATCCCGATGAAATAGCCATTACTGAAAGTGCAACCGCTGCTTGGACAAAAGCTATTCAATGTATACCTTTTCAAAAAGGAGATAAAATTTTGACTTCGGAAGCCGAATATGCATCTAATTTTATCAGCTACCTCCAGCTCAAAGAGCGTAAAGGAATCGAAATTGTTGTAGTACCTTCTGATCCTTTTGGTCGGATATCTATCGAAGAACTAGAAAGGCTTATTGATGATAATGTAAAATTAATTGCAATTACACATATACCTACCAATGGTGGTTTAATTAATCCTGTCGAAGAAGTAGGAGAGATTGCTGCAAAGTATAATATATTTTATCTAATTGATACCTGCCAATCTGTTGGTCAGTTACCAATAGATGTTCAAGCCTTAAAGTGTACATTTATAACAGCAACTGGACGAAAGTTTTTGAGAGCGCCTAGAGGAACAGGTTTTTTGTATGTCAATAAAAAACAAGCAGGGCACTTATATCCAGTCGATTTAGATTTATATTCTGCAACATGGACATCGAAGACGAGTTTTACCGTTAGAGAAGATGCTAAACGGTTTGAACTATTTGAAACCAATAAGGGTGCAAAACTTGGTCTGGCATCTGCCATTCGTTATGCACTTGATCTTGGTATGGAAAACATATGGCAACGAATACAAATGCTTGCCAATTATACCCGCCAACAATTATCTCAATTGAATATCGAAATATTAGATAGAGGTAACAACAATTGTGGGATAATCAGTTTTCGAGTCAAAGATAAAGATCCAATCAAATTAATGATGTTACTACGAGAACAACAGATTAATATTTCTAAATCTCATCGAAATTCTACATTATTGGATATGGATAAACGAAATTTAGTAACCATAAATAGGCTGGGCGTTCACTATTATAATACTAAAGAAGAAATAGATACTTTTATAAAAGCGCTGTCTAAATTGAAATAAGAAAAATATATTATAGCTCACCATAAATACTGTAAAGTAAAACATGATAAAAATATTTATATTTTCTTGTTTTAAAAAATACCACAAAAGGTGTATAAGGTATAATAAATAAATGATCAACTTTGATTTATATAAAGTAGATAACAATAATGTTGACCTATTTAGATTCGAAATAAAACGAGCTGATTTTGTTCTCTTTCATTTTTCTTTTTTTCACTGTATCTTTACATAGATTTTAACCCCCACCATGTTTTAACCTCAAAATTTATTTATTGATTTTCTACATAAAACTCATTTAGAATACATTGAAGTTGTTTAAGCATGTGTTCTGTTTTTAGTTGTAAGTGCTTGATTTTAATACAAAGCTCATTTTCTTTTGTGTAGCCTTAGCTACAGAAATTAAAATAGCTGAAATGAATGAGCGTTCCTATTAGGTCGAGTACGATAGTACTCGAAGCGAATGAACCGCAAAAGCGGTTGGGATTGTCCTGAATCAATGACTTGAAAATAAACTATCAATTTATTTTTAAACAACTTCATTATAAAATGTATTTAAATTACCTCCTTTTGCCCAAAAGAAATATACCCTCTATACCACATATAAAAAACACAACTAACTGAGAGAGAATAAAAGGCTAATAAAAGAACAAGTTGTAATTGATTCTTACTCTCCTATCAGTTTTAAAAAAACACTACTCTTTACCAATTAGGTACATTGATAATCATCAATAGTGCCCTAAGATGCTTATGCTCTAAATCTTCGGATTTAGATTTTTATACAACTATTATTTTAGGTGTTTATTTTTTAAAACTTTAAACTAAACTATTGACATATGAGAATTTTTTACGCATTAGTATGTGCCTTCCTATGTATAGGCACACTCAACGCGCAAACAATCTGGACAGGTAATGCTGATTCAGATTGGAGCAATCCGGCCAACTGGTCTAATGGCTTGCCCTCCATAAGTAATAGTCCTGCGACTATTAATTCTAATCCAAGTGGTGGCGTTTTTCCTATATATTCAGGATCACCGATCATCAACTACACAGTACAAAATGCAGGTACACTTACCTTCAACGATTTTATTTACAACATCGGAAATATTGTAAATTTTAACGGTGGTAATATCGTTAGTAATAACTACTTCGTTAATACAGGAATGGTGATGTTTGATAATGATGGTGATTTTGAAAACAATGGAATTTTCGATAACTATGGAACTTTCGATAATGCCTTTTCTGCAAACTTAGACAACAATGATACCTTCAATAACTACGGTATCTTTAAAAGTAATGGTACTATTGTAAATGATGGAACGATCAATAATGAAGGTTCTATCAGAAGTACGCAATCGTTTACCAATAATGGTACAATCAATAACTTCGGTGATATTGAAAATCCAGCAGGTAGTATGTTTTCAAATATGGCAGGTGCTGTTATATTAAATGAAGGCGGAGCTACTTTTGCTGCTAATAGTATTTTGCCAAACGATGGTGCTATTATCAATAATGGTGAATTTTTCATCGAGTCAATTGGTGAATTTACGAATAATGGTACAGTTACCAATAATAACGAATTTTCAAATTCTGGTACTACAGATAATCAAGGTACTATTACTAATAATGCCTTATTCCTTAATAACGATGCTTCAACATTAGATAACTCTGGTACTTTTTCAAATGTTGGTTCTATCGAAAACTCTGTTTGTGGTACAATTATTCAACGTGCTGCTGGCAATATTGCTGGTCCAGTTCTAAACGAAGGTTTAGTGTATGAATTAAACGGTTCAGTAGCAGTTACAGGTGGAGAATTTGGTGAAGTATTCAATGACTTGAGCCAACGTAAATCTCCGGTACCTGGATGTAAAGGTGGCGTTATTTTACAATTAGGTCCTGACGGTACTTTAGTTGTAGAACCAGACGATGTTGACAAAGGTGGATATGCTCAATGTGGCGCTCAATTAGTAAGCCGTGTTGTTTCTCCGAATACTTACGGTATTGATGATATCGGTCAACAAGTAACAACAATTACATTTACGGATGAGTTTGGTTTTTCTAACTCTTGTGAAGTAATCTTTCAAATCATAGAACCTTCAATTCCTATCACTGCTGTTGACGATCCAGATATCGACTTCGCTTGTCCTCAAGACATTGTTCTTACTACCTTACCGGGTGGTTCTTCTGCTGAAGCAACTTGGACAGAACCAACAGCTACTACAAATTGCGCACCTAATATCTGTGCAACTCGTTCTATTATCAATACGAACAATTGTAGTAATGGTATTGAATATGGATTTTACATTGTAATTTCTGGAGAAGATTCAAGATATAAATTTACAAGTGGTACGTTTGAAGAATACCTAGACGGTACAGCACGTATTACAGGTAGAATTAGAAATAATAGCAATAATGCACTTAAATTCGATGTTGATGTTACCTTATCAGGCAGAACAACAAATGCACCTGCTGGTAGCCCTAAAGGACATGCTTGCTATAATCCTAATACAAATGAATGGTACTACTATACTAATACCGAAGGTACTTTAAGAGGTGCTGGTAATTTAACCGGTGGTACTGTAATCAATATTTCTAGACGTGGAGAAGCATTCCAAATGGGGAATGGAGCGAATGTAACAAGTCAGAGCCTTGGCTTTGGTGGTTCAGGTTGGATTGATTTAGCGTTAGCAAGTCAACCAAATGGATCATACTCATTCCCATCAACAATGGTAGGTGATATCAATATCCAATTATCTGGTGATGCAAATGTATGCGCAGATAATGCAGGAGGTCAATCTGGTTCAGTTGTTCTTACTGAAACAACTACAACTACACCTAATAGTGGAGTTGATTGTAGTCAAGTTCCTTCAAGTTATTCAAACTATATATACATGGGAGAGTACAACGGAAGCAAATATTTCTGTACGAGCTCTACAAGTCTTACATGGCACCAAGCACAAGCACAAGCTGAAGCTATTGGCGGTCACTTGGCTGTTGTAAATGATGCAGCTGAAAACGAATTTATCCGTTCTGTAATTCTTGCAGATTTTGTTTGGATTGGTTACACAGATGAAGCAAGTGAAGGTAACTTCCAATGGGTTGGTGGCAATTCAAATTATACCAACTGGAGTTCTGGAGAACCAAATAATAGTGGTACCTATGGAGAAGATTATACACGTTTGTTAAGAAGTACTGGTCAATGGACAGATAGAAATTCTACTTTCTTAGCAGAAGGTATGATCGAAGTACCTTGTCCTAATATTTCTTGTGAGTTATATATTACATTTACAAATAATGGTAACTGTGCTGCTAGTATCTACTGGTTAAATAATGGTAGCGAAACTTTTTATAATACCTTAGCTCCAGGGCAAAGTTATAACCAACAATCTTTTGATGGAACTCAATGGAGAGTTCGTAACGAAAATGGTACAGCTACTGCTGACTTTACTTCTAGTGGTTGTATTAATAGAAATGTAAGTATTGATGCTACTTGTACTACTGGAGGTATAGATTGTAATAATGCTCCAGATATTGATGGTATGATGTATTTAGGAACTCTAAATAATTCTCATTATTACAAAAGACCTGATGGTGATGTAACCTATGATGTAGCAAAGCAATTTGTAGAAGCAAGAGGTGGTCACTTACCAGTAATTAACAGTGCCGAAGAAAATGCTTTCTTAGCTAACTTTGTAGATAATAGAGCTTGGTTAGCTTTTTCAGATGCTGCAGTAGAAGGTACATTTGTTTGGACCACTGGAGCACCAGTAACTTATACCAATTGGGCTGCAAACGAACCAAATAACTCAGGCGATGAAGATTATACAGAAATGCGTAGTGATGGTTTATGGAACGATAACCAAAATGTTTCTAATGCATGGGCAATAATGGAATTACCTTGTGGGGCAACTGGTGGTGGATCTTCTGATCCGAACCTAGTTGTAGAACAAGTAAGTGGTCCTCCAAGTGGAACCGTATTCCCAGCAGGTACTACAGAGATTGCTTACCAAGTAACTGACGATTGTGGTAATTTAGAAATTTGCACATTTACGGTAACAGTAGATGCAACACCAGCTGACTTCGAATTAACAGGTTGCCCAGGTGACCAAACTATTCAAACTGCTCCAGGTGCACCTACAGCTTCTACAACTTGGATAGCTCCAAGTGGTACATCTAACTGCTTTAGAGGTGGTCCTATCGGAGTAGAACAAACGTTTGGTCCTGATAGCGGAAGCGATTTATTACCAGGTTTAAATACCGTTGGTTATGCAGTTTTCGATTCTTGTGGAAACTTCGAATCATGTATCTTTAATATTGATGTAATTGCAACTCCTGCAACATTAACAGTTACTTCTTGTCCTAGTCCAATTACTGTAAGTACTGCTTCAGGAGCTTCTTCTGCTGTTGTATCTTGGGATGCACCAGTAGCAAGTTCTGATTGTTATATTGCTGGTGTTAATATTGAACAAGTAGATGGCCCAACAAGTGGTTCTACTTTAGCTATAGGAACAACAACAGTAGTTTACTTAATAACAGATGAATGTGGAAATACAGAATTGTGTTTCTTTGATATAACTGTTGCACAAGGTGTCGAAGGTGGTACTATAGCAACAAATGACCCAACTACTATTTGTATAGATGGTACACCTGATCCAATTGATGTTACCTTATCAGGAAATGCTGGTACAAACCAAGCTTGGGTAATTACTGACCTTAACGGATTGATCTTAGGTTTACCTGCGGCACCACCATTTGATTTAGATGGAGCTGGACCTGGCGTTTGCTTAATTTGGTCTTTATCTTACGAAAATGATTTAGTAGGAGCAGAAGTTGGTCTAAATGCAAACGATTTACAAGGAACATATGAATTATCTAATTCGATTGCTGTTACTCGTATTGCCGATTCAGATGGTGACGGAGTATGTGACGATGTAGATATTTGTCCAGCAGGCGATGATAATGTAGATACAGATGGTGATGGAACACCAGATGCATGTGATGATTGTGCAGTAGGTGATGCAGATAATGACGGTGTTTGTGATGATGTGGATATATGTTTAGATGGCGATGATAATATAGATACAGATGGCGATGGTATACCAGATACATGTGATGATTGTGCAGTTGGAGATTCAGATTTGGATGGTGTATGTGATGATGTAGATGTATGTTTAGCAGGCGACGATAATGTGGATACAGATGGTGACGGAATACCAGATGCTTGTGATGATTGTGCAGCAGGTGATGCAGATGGAGATGGTGTATGCGATGATGTAGATGTATGTTTAGCAGGCGATGATAATGTAGATACAGATGGTGACGGAACACCAGACGCTTGTGATGACTGTGCAGCAGGTGATGCAGACGGAGATGGTGTATGTGATGATGTAGATGTATGTTTAGCAGGTGATGATAACGTAGATACAGATGGTGATGGAACACCAGACGCTTGTGATGAATGTGCAGTAGGTGATGCAGATGGAGATGGCGTATGTGATGATGTAGATATATGTTTAGCAGGCGACGATAATGTAGATACAGACGGTGACGGAACACCAGACGCTTGTGATACTGATGAGCCAACAGAATGTACGGCAGCATACAGTATAGATGGAAGTACTGTTAGTTTACTATTAGCTGGTGGTGAGCATTACTCAGTGAATATTTTCAATTCAGCATGGGCAGGCGAATATACTTGTTTTGATGACTGTGCAGAATCTGTAACTTTAGCAGAAGGAACGTACTACATTCACTTAAAAGTATTAGATGCTTCTTA
>JAHDIP010000033.1:0-9772 GCA_020630735.1 Saprospiraceae bacterium | reverse complement strand
TAACTTTAGCAGAAGGAACGTACTACATTCACTTAAAAGTATTAGATGCTTCTTACCAAATAGCATGTGAGACAATGGAGTACATCACAATAGATGGAGGAAACACTGGTGGATGTACAGCAGGCGATGCAGATAATGATGGTGTATGTGATGATGTAGATATCTGTTTAGCAGGTGACGATAACGTAGATACAGATGGTGACGGCACACCAGATGCTTGTGATACATGTGCAGTGGGTGATGCAGATAATGATGGTGTATGTGATGACGTAGATATTTGCTTAGCAGGAGATGATAATATTGATACAGATGGTGACGGAATCCCAGATGCATGTGATACCGATGAGCCAGGTTGTACAGCAGGCGATGCAGATAACGATGGCGTATGTGATGATGTAGATGTATGTTTAGCAGGAGATGATAATGTAGATACAGATGGCGACGGAATCCCAGATGCTTGTGATACTGATGAGCCAACGGAGTGTACAGCAGCATATACTATAGATGGAAGTACTGTTAGTTTACTATTAGCTGGTGGTGAGCATTACTCAGTGAATATTTTCAATTCAGCATGGGCAGGCGAATATACTTGTTTTGATGACTGTGCAGAATCTGTAACTTTAGCAGAAGGAACGTACTACATTCACTTAAAAGTATTAGATGCTTCTTATCAAGTAGTTTGTGAAACAATGGAGTATATCACAATAGATGGAGGAAACACTGGCGGATGTACAGCAGGTGATGCAGATAACGATGGTGTATGTGATGATGTAGATATCTGTTTAGCAGGTGATGATAATATTGATACAGATGGTGACGGAACTCCAGATGCATGTGATACCGATGAGCCAGTAGGCTGTGATATTGCTTACAGTGTAGGTATTGGTAATCTAACTATTACAGGATTAGATGCTCCTAATGTAATCGTTGCAGTTTACACTAGTGCTTGGGCTCCAGTTTTCAACTGTTCTAATGATTGTACAAATCCATTAGAGATTAACGGTTTACCTACTGGTGAATACATCGTACACGTAAAACTATTTGACGCAAGCTGGCAAATGACTTGTGAGTTATTTGAAAGTAAAATTGAAGTTGCTGGTAACACTCAATTCGAGATTAACCAGAACCCAATCTTAACATTGAATGCATTGAAGTCAAACCGTGAAGTAAGCTTGAACTGGGTAACAAATACAGATTTCCAAAATGATCGCTATATTGTTGAGCGTTCTATAGATGGTGAAAACTTCAGCGAATTAGAAAACGTTGAAAGTAATACCAACTCAACATCTGCTATTTACTACAATACAGTTGATGCAACACCAAACATGGGTGTTAATTACTACCGTGTAAAACAAATTGCTCAAGATGGTACATATGAGTATACAGAGATGCGTAAAGTGATGTTCGAAATTGATCTTTCTGAGCTTAGCGTTTTCCCTAACCCTGCTAGTGAATCAGTTTATGTTAACTTAAACGATTTCGTTGGAAAACAGGTTAAGTTAGAAATACACAGCGCCTTAGGTCAATCAATGTATAAAGTAGAACTTAATGAAGTTAATTCTACTCCAGTACAGATCGATCTTGCAAATTTCAAGAACGGCGTTTACTCTATTACTATTGATGTTGAAGGAAGAAATCAAGTGACAAAGTTATTTGTTGTAACTAAGTTGTAAGATTTTTCTGAAGATATATTTAAGAAGACAGCCAATGTATATTGGCTGTCTTTTTTTATTTATCGCTCTTTTTTTTTGTTAAAATTGTTTTGATTACGACAAAATAGTCGTACTTTTATGTAAGCATTTTACTATAGCAATAATATAAAGGTTTCGAACTCATTAAAACCATTTCTTCTTTTTTCCACTCCCTAAATGAATTAAAAATAAATAAGAATTTTACAAAAAAACTAATTTAGAAATTAGAGTATTATAGAAAGATAAAACAGTTTTATCTAGGTAAATAATGATACTAATTAAGTTGTTGATTCAAATAACCCAAAGAGTCATAACTCAAACCCTTGACATAAACTAATAGAAGATTATCCCCAAAAATTATAAGAAAATATTCACTTCTTATAGAATCTTCCCTTTCGTATTATTCTTTTCTAATTTACCCATACTCAAACTATAAAGGCAAAGTTTTTAGTATGAAGATGTTTATTCTTTAACCATTACTAAGCTTGCATTTACCCCAAGCTTACCTACTATTTCTTATGTAATTGATTTCTTGTCTGAACCTAATTCAGGCAAGACTAGTATCGCAATTTTTTAACCAAACTATACAAAAAACAAGAATTTTATGAGAAAGATTAACTCAATGCTCTTTGCACTTCTCATTGTTTTCTCTCAAGCCAATTTCACTTTTGCCAATAATGGAAATAAACTTGAACGAAAAATACTAAAAGAGAATATGCACAATACGATACAGAGTCGTAGTGCGTTACTTTCAGGTATTACCTTAGATTGTCCTGATGATATCACACTCACTGCCGATCCAGGACAAATATCGACCACCGTAACTTGGGCAACGCCTACTTCGACTACCGATTGCGAACCTGAAGATTGTTCAAATATACCCAATGCTATTTCTGGGTTTCACTACTTAGGAGAATTCAATGGCAGCAAATATTATTGCTCTGCTTCTAGTAGTTATACTTGGCACCAAGCAAAAGCAGTAACTGAAGCTGCTGGTGGTCACATAGTCGTAATTGATGATGCTGCCGAAAATGAATATGTTCGTGCAGGCTTGTTAACTGACTATGCATGGATTGGTCTGACTGATGAAATTACCGAAAATGATTTTAAATGGGTAAATGGAACTCCTTTTAATTATTCAAATTGGAATTCTGGCGAACCTAATAATTCTAATGGTAATGAACATTATGTTCGGATGTTAAAAAATAATGGAAAATGGACAGATCGCAATAGCACATTCAAAGCTGAAATCGTAATGGAAATTCCTTGTGGTAGCACTGCACCACCTGATTGTAGTAGTTCTCCTAATTCTATTTCAGGGTATATTTATTTGGGAGAACATGATGGAAGTAAATACTTCTGCTCAAGTAGTAGCAACTATACTTGGTGGCAAGCAGACGCTGCTGCGCAAGCAGCTGGAGGTCATTTAGCTGTAATCAATGATAATGCAGAAAATAATTTTTTAGGTAGTCATCTACTTGCGAGCTATGCTTGGATTGGGTACACTGATCAAAACCAAGAAGGAAATTTTAATTGGGTAACTGGTGAACCAGAAACATACACGAATTGGTATAGTGGAGCAGATTGGTATGAACCTAATAACCAAGATCCTTATTATAATGGTGCAGATCATACCGTATTAGCAAGTGGAAATAAAAAATGGTATGATAGAAACGGAAACAATCACTATGAATTCATAATGGAAGTCCCATGTAATGTATCGTGCAATGAAAATCTAATTGATCTTACAATTCATTTTGATAATTATTCAGAAGAAACAAGTTGGGAAATAAAAGATAATTCTGGTAATGTAGTAGCTTCTCATGGTACTTATAGCTATTCATTAGACAACGATGTAAGAACGGAATATATCTGTTTACCTGATGGTTGCTATACCTTTAAAATTTACGATAGCTATGGAGATGGTATCTGTTGCTCTTATGGTTATGGATCATATAGCTTAAACGATAGTAATGGAAATGTACTTGCTTCAGGTGGCCAATTTGGTCATTCGGAATCAACTAATTTCTGCCTTAGTGGTGGTGGAAATTCTGGTGGTGGAGGTTCAAACGGCGTTGCTACGATTCAACAAATTGAAGGGCCTGCTAATGGAAGTTCTTTTCCTTTAGGTACTACAACGATTACTTATGAAGCAACAGACAACTGTGGCAATAGTGTAACTTGTAGCTTCGACGTAACAGTTGAGCCTAGCCCTACAAATCTTAGCTTAGATTGTCCTGATGATATTACTGTTACAGAAACTGCTGGTCAAGGAACAACTATTGTTAACTGGACTGAACCTTCTGCTACTACTAATTGTATCACATCTGATTGTAATAATGCACCAGATATTGATGGTATGATGTATGTTGGTTCGTATGGAGGTTCTCACTATTATAAAAAACCAGATGGTGATGTAGATTATGCTACAGCCAAATCTTTTGTAGAATCAAGAGGTGGTACCTTACCAATTATAACCAGTGCAGGAGAAAATAACTTCTTGCTTAATGCTACTGGAGGAAACTTTTGGTTAGGTATGACAGACGAAGCTCAAGAAGGAATATTTGTGTGGGACGATGGAAGTGCATTAACCTATACCAATTGGAATGGTAATGAACCTAATGACTATGGCAGTGGAGAAGATTATGCGCACATGAGAAATAACGGAACATGGAATGACCATAATGCCCATGTGATCTTTTGGGCTGTAATGGAATTACCTTGTGCTACTGTAAATGATGAAGTTACAATTACACAAACATCAGGTCCTGCTAATGGAAGTGCTTTCCCAGTAGGTACAACAACAGTAACTTATATCGCTACCGATAATTGTGGAAATTCTGAAACGTGTAGCTTTACCGTAACTGTTAACCCAGTTGATGCAGAAATTACTTTTGACTGTCCAAATGATATTACATTAATCGAAGAGCCTGGACAAAATTCAGCTGTAGTAGTTTGGACAGAACCGACTGCTACAACGACTTGTTTTACAGGAATAACAACGATTACTCAAACAGCTGGACTAACAAATGGAAGTGCTTTCCCTGAAGGTACAACAACTGTTAGTTACGAAATAACAGATGAATGTGGAAATTCAGAAACATGTAGTTTTGATATTACGATTGATCCTTTGGTTACCACATTAACATTAACTTGTTCTACTAATATAGTAACTGCTGCTGAACCAGGTGCGCCTGATGCAGTTGTTACTTGGGGAGAACCAATCACCTCTACTACTTGTCCAATTGGTTCTGTAACTTTAACACAAACAGCTGGTGAGGCAAATGGAAGTGCTTTCCCAATCGGGACAACAACGATCTCTTACCTAGCAACAGATGAATGTGGAAATTCGCAAACATGTAGCTTTACAATTACAGTAAATGAAGTTCCTTCTGAACTAGACTTGATTTGTCCTGGCGACATTTCGGCTACTGCTTTACCTGGCGAAACAACAGCTGTAATTACTTGGCCTGGTCCAACGGCTACAACTACTTGTTATATAGATAATGTAACCTTAACTCAATTAGCGGGTTTACCTAACGGTGCTAGTTTCCCAATTGGAACGACAACAGTAGGATTTGAAGCTACAGATGAATGTGGTAATTCTGAGATTTGTGCATTTACAGTAAACGTATCAGAATTTCCTTCTACGCTTACAGTTGTGACTTGTCCTGCCGATGTGGAAGTAACGATACCAAGCGGAGCAACTGGAGCAACTGTAACATGGGATGATCCAACGGCTGTAACTGATTGTCCATTGAATAATGTTTCTATTTCTCAAATACTTGGGCAAGCAAATGGAAGTATTTTTCCAGTTGGTAGTACAATAGTAAGTTATGAAATCATAGACGATTGTTTAAATCTGGAGACCTGTTCATTTACAGTCATTGTACAAGAAGAGACAAGTGTTATCAATATTTTGAATTGCCCACAAGACATTATATTGCCAGTAAATCCAGATGGAAGTAATGAAGCAACAGTCTTTTGGACAGAGCCAGGTGTAGAAACGGACTGTCCTACCAATGCAGCTATAATTACTCAAGTTACTGGCTTATCAAATGGTAGTAATTTCCCTCTAGGAACATCAACAGTTGAATATCAAGCAACAGATGATTGTGGAACAATTGTGATGTGTGAATTCTCTGTCATCATAGAGCCGTTTCCAAGTACAATGCAAATTAATTGTCCTCCTGATTTAACAGTTGTAGTTCCTGAAGGTGATCAGACAGGCATGATCTTTTGGGAAATGCCGGTTGCAACGACTACTTGTCCAGTACCAGGTACTACGGTTACTCAAATAGAAGGTCCAGTATCAGGATCAGATTTTCCTTTAGGAATGACCGAAATAGTTTATCAAGCAACAGATCTTTGTGGAAATGTAGTTACTTGTTCGTTTGATGTAAATGTAGTAGGAGATGGAACAATTACTCCAAACTGCCCTGTTTTACCAGATGTATTGACACTAGCAGGCGAAACAACAGCAATTGTATCTTGGGCTGAACCAACAGGTACAACTACTTGTCCACAAGGTGGGGTAGTAGCTACACAAACAAGTGGACCTGCAAATGGTACTCCTTTCCCTGTAGGCATTTCTAATATTATGTATTCTTTTACAGATGCTTGTGGTAACGTTGCTACTTGTTTGTTTAAAGTAAGAGTAAACCAAAATACACAACCTGATGGTTATTGTGATTCTGAAGGTATTTCTACATCCGAAGAATGGATTGATCAAGTAGAGTATATCACTATTGATAATTTATCTGGTGATGACAATGGCTATGGCGATTATACTAATATTGTTGATGTCGTTACTGTAGGAAGTACAACGTCTATTACGTTAACTCCAGGTTTTTCTGATCAAGCTTTTGATGAGTATTGGAGAGTTTGTATTGATTGGAATCAAGATGGTGATTTTGCTGATCCAGGCGAAATTGTTATTGAAGAAAATTCTACTGATCCCATTACAGCAAGCTTTACGATACCAACCACAGCGCTAAACGGTCAAACACGAATGAGAGTATCTATGAAGCGAGGTAGTTACCCAGATAAGTGTGAATTGATACCTGAAGGAGAGGTAGAAGATTACACATTGACAGTAACTGGCGCAGGTTTTATGGCTTCTACAACAAGCTTGTTATCTTTTGATGCTGAAAAAGAGGGGAGAACTGTGGCAATGAAGTGGGTAACGAATACAGGAGAGTTAAACGATTATTTTATAGTAGAGCGTTCTGCTGACGGAGTTTACTATGAAAAGCTAGAGCAAGTACAAAATACTCGTCATGATAACACTCCAATTTACTTCAATCAAGTAGATAATAATCCATATTATGGAGATAATTATTATAGAGTAAAACAAGTGTACAAAGATGGTTCACACGATTATTCGGAGTTGCGTAAAGTGCGTTTTGGTATTGATAAACAAGACTTTACGTTATTCCCTAACCCAACTGAAAAAGTTATAAATGTAACAATGGAAAGGTTTGTTGGCAACAGTGCTATTGTACAAATTTATAACAACTTTGGTTACTTGATGTATGAACAAAAAATGGATGAAGTAACGGATGATTTGCTTAGAATAGAGTTGCAAAATTACTCGAGCGGTGTCTATTTACTTACTGTAAAGGCAGATGGTTTGAATAAAGTCTCTAAGACATTCGTAGTAGGTCTTCGTTAATAAGTTGTTCTATTACTGAATATTAAATAGTTCTAAAATATTTAATGGGTTATTGCATTAGTCAATAACCCATTTTTTTTGAATTGTCTTTAAAAA
This sequence comes from Saprospiraceae bacterium, assembly GCA_020630735.1. Classification (GTDB taxonomy): domain Bacteria; phylum Bacteroidota; class Bacteroidia; order Chitinophagales; family Saprospiraceae; genus JAHDIP01. The sequence goes on along the minus strand of JAHDIP010000033.1, from coordinate 2,311 downwards.
GTCATTTCAAAAAAAATATGCTTTCCAATAAAAAATAGTTATATTTGCCCTACAGAAGTAAACTTCTTGTTAAAAAAAAGAAATTTAGGCCAATCAAAACAAAATAAGAATTTATATAAAACAAAATATAATATTAAGTTTTCGTAAAGACTTAACAACCTATTTAGCTCTCGCTTTCAAATAGGTTCATTATATCTAGAAGATACTATGAGTATGTAATACTTCTTGCTTTTATTTCCTCAAATAGAATATAAAAAATACGTGCTTATTTGATAAGAAAACTCAAATAAAATGATTCTCTATGCCCAATACATAAAAAACTTCAATGAGTAATTAAATGGAACCTGATAAGGTATGTTTTTTTCGAGTTTAGCAGGAGTAATGATCGAAAAACTCAAGCCATCAATGACTTTTATTTACTTTGAAAAGTACATTTAATCATAAATACTTTAACTGAGTATTTTGTGAAATAACTTCAATACACTAAATGATTACAATACCTTAAAAAGTTATTATTTCAAAATTTCAGTTTTAAACAAACAAACATTATGAGAATTCAACACATGCTACTAATGCTGTTCCTTGCATTAACCCTAAACACTTTTGCTAAAAATGACGCTGCTTTAAGCGGACTTAATTTAACTTGCCCCGAAGATATTATTATTTCCGCTCCTCCTGGAGCTTCTAGTACTACCGTATTTTGGACAGAACCTACTGTAACTACCGACTGTCAACCTTGTCCTAACCAAGGTGATGTTTGCGCTTCTGCTACTGCTGATTGTATGGATTTAGAGTTACTACAATTACAAGAAAATAACGATGGTTCAATTACTTATACATTTAATTTGACGAGTAATTGCCATCAAGCCTTATCTTATATTGCTTTTGAATTACCATCACCTTATGGTGCTTCAAGTTTTGGTGCAGTAAATAGATCATATACTGTAGAAAACACAACAAATAATCCTTTTTATTCAATTAAGTATGAAGCAAATGGAGAAGGAATAAAACAGGGTGAATCGGATACTTTTTATTATACCTTACCAGCAGGTGCTCCTTTACTAACTACGATTGACGTGAAAATAAAAGTTGCTCAAGATGAGTACATGCTTTTTCTCGATACTGAAAACTGTGATGAATACATCACTTGCGATAATGGTGGATCAGGAACGACTACCGTAACTCAAACTGGAGGTTTGTCAAATGGTGCTGATTTTCCAATTGGAACAACAACCATTACTTATCAAGCTACTGATGATTGTGGAAATGTAGAGACTTGTAGTTTTGATATCATTGTCAACTCTACATCTGCTGTTTTAACTTTAGCATGCTCTGGTGATATTTCTGCAATTGCTCCTCCTGGGCAAACAACGGCTAATGTTGTTTGGACAGAGCCTGTTGCAACAACCACTTGTTTCACTGGAAATGTAACATTAACTCAATTGGCTGGACCTGAGAATGGTGGTGTTTTTCCCGTAGGTACTACTACTGTTGGTTATGAAGCAGTTGATGATTGTGGCAATTCTGAAATTTGTGCTTTTACTGTAAACGTTTCTTTATATCAAGCCAATCTTGTTATTGTAAGTTGCCCTGTAGATGTTAGTGCTGTAGCTCCATCTGGTGCATCTGGTGCTATCGTTTCTTGGACTGCTCCAACTGCAAACACAGATTGTCCATTAAACAACATCGTTGTTAATCAAGTAGAAGGGCTTGCTAATGGAAGTGAATTTCCAGTAGGAACGACAACTGTTTCTTACGAAGTGATTGATGATTGTTTTAGCCTCAAAACTTGTTCTTTTGATGTTGTTGTTACTGGACCAACAAGTAACCTTACAATACTAAATTGTCCAAATGATATTACATTTCCTGTTAATCCAGACGGAAGTAATGAAGCAACTGTTTTTTGGACAGAACCAGGTGTATCGACCGATTGTCCTACGAATGCTGCTACAATTAACCAAGTAGCAGGATTATCTAATGGAAGTAACTTTCCTTTAGGTACTACAACAGTGGAGTATGAAGCAACAGATGATTGTGGAACTATCGAAATGTGTACTTTCTCCGTTATCGTAGAACCATTTCCAAGTACTATGCAAGTTAACTGCCCACCAGATTTAACAGTAGTTGTTCCTGAAGGAGATCAAACAGGAACGATCGCTTGGGAAATGCCAGTGGCTACATCTACTTGTCCTGTGCCTGGTACTACAGTTACTCAAGTAGGAGGACCTGCATCAGGTGGAGATTTTCCTTTAGGCACTACCGAAATTACATACGAAGCAACGGATTTTTGTGGAAATGTAGTTACTTGTTC
>JAHDIP010000032.1:23438-37467 GCA_020630735.1 Saprospiraceae bacterium | reverse complement strand
GCAAAAAGGCTTTTTAACGTAGTATGGTGGGAAAAGATAACACCAAGTTGGGGAGTTTATACCTACTGGTATTCAGTTTAAGGATCATCATTGGTAGCTATTCTTTGATTCTCAGTAGCTTTAATCGTTTGATAATCCCAAAACCACTTTGATTTCAGTATATTATTTTAATTTGCCTTATACTATGAAGTTGTTTAAAATGAATTGATGGTTTATTTGCAAGTCATTGATTCAGGGCAATCCCAACCGCTTTTGCGGTTCATTCGCTTCGAGTACTATCGTACTCGACCTAATAGGAACGCTCATTCATTCAGCTATTTTAATTTGTGTAGCTAAGGCTACACAAAAGAAAATGGGCTTTGTCTTAAAAATCAAATACTTACAACTAAAAACAGAACACATTCTTAAACAACTTCTGTCTAATATCGTTCACTCAAACAACTCATTCTTATGTATTTTTCTTGGTTCATGTTATTCTTACTTCTTTCAGTGGCTGCACTTATAGGTTATGCGCTTAGTAATTTTTTTAAAAACAAAACCGATAAAGATTGGAAAGCAAAGTGCTTAGAGGCTGAAAAAAAGTATAGTGAAGTACACAACGAAAATAAAAAAGATAAAAAGAAAATCACTAACCTCACCCGACAAGGCGAAACATGGAAGAATAAATTTGAAGAATCTGAAGCGAAGTATATTCCTATTACTAAAAAACTAGAAACAGAAAAAGTAGAACTTCAAGAGTCACTTGATACAAAAACAACAGAGTTCAATAAATTACAAGTTACCTTTAAACAAATCGAAAATAAAAATGAGCGAATGAGTATTGAACTCCAAAAGCTCAAAGAAAAATATGCTACTGACCTTAGTGATAGTAAAGGTTGGAAAAATATAAGAGACCGCCTAAATCGTCAATTAGACGAAACAAAAGCAAAACTCGAAAAATCTGAAAAGGATAAAGCAAAGCTCAACTTAAAACTAGAAGCACAAAATAAAGAAGTATTAGAAGCTCGGAAAATCTCTTCTCAATTTAGAGTATTAAAAGCGACGAACAGTAAACTAAACAAAGACTTAGCTTATTGGGAGAAAAAGCACTACGATACGCACCATGAGTTAGCTTCTTCATTAACGAAGATCGAAGAACTAAAAGAAGCAAATAAAGAAGTTGATCTTTTACACAAAGGCGCTCTTATAAAAGAACAAAATCTTTTAGAAAAAATACAAGAGTTTAAAACGAAATTTGTAAATGTCAATAATAAGTATCACGAACTCATTAATAAATAATCGCTAACCATAGGCAGACAGAAACCAAAGTGATGTTCGGATTCTCAAACAATTAAAACTACATACTAGTAGGTATATCTTCTAGTAATCCAAACTGGATAAAATGATGTTCGATATGACGAGCATGAAACTCTAACCACTCTGCATAATTCATATCTCCCAAAACAGGATGATGTGCTTCACTATCTGGATTTTGTTGGTAATGTTCATAAAAAGCAGCCAAAGTATCTCGCAAGTTTTGTTTAGCTTCTTCGATAGTGGCTGTCCTCAAAGGAGCAGCTTTTTCTGGAATGGCATCTAATTTTAAGTTTCTTGGAAAAGGCACTGCTTTTCCCATAAATCGTCCTTTTTTTCTTGCTTGGCTATCGGCTTCATACTGTGGTACCGCTTTTATTTTTCCGTAAGAAACCTTAATAACAAGTCCTAAATGCTCAACCATATGATGAGCTGTCATGACTCCCCACTTTGCTTGATCATCTACTTTTAGTTGTTCTAATAATGGGGGAAATTCTTCTTTTAAAAACCTTATCTTATTTTGAATCATTCAATTTGACATTTTTCTTTTTTATAAAAACACAAATTAATTATCATTTCCAAGAACTACAATTAAATTCAAAAAATAATTTCATTAAGCCATTCGTATTCTAAGATTCTCCTATTCAATCTAGTACAGATAACAAATAGTTATCATATTGAAAATCAGTAACTAATTGCAAAATTCAATTGGCAAAGAATTTGACTTACAAGGCTCGTATAGCGTTTTTATTCATTAAAATTCTACCGGCTATGATTAGTTACGAACAGGTAATAAGTGTATTAAGCCCTCCGCCAACAGAAGACATTATCGATTTATATAATCGACTTGATCTTCTTATTAGCAAGCACCCAAAGTGCGTTAATGATAAGAACCCTTTCTCTAAATTGCAGGAAGGAGATACTTTTTGTATTAGTGCTACTAGTATCCAGAGTAGATACATTGCATTTGTCTTAGGCAAGAGCACAAGCACTGTTTTCCCACATGAAGTCATTAATTTATTTTTTGATATTGATAGCGACTATCGAGTACAATTTGGTAAGATAAGTGGCGAACAGATCGATGGTTGTATTTGCCTTATTCATCAGGAAGATAGCAATTACAGTCTTCAAACAGTTTACGATGAGATTTATAAATAATGTTTTATACTAGACTGCGATTTTTCTCAATAGTAGTATTGAGCATCAAGCAGTCCAGTATAGAAAATATCATATCTCAAAAACCGTTGGATGTTTATGGAATCTCGTATTTCGTAAACATTCTTTTTTTGTCCTCCCCTATTCATTGATCAAACTTACAAATTCTTCTACTGATTGATTCAAATCTTTCGTTGAAAGGTAGGTCAATTTCCCCCATTTATTCACCAACAAATAATGCGGTAGGCTAGATACTTTTATTTCTTCATTGAGTTTGCTCATATCAAGGGCAAATACATTGGTACCTGGTATATCATTTCGAGAAAGTGCACCTCTCCACAAAGATTCTGTTTTATCTAAGTTTATGTTCAAAAGCACTACTCCTTTACGTTCTAGTTCCTTTCTAACTTGATAAGTTTCTCTAAAACCTTGTAGACATGGACCACACCAACTCGCCCAAAAGCTGATATAAACGACCTTCCCAGAATAGTCTGTTAAGTAAGCATCTTCATTATCTACTCGCATAACTTTAAAATTAGGCACTTGCTGCTTGGGCACAAATTTTAGATCGCCACCAAAGATAGACTCTAACGTTTGATTATATTCAACATGAACATTTTCTCTTTTATAACTTTTATATTTTAATTGAGCCAAACGTGGATTACTGTCTAACTGATAAAAACCAAGCATGATTTTAGCGAGCATAAAACTACGAGCCTTACCAGATAAATTTCCTTCAGCAAACTGGTAGTAAGCCAAGTCTTCATCTCTAGGATCACTAGGTAATTCTAGGGCTAAATAATGTGTAAAGGCTGTCAATAAATTTTGAAAAGCAGGATACTTGACATCTTTATCTTCATTCAAAATAACGGTTTGCAAAACGGCATAACGCCCCCAATAGTTTCGAAGATCTTGTGGAGAGATTCGATCTTTATTAAATAAAAAATAAGCCAACTTATTGGTCTCATAATTCCAATTCAAAAAATTATCAAAGTATCTAAAAAACTCTCGATTAAGGTTGATCGTGTTATGCAAATAACGTTGCTGTGCATAATAGTTCGTTTCTAGATTTTTGAAATAATCATAAATCGCATAGGTCTTGGCTTTATTTGCTATGTCTTTTGATATAAAGGTTTGGAGACCACCTTTTTTGTATATTTCCATTTCTGGATTTGGGCGGTAAATTCGATTGAAATTCGCTATAAAATTATTGGTAGCTGAATGAGGTCCTCGAAAGACCAAACTTGATGTATTACTTCCTGCTGAGAAAAAGAAATCTACTTCGTCTTCTCCTTCGGCGATAAATGCTTTAAAACTATCTGTTCCGTGTGTAATCGTTACCCACTTAGCCGTTCCAACATCAAACACCAAAGCAAACTTGTTATGCTCATTTAATGTTGCTTTGATGACTACATTATCAACATCCAGATCATTTCTAGAAAAACCTAAATCGACATTTAGTTCAAATGGATTGGCGATTTCACCTTTGAAGGTTACTTTCTTTGCTTGTATAATAGTGCCCCATAGGAATAAAACAAGAAAAAATAGCGTCCTCATATATAGTATTTTGTTAATAAAATTCATGGGATTTCTTTTGCTAATGAATAGTGAGTATTGAAGTTGTTTAAAAATCAAGCACTTACAGCTAAAATCAGAATACTTTCTTAAACAACTTCATTAATAAATGGTACTCGATAGTATGATCCCTTAAATTATAATTTTTACTAAGTAACGGGTAAAAAATAAGTTTCACATTTTGGCTACAGAATTTTTGAGTTTAGATAAGGAATTGGACGAGCTTGTACCTAGAGGTACAACCCAGCCATAGCCTAGCTATCACGAGTATTTTCGACGAAATATTAACTCTAAAATACCAGCCATAAATCGGGAAGTTATTATTTGACCGTTACTAAAGCCTCTAAAAGTTAAATTTATGGCACTAATATATGAAGAAAGCTTATCAAGAAACAAAAAAAGAGCTTACAATTTAAAATCATAAGCTCTTTTTGAGATTTCTTAGTTAGTAAAACATTATTTTTCAGCCAATAAAATCCTCTTTGTCAGGACTTTATCATCAAGTTGTATCGTTAAAAAGTAAACTCCTTTAGGATAATTGTCCAAATTCAATTCTTTTTTAAGGTGTTTGGTCAAATCTTCTTGATACTGAAAGACTTGTGTACCCAGCGTATTATAAAGTTCTAAACGAATTTCCTTAGGTGTATTAAGCTCAATGTCTAAAAATAACGAACTAATTGTAGGGTTAGGAAAAATGGATAAAGCATCAATTGCTGAAATAGCGTCTATCCCTACAGAGCCTAGCATCACGGTAACTGTTGCAGTACAACCATTGGCATCTGTAATAAGAACGCCATAATTCCCTTCTGGTAAATTAGAAGCAGTTTCCGTCGTTTGTTCAGGTATAGTACTCCAAGAGTAGCTATAAGGCGCAAGTCCTCCCGAAGGAATTACCGTTGCAGAACCATTGGATTCTCCTTCAGTAGGATCGACGATTTCGAAAGTAGCTGTTATTTCTTCAGGCGCTGCAACAACCAAATCGATAGAAGCAGTAGCCCCTCCACAATCCGTCACAGTCAAACTATACTGCCCACCTTCTAAATCTTCGATAATTGGTTCAGTTACTCCATTTGACCATAAATATGTATATGGTTCGATACCTCCTTCGACAGCTATTTCTATACTTCCATCTGTTTCATTTGAACAGTCTACTGACTGAATAGAAATATTGTTAAAGCTTACAGGATTAGGTTCGTATATCCAGAGTTCTTCTCCATTCGAATTATCAAGAGCAGCAAAAAGAAGGTTCTCACCAATTTTACCTAGCGGAAAAGGTTCGTAAAAGTCATTGAAAGGCGGTATCGCCGTTAGCATATAAGTTTCAGCATCTGAGCCATCAGACTTCCATATTTGCCACCCTTTTAGATTATGATAAGCTCTAAAAAAAACTTCATTTCCTACAAGCATTGCATCAGACGGAAACGAATTTCCTTCATTAGAATCCATATCGGCATTCAAATCACGAATCATTGTGGTACCTTGTTCAGTACCATCACTTACCCATAGTTCTTGTCCATTTGTTCCATCTGTTGCACTAAACAATAATTGATCGTTTACAATTCCAAAAAGCTGAAGTGAAGAAGTCCACGACCCAGGATAAACATCTTTTACTAAAGTTGTTCCATCAATAGTACCATCAGTAATCCAAAGTTCTACTCCATTCATTTCATTCCCAGCAACGAAGAATACTTCATCCCCTCTTGGAGTCATTTGAGTTGGGTTCGAACTAGCTTGAGGATGAATATCTTTTAATTGCTCCAAGGTATTGGTAGCAGGATCGACTACTCTCCAAAGCTCCTGTCCATCCGTTAAATCTTCAGCAGCAAAATATAGCACTCCGTCTACAAAGGTCAACTCATTGGGCAATGAACTTGCCAACCCAGGTTTAATATCTGCCATCATAACGGTGTTATTGGTATTTCCATCGGTCTTCCATAACTCCTCGCCATGTACACCATCATCGGCAACGAAATAAAGAACATCTCCCCCATTCGTTAATCGTTTAGGAATAGAGCTTCCTAAAATAGGATTGATATCTTTTACGATTTGTGTACCCAAAGTTGTACCATCAGACTTCCAAAGTTCCTGACCATAAACGGTATTGATCGCATTAAAATAAACTTCTCCTCCCATCTCTGTCAATTCTACTGGAAAGGCATCTCCTACACCAGGAACAATATCCATAACCATAGAAGTACCAGCATCAGTGCCATCTGTTTTCCATAACTCACGACCGTTTGTGTCAGTGTAAGCACTAAAAAAAAGTAAATCCCCAACTGGTGTTAATAAGGTAGGAAAAGCACTAAGTGTATCAGGATTAACATCACTTACCATTGAGGTTCCAGTAGTTGTTCCGTCTGTTTTCCAAAGTTCAAAACCTTGTAAACCATTATTGGCATTAAAGTATAATTCGCCATTTAAGACGGTAAATTCGGAAGGGTCAGAACTATAAATATTAGGATTGATGTCTTTGACTAAAAAGGTACCATCAGCGGTGCCATCTGTTCTCCAAAGTTCAAGACCATGTTCACCATCGTCGGCTTTGAAGTAAATGAGCTCTCCTACTTGAGAGACATATTCGATATTAGCCCATCCACCGTTTGGGTTAATATCTTTTAATAAACTTGCTTGAGCAAATAAAGAATAAGGTAAGCTCCATTGCATAAGAAGCAATAGAAACAGGAAACCTGCTTTGTTCATGGTATTGTGTGTTAATGTTGTTATCAAAAGTCAATCTAATTACGATTTATAAATACGTAATTAGATTATTCAAAATTGAAGACTAACGTTTTGTTTGCGCAAATATACATATTTTTTTATTTACACATTATGTCAAAATGTAATTTATTCAGCAACTATTAGTCGTTTTAACAGAATTTGATTGTCAATTGTGCATTTAATAAAATATACTCCAGCCGATAAATCTTGAATCGGTAAATTATAATTTTTTTCTAAAATATTATTATCCTCAATTTGATATAATTGTTGTCCCAAAATCGAAACTAATTCTAGTTTTATATCTTGAGGGCTTGAAAAAACAAAAGCCGCTGTACTCTCATTTGTAGCAGGGTTCGGAAACACTTCAAATGACTTTAACCCTTCAATTTCTGCAAAGCCTACAGCCATTTCTACATTTATCGTTTCGATTAATTGACAGCCATTTTCATCTGTTACTGTAACCGTATACGAACCTACAGCTAAGTCTTCTGCTGTTGAGGTATATTGAACAGGATCAATATCCCAAACATAGGTATAAGGTGGTTGACCACCACTTGGTGTAATCGTAGCAGAACCATCAGTATTTGTTCCAGATGCAGGTGTAGAAGTTGTCACACCAACTAACAAATCATCTGGTTCGTTTATTGTTATTTCACTTATTACACTACAGCCATTTTCATTACTTACAACAACTGTATTGATACCAGATTGAAGTTGGGTTGCAGTAGAATTAGTTTCGCCATTGCTCCACTCGTAAGTAAAAGGACCATTACCAGAAACAACGACTGTTGCTTCTCCGTCATTCCCTCCTGCACAACTAATATCCATCGCTCCAATGATAGAAGCAGTTAATTCTCCATCACCAGATACTGTTACATTGACAGATAGCATAAAGGTACAGCCATTAGTATCTGTAGTTATTACCGTATTGTCTCCTTCAGGAAGATTAGTAGCAGTAGCAGTCGTTTCACCATTACTCCATTCATAAGTATAGTCACCTGTTCCACCCAAAGCTTGTACGGTAGCTTGACCATCCGTTCCACCAGAACAACTTACTTCACTATCAAGAGTTGTATTCGCTGAAAGTGCATCAGGTTCACCTATATTCACTGTAAGCATCTGCATGCAACCGCTTGCATCGGTAACTAAAACGGTATGTTCTCCAGGGCTAAGTTGAGTAGCTGTTGAAGTCGATTCGCCATTATCCCATTCATACGTATAGTTTTGAACACCGCCAGTAACAACAACAGAAGCTTGACCATCATTACCATCTGCACAAGAGGTATCCTCTGTACCATTGAGTAAAATGGTTAAGGCCGAAGACGGCTGCTCTATCGTTACTTCTGCAATAGTCGTACACCCATTACCATCTGTAATAGTTACGGTATGCAACCCAGCATCTAACGTTATTGCAGTAGCAGTCGTTTCGCCATTATCCCATGCATAATCATACATTGGTATGCCACCAGAAACAACTACCGTTGCTTGACCATTATTATCGCCAAGACAACTAACTTCCGATTCTGCAATTGCTTGGGCAAAAATTTCGTTTGGTTCAGAAATAAATACATCGATTGTCATATTACAAGATGTTTCTAATTCTGTAATCACAACTGTGTGCGTCCCACCTGATAAATTAGACGAGGTTGCACCTGTATCTCCATTATCCCATAGGTAAGCATAAGTATTATTACTTCCAGGAATAGATATAATTGCCTCTCCGTCATTTTCCCCATTACAACTAGGCTCATTTAAAAGCATTACTATTGGCGTTAAACCATCAATAGTTATCGACTCAATTACTTCGCAACCAACTTCGTCTGTTATGGTCACAAAGTGTTCACCAACACTAAGTGAAATAGCTGTTGCTGTCATTTCGCCGTTATCCCATAGATATGTAAAAGTACCAGAACCACCAGTAGAAGTAACCGAAGCTTGCCCATCTACAGCCCCCAAACAAGAAGTACTAGCAAGCGCTTCTATTGTTGTGTTTAAAGGTAACGTAGCTCCTTCGATTTCTACCATTAAGGTAATGGTACACCCACCTTGGTCTGTTAGCGTTACGGTATGAATACCTACATCTAAACCAGATGCAGTAGAGGTTGTTTCGCCATTATCCCAAAGTACTGACACACCACCTGTTCCGCCAGTAGCAAAAACAGTAGCAATACCATCTGCGGCATTGGCACAAGTAACAGCTTGGTTTTGTGTTGTTACACCTGATAGTTCATTTGGTTCAAAAATTTCCACACTTGTCTCTGCAGTACAATTACCATTAGCCGATACTGTTACAGTATAAATTCCAGCTTCTAAGTTTGATATACTTTGCGTTGTCTCACCATTACTCCATTCATAAGCTAGGTTTGTTCCTCCTCCTGAAGGTGTAACAACAGCAGTTCCATCTGCTTCTCCAAAACAAGAGATATTAGACGATTGTGATGTTATTTGTAGATTATCGGCTGCATCAATTATAGCAGTTTGTACAATAGAACATCCATTAGCGTCTGTAATAGTTACATCGTAAGAACCAGTAGTAAGTCCTGTTATTAATGCCGTTTCATTTCCCGTTTCCCAAAGATAAGTATAGGGTTCTGTACCACCTGAAGCCCCAGCTTCAGCTTGACCATCATTTTCATTTCCACAAGAAATTCCTTGTTCCGTAACACCACCAACTAAGACGGTAGGCTCATCAATTGTAATACTTGTAGATACACTGTTGTTTCCGCAATCAGTAATCGTCACGCTATAGGTTCCTGCGGGTAAATTTTCAACCAGTCCACCATCTAAAGCAGGATCACTCCATTCGTATTCGTAGTAGGTTTGAGAACCAATTCCACCATTGAGAATGACTTCTATAGAACCGTCAGCAGCACCATTACAAGAAAGCATAGAGGTTGCATTAATAGATGCTAACTCGAAAGGTTGTTGGTCAAAACGCCAAAGTTCTTCACCGAAATCTTCGGCAAAGGCAACAAAAAATATCGAATTATTTTGTTTCTCTACAAAGTATGGAATGTATAAATTATTAAAGATGGTGTCTCTAGGAATATCAGTGAGCATAGTAGTTGTTGCTGCTGAGCCTAAGGTCTGCCAAATCTGCCAACCTTTCACATCGTGGAAGGCACTAAAGTATAAGGTGTCTCCTGAAACAAACGTGCGTGTAGGGTTGGAATCAGAAAAACCCATTGCTGGATTTGTATTAATATCTCTTAATAAAAAAGTACCTGTTGATGTACCATTAGATCGCCAAAGTTCAAAACCATGTTCACCGTCATTGGCAGCAAAATATAGATTATTTCCTACAGAAGTCAGGAACATTGGATCAGAACTAGTAAAACCTTGTGTATTATCATTGATATCCTTGACCATAGAAGTTCCGCTAACAGTTCCATCACTCTTCCACAATTCATAACCATGCAAACCATCATTGGCATTAAAAAATAACGTATTCCCAACCTCATAAAGTAAGGTCGGCAAGGAACTATCTTGCTGAGGTTTAATATCTTTAAATGTTACAACAGGGGTAGCAGTAGATGCATCGAGCATCCAAAGTTCAACACCGTTTGTTCCATCATCCGCAGAGAAAAATAAGGTATTACCAATAGCTGTTAATTCAAGTGGACTAGAACTACCAGCACCTGGCTTAATATCTTGCACTATATTGGTAGTAGCTTCGGAACCGGTACTCCTCCATATTTCTCGACCGTTCGTTCCATCATCGGCAGTAAAAAACAATGCATTGTTTACTACTTTTAATTCTTCAGGAAAAGAACCAGTAGATCCAGGACGAATATCTTTTACAATTGTAGTGTTATTTGCAACACTATTTGCCTTCCATAATTCCCTTCCTTGATTTCCACTTTCAGCAGAAAAGAAGAGTGTTGAATTTAGAGCTGTTAATTTTGATGGACTAGAACTCGCAGCACCAGGATTAATATCCTCAACTAAAACAGTACCTGAGGAAGTACCATCTGTTCTCCACAATTCGATCCCATTTGTCCCGTCATTGGCAACAAAATAAAGTTGATCTTCTACACTATGAAAATTGCTTGGAATTGAACTCGAAGAGCCAGGAAAAATGTCTTTGATCAGAATTGTACCAGCAGTCGTTCCATCGGTTCTCCATAATTCGATGCCATTAACACCATTATTGGCACTAAAAAACCAAATGCCGTTATGTTCATAAAATGAACTTGGATTCGAACTATCAAAACCTGTATGAATATCTTTGAGCATAACAGTACCTTCTTCGGTACCATCGCTTTTCCAGAGTTCACGTCCATCGAAACTACTAGTAGCAACGAAGTAGGTAATATCGTTTATTTCAAATAAATATTCAAAATCAGACCATCCTGTATTAGCGTTAATGTCTTTTACAATTACAGTTTGCGACATTAATGTACCATACAAGAGAAAAATAAATGTTTTTACACAAATCAGTTTATGTAGGCTTGTAGCACTCATGGGATTAAGATTTGGTTTAAAAATATGCTAAGTCAGTTTATAGGACATTTAGGTTCTTCGTAAAGTGCTTAAAACAGCTCAATGGCTATTAAACAACTTTTATGTCTATTGGACTAAAAAGTTCCTAAATCGATCTATTATTTAATACCAAAGCTTTTTTGCTTTTGTTTAAACAAAAAGAATTTTAATAAATGTTTTAAAGGGGTTCCGTCAAGTTTTGAACTCTTAAAAACGGTTGTGGGATAGATTAGAGATAACTTTAATATCAGTTTTGTAGAAAAACAAAGATAGGAAATTATGAAACATAATTTTATAGGGACAGATTTTTTTTTGCATTTCTGTCGTTGAAGCGAAGAATTACCCCAAAAAGGGTATTACAACTTTTTAGAGAATTGCTACACCATCTCTACGGTCATCTCCTAAAGCAAATAAACCGTTTTGATCTTTAAAAATGGCATGTACGCCACCAAAGAACAAGGAAGTGCCCTTAAAACGTTTAATTTTTTGAGAAATGTTTACCTTCCCTTCGTCAAATTGAAAACCCTCTTCCATGAATAGCATCTTCTGGGATACATGTAATCTTGGGAGGTTAATAGCATCTTCCAAAGAAAGCTTATAATCAATTAGATAATGTAACACTTGCAAAATGACAGATGGTATACGACTAGAACCACCACTTCCAAGTATTATCTCTGGTTTTCCTCGATCATTTAACACAATTGTAGGTGCCATCATGGAAGATAAACGAACATTTGGTAACCAAGAATGAAATCCATTAGGCAATAATGGTGCTTCGCCAAGCATATTATTCAAATGAATATCGGTACCTTTTATATAGGTAGCACTCCCCTCGCCTATTGTCATCGTCAAACTTATTGCATTATTCCATTTATCAATAATGTTAAAATGAGAAGTACTCCCTCGTTTTTCAGAAGCTTGGTTATTTTTTAAGTTATCGAAAAGCAGTTGTAATCGATTTTGGAGTTCTTCTGGAAGTTTTCCTCCTTGTTCTACCTGAAGAAATGCTTGATGCAAATTAAGAACAAACTTACTGCTAAGTGGTTCTTTTGCTTGAGCCAACTCTTTTAAGTAAGCTAATGCCAATACTAAAATACTTCCTCCTGTACTTGGCAATGGATTCGTAAGTATCGTTTTACCTTTATAAGGTAGTTGTAATGGTTCTCTTACTATAACTTTATATTCCTTTAGGTCTTCTAGAGTCAAAAAACCTCCGTTTTGCTTATGATCATCAACCAAGCTTTTAGCAACTTCCCCCTGATAGAAAGCATCTTTGCCTTCGTGGCTCATATAATCTAAAAAATCTGCTAGTTGAGGCATGAACATTTGATCACCTATATTCAATAATTGATTATTTTGGCAAAACATAGCTCTAGTCTCAGGAGTGGCTCTAGCGATGTTTTCTAGCAATTCCATATCCAAACGTTGGAAATTATTGATAGTTATTCCTTCTTTTGCATATCGAATAGCCGCTTGTGCTAGTTCTTTCAATGGCATAGTGCCATGCTGCTCATGTAAAGCATATATTCCCGCTATTGAACCTGGAACGGCTGTAGAACCCCGACCAATATGGAAATATTCTTTTTCTTCTCCAAAATCAACTTCTACTGGATAAAACTCCACTTCACTTATTGAACGCTTCTTTTTTGGTGTCTGGCAAAAAAAATCATATACTTTTGCTTTTCCAGATGCCGTAAAGACATTGGCAAATGCTCCTGCCCCAGCTGATGACATAAAAGGCTCTGCTACAAAACTCACCATAAATGCTGCAATAGCAGCATCAAACGCATTTCCTCCAGCTTTTAAAACTTCAAAAGCTGCTTCAGTCGTCGCTTCATGTCCTCCAGAAATCGCAAAATCCATAATTCCTTTTTTTAGGTGGGCTAAGATAGGTAGAACGCAGAATAGAAAAGGGAGATTTGAATGTATTTTTATTTTTAAACTAAAAGTTGATATTGATTCATGCTTAGTACAAAGCACTATTGGAGCACATTATATAATATTGAAGCAAATGACCAATAATCAAATGATACGTTTAATTCTGAAAAACAGGAGAATCGTAATAGGAAATTTGCCTTTCTAAAAGTACAAAAAACAACCTTGCAAGACTTTTATCAAAAAAAAATGAAAAAAAATAGCTTTTTCTGGAGTCAAAAAAAGCACTTTTCGATTACTTTATTTTCACAAACAACTTAACATAACCAATTAATAATCAAATATTTATGGCAAAATAAAGTCAAATAAATATATTACTTTTTCACACAATTATCCTTTTTTGTCTTTGGTTTTAGCTTAATATATCCTCATTATTGTATTGTGATTAGTGATTAAGTGGTGAGCGACACAAAACAAATCGGAAAAAAGAATCCGATTTCCAAATTTGAAAGGATATGTTCATGGGATTATATATGTCGAATAGTAAGTAGTATCTCAAAAAGATTGAGATACTATTTACCGACAACTTTTAAACCCAAACTTCAACGATATTTCAAAACCGTTTATACAATATAATGTTTTAGCTAACGAATGAGTTAGCATTTTAAGGATATGTTCATGGGATTATACGTCGTATAGTAAAAAGTATCCCAATCTTAGGATACTTTTTACATACAACTTTCTCGAAACTGCCTTATTCAATTTGACAATTCGTTTTCACGATATAAAGATACTTGCTGACTTAAGTGTCGGCAACTTAATTAAGGATATGTTCATGGGATTATAATTTGTCGTATAGTAAAAAGTGTCCCAATCTTAGGATACTTTTTACATACAACTTTCTCAAAACTGCCTTATTCAATTTGACAAT
>JAHDIP010000032.1:0-23338 GCA_020630735.1 Saprospiraceae bacterium | reverse complement strand
ATTAAGGATATGTTCATGGGATTATAATTTGTCGTATAGTAAAAAGTGTCCCAATTTTAGGATACTTTTTACATACAACTTTCTCAAAACTGCCTTATTCAATTTGACAATTCGTTTTCACGATATAAAGATACTTGCTGACTTAAGTGTCGGCAACTTAATTAAGGATATGTTCATGGGATTATAATTTGTCGTATAGTAAAAAGTGTCCCAATCTTAGGATACTTTTTACATACAACTTTCTCGAAACTGCCTTATTCAATTTGACAATTCGTTTTCACGATATAAAGATACTTGCTGACTTAAGTGTCGGCAACTTAATTAAGGATATGTTCATGGGATTATAATTTGTCGTATAGTAAAAAGTGTCCCAATTTTAAGGATACTTTTTACATACAACTTTCTCAAACTATTCTCTACCAACCAACTGTACAAAACCGTTTATTTACGATATTATATAAAGAAGTTTAGAAATACTAGCTTCTTTATTAAGAATATATGTTCATGGGATTATAATTTGTTGTAGAAGTCGTAATGTCCTCCCCCTAAGATTGGATAGTGCGACTTTTCTTTTTTAGACCAGTCTCTTACCTTTTCATTTTCCATTTTATTTCAAATGCTATTTTTATTATCTTGCATACTAGAATTAGTAGGTCAAATCTATTACTTGGCTTACTAGGACTCTATTCACCTTTTACAAACATCACTAATGAGAACAAACACAGCACGATCATATTCCCCAATGCTTTTTTGTCTTTTCCTTTTTCTAATTAACAGTACAAATCTTCAGGCACAGAAGAAGAAAATTAAAAATTCGAATACACCTACTTACGAAGAAGACATTTACAAGTCTGTACAATGGCGCCAACTAGGTCCTTTTAGAGGCGGTCGGTCTTGTGCTGTGGTAGGTGTTCTGAATAAACCAAATCTCTTTTACTTTGGTGCAACGGGTGGTGGCGTTTGGAAAACAGAAGATGGTGGTCGAATTTGGTCAAATATCTCTGATGGATTCTTTGGAGGTTCTATTGGTGCAATTGCGGTGAGTGAGTCCGACAATAATGTCATTTATGTTGGTGGTGGTGAACAAACATTGAGAGGAAACGTGTCTTCAGGTTCTGGTATGTGGAAATCAGTTGATGCCGGAAAAAATTGGGAACAAATCGGCTTAGAACAATCTCGTCATATCGCTCGTATTCGCATTCACCCTACAGATCACTCTATTGTTTACGCTGCCGTTATCGGAAATATTTACAAAGGGCATCAACAACGTGGTGTTTTCAAAAGTATAGATGGTGGTAAGACTTGGAAAAAGACCTTATTTGTAAACGATGAAGTAGGAGCTGCTGATCTTTGTTTCGATCCCAATAATCCCCGTATCATGTATGCTACTACCTGGAGAGTTAAACGAACGCCTTCTCATTTTTCAAGTGGCGGTGAAGGTTCTGCTGTTTGGAAAAGTACAGATGGAGGAGATACGTGGACAGATATTTCTAAAAATGAGGGAATGCCAAAAGGTACATTAGGTATTAGTGGTATAACCGTTTCGCCTGTCAATTCCGAACGTGTTTGGGCAATCATTGAAGCAAAAGAAGGTGGAGTTTTTCGATCAGATAATGCAGGAAAAACTTGGAAGAAAATTAATAGCGAACGAAAGCTTCGCCAACGTGCTTGGTACTACACTCGTATCTACGCAGATACACAAGATGAGGATATGGTTTATGTATTGAATGTTCGTTACCACCGTTCAAAAGATGGTGGAAAAACATTTGAGCGTTTTAGCGCAGAACATTCTGATCATCATGATCTTTGGATAGCTCCCGAAAATGCAAAACGCATGGTCATTGCAGATGATGGTGGCGCACAGGTAACCTATGATGGAGGCGAAACCTGGTCAACTTATTATAATCAACCAACAGCACAGTTTTATAGAGTAACAACAGACAATCATTTTCCTTATCGCATTTATGCCGCACAACAAGACAATAGTACCATTCGAATACCACATCGAACATCGGGCGGTTCTATAGGAGAAAACGATTGGGAGTCAACTGCTGGTTGTGAATGTGGTCATATCGCTATCGACCCTCGAAATAATGACATTGTTTATGGTGGCTGTTATGATGGATATTTACAGCGTAAAGATCATGCGAATGACCAAAATCGAACCATAAATGTCTGGCCTGATAATCCGATGGGATACGGCGCTGAAGGAATGCGTTACCGCTTCCAATGGAACTTCCCTATTTTCTTTTCGCCACATGATCCGAATAAATTATACACCTGCTCTAATCATCTACACGTTTCTACTAACGAAGGACAAACATGGGAAATTATTAGTCCTGATTTGACTAGAAATGATAGTACGAAATTGGGCACATCGGGTGGACCAATTACACAAGACAATACTTCAGTAGAATATTACTGTACTATTTTTGCAGCACTTGAGTCGCCAAGACAAAAAGATTTGCTTTGGACTGGCTCTGATGATGGCCTAATTCACGTGAGTAAAGATGGTGGCAAAAATTGGAAAAATGTTACGCCAAGTAATATGCCGAAGTGGATAATGATCAATAGTATTGAAGCTGATCCGTTTAATGATGGTGGTCTTTATGTGGCTGCTACGATGTATAAATCTGGTGACTTTAAACCTTACTTGTATAAAACAACTGACTATGGCGCCACTTGGACAAAAATAGTAACTGGAATTGATGACGAACATTTCACAAGAGTTATCCGAGCTGATCCTAATAAAGAAGGATTGCTTTATGCAGGCACAGAAAATGGGGTCTATATTTCGTTTAATGATGGCAAAAAATGGCAAGCATTACAACTAAATTTACCTATTGTTCCAATCACAGATTTAGCAGTAAAAGAAGGTAATCTTATTGCTGCAACACAAGGGCGAAGTCTATGGATAATTGATGATCTTAGTCCATTTTATCAACTTTCATCAGAGATTACTTCTAGTAAATTTCATTTGTATCAACCAAAGGATACTTACCGTTTAGACGGTTGGCAACAAAAAGAATCGAAGACTACAGGTACAAATCATGCTGCTGGTTTAATGGTTCATTATTTTGTAAAAGAAGCAGAGAAGAAAGATAGTATCACGCTTAGTTTCTTGGAAGAAGATGGAACATTGATTCGTAGTTTTTCAACTAAAGCGAAAGAGAAAAAAGATAAGCTTAAAGTTGAAAAAGGTGCTAATCTTTTTACTTGGAATATGGTTTATCCTGATGCTAAAAAATTTGATGGAATGATTTTGTGGTGGGCGAGTTTGAATGGTCCTAAAGCTTTGCCTGGGAAGTATAAAATTCAGTTGGATGTCAATGGGAAATCGAAAGAGACAAGTTTTACATTACTAAAAGATCCTCGTTCTACTTCTACTGATGCTGATCTTAAAAAACAGTTTGACTTCGTAAAAGACATTCGAGATAAAATAACAGAAGCCCATGAAGCAATTATCAATATCAGAGATGTCAGAGCACAATTAAAAAATTATACTAAACGATTGGAGGATGATGAAGAAATGCTTGACGTAATAGAAACAGCTAATGCCATCGACTCTACAATGACTGTCGTTGAAGAAACCTTATACCAAACCAAAAATAGAAGTCCACAAGATCCATTAAATTTCCCTATTCGATTAACCAATAAACTTGGGCATTTAGTTTCTATTACTCGTGGTGGCAACTACCCTCCTACTGACCAGGCTATTGCTGTAAAAAATGAATTGACCGCTAAAATTGATGAACAATTAGAACAGTATAAAAAAATTATCGAAACTGATTTACCAGCCTTTAATGCTTTGGTAAAATCTAAAGCTGTAGATGCTATTATTTTGAAGAAGGAAAAGGATTAAGTATTTAATAATGACCGCCAATACTAAGGAAATCTAATCGATATTAAAATCTATTCTCATTTCCAATTTTGAATAGAAATCATATATCTATAAAGATTAAATACATTAAAATAAAATACTACTTAAAAGAATATCCAATCCCCACATTCAAATTAAACTGACGAGCATTAAATTTAATTTCTGTTTCATCAAAATTAGTAGCTGCTTGCCAAGTCATTTGAGGGCTTGCGCTAATCATCCAATTATCTGCAATACGATAACCAACGAAAGGGCTTACTCGTAATCCAACAGAAAAATTATTAAACGAAGCTGTTGTACTTTCTTTATCAAAATCAACAATTTCAGTGTCCTTGTTTAAGGTTCTACCTTTTTGAAAAGTATTAATACTAAAGACGGCACCAAGAGTAGTTCCGAAAATCAATTTCCCAGTATCTTCTTGTAAGCCCACTTCAACAGGAATGCTGATAAGTTTATACTTATTATAATGAAGGACATGCCTAGTTGAGGTAGCATTGACAAAAGTGTCGCCGTATAATGTCTTTATCGTATCATTCGTAATTTCGTCAATCCAAACTTTTAAGAGTTCATTTTCTTTTAGTACCTCACCATTTTCTACTTCTTTATATTCAAATTTTGTCCCTAATTGATGGTATTCTAATCCACTACTAAGTAGCCAGCGATTTTTCAAAAGTAGGCTTGCGTTTAGTCCTGTACTTATCCCCCACTCTCCTGTTTCTGTAGTATTTTTCAGCTCAGCCAAATCGGTTAAATTATCCGTTTTGTACTTAAAGGAATTAAAATTAGCTCCACCAAATAAACCTATTTGCCAAACCACAGGTTTCGGTTTTCTTTTCTTATAAGCTTGCTTTACCGAAGATGGTAAATCATATTGAGCTAAAGCAAACAGTTTTATTGTTTTTTGTTCTAATGGAAATAAAGGGGATACATGTGCAATAGGAGTTTCTTTTGATGTAGCAGTCGAAGTATTTTTTTGTGCTCTTTGATTTGTAGTACGAGAAGTGATTGGGTATTCATTCCCAACTGTGTTATTGTTGAGAAAAGGCTTATTATTTTCTAATTTATTTTTTACTGAAATAAATGAAGCTTCCTGAGTAGAATGATCCAACAAAGATCCGCTTACTCTAGTTGTATTTTTAAGAATAGAAGATTCTCTTGAGCTGACCTTCCCTGATTTAGTCTTTGTCCTTTTTTTAGATTCTTCTTCGTTAGAATTATTCTTCTTTACTGCCAATTGAGTTGATTTACTATTCTCCGATTTTATAGTTTGAGCATTAACTTGATTATTTTGTTCTGTTGCCTTACTTTCTTGTTTAGATAATTTTTTATCTGTTTCCGTTAAGCTTTCTTCATGATTAAATTGCTTATCGCTAATTGGTTGAACTGTATTTTTTTTTCCTAAAGTCAAATAAAGAATGCCTAGTCCCCCTACTACAAAAAGAAATAGTAATAAATATTGGTGCAACATTCCATTGAAACCTTTAGGAGGTACTTGTGGTACTTCATCTAAATTATCGGAGATATCATCCCATAAACCATCAACATCAAAACCATCAGATGGTAATTGTTGATTTTCGAATCTTTTTTGGTATTCATCTTCTATATGACTCATATCTATTAATTTAAAGGGAATGACGAAGAATTAAGTCGTGTTTTTAAATCAGGTTGCTCTTGTTCTTTTTTTTTAAACCAGTTTCTCGCTCTCGATAATCGTTTTCTAGAAAGCGCTTCACTAATGTTTAATAATTTGGCAATTTCGTCATGCGCATAGCCTTCAATAACGGATAAATTAAACACTTCAAAATACCCATCAGGCATTTGCTTTAAAAAGAGGAGCAAGTCTTCATCTGACCAATTTTGCATTACAGCTGGATTTATAGCTGTTTCGTGCTGATCTACATCAAACTCATCTTTGGGAATACCAATCAATCTTTTGTTATAATTAAAACTATTGTTGATCGTTATTTTAGCAGCCCATTTTTTTATAGGAGCTTTATCAAAATCATAGGTATGTAAGTGCTTAAAAATCTTGATGAAGCTTTCTTGTAAAACGTCTTTTGCATAAGACGTATCTCTTAAGTATCTGTTCGCAATAGCACGTAGGTATGGCAGTAGCAACTCATACAGTTGTCGTTGTGCTTTTCTATCCTGAGCAACACATAACTTGATTAAGTCTTTATCGATTTGCTTCTGCACCTTTTGCCATTTAATATTGTAAAATAGTCTAACACTTTTAATATTAAAGTGTTAGACTATTGATAATTTTATAGCTCAAATTCTGTATAATAAGTACACCCCATTGCATCTATAGCAGTTACGGAATAAGTTCCTGGTGCATTAACGTTAATACTACTTGTTGTTTCGCCTGTTGACCATTGGTAAACATAAGGTGCTGTTCCGCCACTTACATTTGCTGTTAATGTTCCAGCAGGTTCTTCCTCAATTGATGCAAAGAAATTCATACACGGATCTGAACCAGATGCAGTCACTTCTTGAAAAACAAAGCAACCGATTGCATCTGTAACAGTAACTGTATAAGTTTCTCCTGAAATAACGGAAATAGAAGTTGTCATTTCTCCTGTTGACCATTCATAAACATAAGGTGCTGTTCCGCCAATTGGTGTAGCAGTCATTGTCCCGGCTGGAGATTCTACAACTTCAATTTCAGACAAACAAGGATCACCACCTGAAACTGTTATCGTTTGGAAAACAACACAACCATTCGCATCTGTAACAGTAAGAGAGTAATCTCCTCCTGTACTTACTAAAATACTACTTGTCATTTCTCCTGTTGACCATAGGTAAGTATATGGTGCTGTTCCACCGTTTACCGTCGAGATCAATACACCTGTAAGACTTGATAATGTTAGCTCTAAAGACTGGCAAGGATCATTTCCTGATGCTACAACAACTCTAGTAAAAGTACAACCATTATTATCTGTAGCAATAACCGTGTAAGTTTCACCAGGAATTACAGAAATGCTACTCGTCGTCTCTCCTGTTGACCAATTGTAAACGTAAGGTGCTGTTCCGCCAGTAGCACTAGCAGTCAAAGTTCCTATTGGATCTTCTACAACCTCAAGCTCAAGACCTGCACAAGGATTATTGCCTCCACCTGATGCTGTTACAACTTGAGAAATCGTACAACCATTTGACTCAATAACTTCTACCGTATAGTCACCAGGTGCGTTAACCGTAATACTGCTTGTTGTTTCACCTGTTGACCATTGATATGTATAAGGCGCTGTTCCACCTGTGGCACTAACTGTCAAGGTACCCACTGGGTCTTCTACAACTTCTATAGCAAAAGACATACAAGGATCATCAATTGATATCGTAATTTCAGCTAAAAAAGTACAACCTTCAGAATCAGTAACTGTGACGGAGTAAGTACCATCGGTATTAACCGTAATGCTACTGGTTGTTTCATCCGTAGACCATTCATAATTAAATGGTTCCGTTCCTCCACTAATATTGACCATTAGGGTTCCTTCCGCACTTTGTGAGATTGATCCAGAAAAATTACATACGACTACTTCTGAAGTGGTATCATCTTCTTCATTTACTAAATTGTCAATATTTTCTTTTTCACAAGAAGTGAATGTCAATAGCCCAATAAGAAGGAAAAATAAAAATGATATGGATTTAAAGTTCATGCTGAATGTTATTTAAAGTTCTAAATGAATACATTTAAAACATTGTTTACAAAATTGTTTTTATTGTCGATTCGAATCGCTTTCATAGGTAATACACCTAAAAAGAAGTAATTGTGACACTTACGCCATTTTTTTGTCAACAAGAACTATTTTCATTTCAAGACACATCATATTCAACTGAAAATGAAGCACTTAAAAACTACAATAAAATCACTTTATTTTATAAAAAGGAGGGAATTTCTTTTTTAGAGAATTTACACCTGTCGCATAAGTCGTTCTACAATATGAAAAACAGCAGGACAATAGCTGATGTTTTGGGCATGTAAGTTGAGATGCTTTGAAAATTCATAGTAATTGGTATGTGGGTACTGACGGCATGCTCTTGGACGGTCTTCGTAGATCAAACATTTATGGTCTTCTTGCAAAAAGGGACAAGGTGAACTATTCATCACCCAATCGCCATCTTCATCTTGCAATAAATATTGTTGCTGAAAATCTGCTGACTTCATGCCTAAGGTTTTGGCTATTCGAGTAGCATCTGTTTTATTGACGATGGGTGGTATACTCGTACAACAGTTGGCACAGTCTAAGCAATCTACTTTTTTAAAAACAGCTTCGTGTGTTTTTTCTGCTAATTCATCTAAGCGTTTACCTTTTTGTTGTCGGAGTTTTTTAAGAAACTTTTGATGTTCCTTTTTGGTACGCTCTTTTCTATTTCTCCACTCTTCTATCAAATTTTTACTCGACATATTTTTTATAACTTACTGACTTTATAAGATTTAAGTTGATTGCCAATATAAATTTGTAAAATATAATTGGCCGCTGGCAATTTTTCTACATTCATTTGTAAAGTATATACCCCAGATACTTGCTTCTCCTCTTTTAGCGTTTTAATAAACTTTCCAGAGCTGTCTAAAAGATCAATTTTTACTTGTTGCGTTTTCTCTAAAGCATAGTTCAATAAGTGAATGTCTTTTGTAGGATTCGGAAAAGCACTTAATATAGTAAAGCCTGAATTTTCTTTAAGTTCCTCGATAGACACCGTAGGTTCTCCAGGTGCAGGATCAGGAGCAGGAACGATATCTGTTGCCGCTATGGAATCTATTCGCAAAAAGTTTTCGCCATCCAATGTATACCATGTGTGCTCTTGGTACTCTCCAGAATTAGGTGTCAGTTTAGAATCCAACCAATACCAATCACCTTGAGCACGTTCGTTGTCCAAATCCAAAATAAAGTAGCCATGATCTACCACATTTAAAAATTTTCCATGTGGATTTATACTCAAGGCAAATGCAGGAACAGCACTAATTGGAATTGGCAAATCTACATCAGTATCATCTAAATTATTGGATGAGATACTTGGGGTAATCATTTCAACAGCACATGCACCATCTCCATTTTCAGGATCATAACCAGACCCTGTAATCGGATCGTATTCCTCGAACGGATCAAGCGCCACATCACCTGCCAAAGCAATATGAATATCGCCAGTGATCACAACGATGTTGTCGATTTCCATGCTATCAATAAAGTTGACCACTCGATTTCGTTCAGCAGGATAACCATCCCAAGCATCCATATTATCAAGTGCACCAAGTGTACTCACTGGTGTAAACAATACTTGACTGCCGACCACTTTCCATTGCGCAGTAGATGTTTCTAACTCATTTAAAAACCATTCATATTGCTCTTGTCCTAAAATTGTTCGATCTTCAACCGTCCAAATGATACTATCTTCTAAAGCCTGTTGTTCGTCTCGTCCCTCGTGTCGAGTATCGAGCATGATGATATCTGCCAAATCGCTATAACTAAATTTTCGATACACTCGTTGGTTATCATTTTCTTGTTCCCGAATAGGAAGCCATTCCATATAAGCTTGTATCGCAGCGCTTTTTCGCTCTTGGTAATCACCTTCACCCGCATTGTGATTTTCAGCACCATCTAGCCAAGCATTATTCGCTACTTCGTGATCGTCCCAAGTGATAATCATCGGATGTTGCTGGTGGATTCGACGTAAGTCAAAATCTAATTTGTAAAACCCATGTCGAATACGATAATCTGATAAGGTTAAAATTTCATTGGTTGGGCACAAATCTTCTCTTCCAGGAATAGCATTGGTCGATGTACCATATTCATAATAATAGTCGCCCATATGGATTACGGCATGCAAGTCATTGCGATCAGCTAACCGAGAATAAGCACTAAAATATCCTTGTCCAAAATTACTACAAGTCACCACACCAAAACGTAGTCGCTCCATATCACCAACTGGAGCTGTCCGAGTACGCCCAGTCATGGAAGACATTCCATCATAAGAAAAACCGTAATAGTACGTCGTGTTTGGGTCTAAACCTTGTACATCTATTTTTACGGTATAATCACGATCTTCATTAGTACTAAACACTCCAGCTTGCACAATATTATTTAACTCGGTATCTGTACAAATTTTCCAGTTCACATCTACATTTCCCGAAATATCATCCAAGGTAATTCGTGTCCAGATGATAACCGCATCTGAGAGTGGATCACCAGAAGCTACACCATGATAAAAGGGCTCGAGCAAAGGATTGAAATTTGCCTCTCCTCTGTTTACTGTTGAAATAATAGAAGGGTTTTGTGCAATACTTTGGCTTGCTACCATTAGGCATAATAGAAGAAGAATGGTGTTTTTCATGTTTATAAAATTTAATTTTAACATAGAGTGTATCTGATAGATACGCCCTATGTTTTCCTTACTTTCTAAGTAGACTTGTTAACCGCCCCCTTAAATGGCTCCAACAAGCAAAATTCCTTATTCGAATTGGGCTTAACTAAACAATTAACTCTTTATTAATTTCCCAACGTATTCTTTCTCTCCTACTTTGATGGTATAAAAATAAATACCTGCTCCAATAGTTGAATGATTAGCATCTTTCACATTCCATCTGACTTGATGTTGACCGCTTTCTTGTTTTTCGTTTAATAATTCGATGAGCTTTTTTCCTGAAGCATCAAAGATAGAAAGATTAACAAATGCTGCTTTATTCAATTCATATGAAATGACCGTTTCTTCTTTAAAGGGATTCGGTGTTGCTATAACATTAAATGTATTTTCCTTAATGCTTGGAGCATTTAAAACAACTGTATTTTCAAAAAGTAAAATAACATCATCAGTTTCATCAGTAGCAGTGATATCTAAATCGCCATCATTATCTCGATCATGCAAAATAGCACAAGAAGCATTAGCAGGAGCTAACAGTAAATCAACTAAAGTAAATTGTCCTGCACTATTATTTTCCCAAACACCAAAAGTACCCGAATCGTAATTACTTGTTACAATATCCAAATCGCCATCGCCATCAATATCGCCCAAGTCAATTGCCAAAGGAAAGATTGTATTCCCTTCAACATATTCTACAGCATCGCTAAGTCCTCCTTGTCCGTCGCCAAAAATGATACTCATTCTGTGTTGAGTAGAATTTGCGGAAGCTACATCGACATGACCATCGCCATTTAGATCACCTGTAGCAATCATCCAAGGACGACCGATTACGCTTACCTTATCAGAGAGCGTAAATCCATTATTGCCGTCTCCTAAAAAAATACCTACTTCATTGCTGGTATAATAGCCAATGAAGACATCTTGTATGCCATCACCATTTGCATCGGCTACAGCCAAACCAGATTCACCATCGCCATTTGGATCAGGATCTAAGGTTAGAGTCGTAAAGTTTGCATTTCCATCATTCACAAAAAGGCTAAGATTACTCGATTCTCTATTGGCAACAATGATATCATCATAGCCATCGCTATTGCTGTCTAGTATTCCCAAGCCTCTTGCTTTATTACCTGTTTGATAAGTTGTTGGTGCTGAAAAAGAGCCATCGCCATTTCCAAGCAATACCCTCATTTCATTATCATGAACCGTGCAAACGGCAAGATCAATTTCACCATCGCCATTAAAGTCAGCTCCTTCATTCGGACTAGGCGTACTCGTACCCATTGTTTGGATTTCCATATTCGGATAATATCCTTGCCCATCATTTAATAAAATTCGAAGATCATCTGTATTTTCATTGACGGCAGTCAAATCTGAGAAGCCATCATTGTTTAAATCGCCAGCATAAGCACCATAGGTTTGCAACCAATCTTCTCCTGCTACTTTCAGTTCGATGGTTTCATCTAATGTCTGAATTAATGTACCTGGAGCTGTTTTCATCCAAAAGTACCAAGTATATGGCACTCCTAATTGTGTTCCATTTTCGAATGGTAAATTACGATCTAAGGACACCATAATCATTTCGCCTGCAAAAAAATCATCTGTTAGCAATTCCATTGTTTTATTATCGTTAGATAAAGAAAGACCTAACTCAGCAGGCCCAGACCAACGACCAAAAACCTTTACATAGTTGAGTGCATCAAAGGTTAGTGCTTCATTAAACTCAATAATAATCGTCTCTGAACTAGCAACGGAAACCGCATTTTGTGCTGGGCTAACGTTCAATAACTGTGCAAATAGATTAGTAGAAATAAAAACACTACAGATCAACGGTAAAATTATTTTATACATATTAGATTATTTGCTGCTAAGATAGGGAAAGTATAAGCTTCGCCCAATTTAAATGAACGTTAAAATGAAAATGAAAAAACGTAAAACTTAGTAATTGTTAAATTGACAATACTTTAGCTAACTTTGTTTTCTTCGAACCCCAATCTTCCAAATAATACATTACATTTATTACTCAATTATAAAATTAAGCATGAGGTGTCCTTTTGTTTTTACAATCGTTTTATTTTTATTTAGTTGCCTATCAGTAAATGCCCAAAATCAAAACATATTGGTACTAGGTTCGGTAGTTGCTGATCAAGATAGTGTAAATGCTTTGGTGCTCGAAAAAGATACAACTATCGAAAAACGTATTTATCACAAAAATCCAGTTAAGCATTTCAAGCCAGAAGATGAGATTGGTTTTCTATTAGGTTCTTGCGCCTTAATTGGTTCGCCAGTTCGTGAACGGATTTTTACGAGTATGCATAAAAAGATTGAAAAAGAATCAATTGACTTTATGTTGTGGATGGGCGATGCTGTTTACTTACCAGACAAACTACCACACGAACCAAAAAAAATTGCGAAGTGGCACGAAGAAAATGTGTTGGATATTGAAACATATAAGGCTTACAAAAAACATTTTACTAAAAAACAGAGAAGACAATTCACTAGTGCTATTCCCAACTATGCTTGTCCTGATGATCATGATTTGGGATGTAATAATACGAATGCAAACTATGCCCATATCCATGAATCGACCTCTTGTGTGTTCAAACATTTTTTTCCGAATGACCAATACCCAGAAGATAAAATGTACTATTCTTATATTTGGGGTGATGCCGAATTCTTTTTACTCGACTTGCGTTCTTATGCTACGGATAAAGTTTGGCTTGGAGAAGAGCAGGTAAATTGGCTGGAACAAGAATTGGTTCGTTCGCAAAAAAATCCAGCTATCAATTTTCGATTTATCGTTTCTGGTATTCCTGTCATTAATACGATAGCACTAGATAACAAAATGTCGGATATGCCTGATGAGTATGTAGACTTTATGCAACGTCTAAAAAAACACCAAATAGAAGGTATCGTTTTTTTGTCAGGCGATATTCATTATTCTGAATTGACCATGGCTGAGTCTATACCAAAAACAGTCACCCAAAAAGAGCCCTTTGAATTTAACTATCCGCTCTACGAATTTACGGTTTCTGCACTAACTAGTTATAGAGATATTTTTGTCCCCATCCATAATGACAGTCGGTTCGATCAAGTAAAAATGTTAGGTGATAAAAAGAAGACTTCGTTGTATAAAAAAAATAATTTTGGTTCGATAAAAATTTCTGGTCCCGCCAATAATAGAGCCTGCACCTTGGCGCTGTTCAAACGAAATGGAAATGGTATATGGACTTATTCGATCAATGCCAATGATTTGAAAATTCGTTAAATTGACTCTACTTTCAATTTATGTCCTACAAAATATTGTACCTCTGATGTTAATTTTTCATCAGCAAAATCTATAATCCGAAAACCAATATGGTGATGGTCAATTTTGAAATCTTCAACGCTTTGATCAATCTGAAAATAAGTAGATGGTGTGATGTGCAGTGTAATATTTTTATACCGAATGACTTTGTCTACATGATAGTGACCACAATAAATTGAAATGGCATGCGGATATGCAAAAAGTACCTCTTGTAAGCGTTCCATATCTTGCAAGGCATACTTGTTATCCATAAATGGAACACCACATTTCATCGGCGGATGGTGGATAAAAATAACCACATCTTTATTAATCGTTTGCAGTTGTTTGCCTAGCCATTCATACTGCTTGTCAGAAAGTGTACCTTTTCCAGAGTCTAAAAACAAGCAATCTTGGTTGCATAGTCTTTTATGGTAGTAAATTTCATTTTCAATTAATTGATCACTAATCCCCAGACAATTTCCCATCAATATAGAATCGTCGTGATTTCCTGCAATATAATTTACTGGTATATTTAGTTGATTTAGCTTGGTTTTTATCCAATCATATATTTCTTCTTCACCATTATCATAGCAAAGATCGCCTGTTACAACGACATGATCTATATCTTGATGAGATATGATATCTAACAAGGATAAGAAATTTTTGCGGACATCAACTCCGCCAGTATCTTCCCCTTCTCTTCCAATATGTAAATCTGTTATTTGTAATACCTTCATAACAGTAGTTTTCTAGTATCTAGCAAAATCTGTACTAATCTTTCCGAAAGATAAGTTTATGTATCTAAAAACCATAATATTAATTTGTTAGGGTATCATTTTTTTCCAAATATACTCGAAATTCCTAGAATATCTGAGCAAGATTTTACGCTCTAAGGATATTACATTGCTGTTTCGATTCAGAAACCAAAGTGGTTTTCGGATTGCCAAACAATTAAAACACCTAAAAATCAATCAAAAGATGCAAATGATGATCCGATAACCGAATATCCGTAGGTATAGCAACAATTTTAATGTTTCTAGTAGAAACCTAAAAGATACTTATAGTATCAATAATATTGCCCAAAAAAATATGGTTCTATACTGATGAATCTTAGAGACTTTGATCCTTATCAAAATGTACGATATCGAATGAATTAGGTGAGGTTTACTGGACTTTAAGATGGGGAGTAATTAAAAAAATACAGCGTTATCCAGAGCTAATTATATTAGCTCTGGATATAAAATTGTCATGGACAAAAGCCTATTTTTCTCCGAAAGGAGGAGGACAGTTATTACCACCACCTTTGATATTAAGGCTTACTAATTTGTTAATCAGTTGTTTTTTATCCAAATTTTGTTGGATGTCTTTAATTTCTAATTTTGAGTTTTTCATAATAATTTATTTTTGGTTAAAAAATTGTTTACTTCCTTATTTTATATAGAGGCATGGTGTTCCGAACTTGTCTTATCTTTAGGAGAAAACTTGAAATAAGTATCAAACCACCGAATGGCTACTTCTTCTCCTAAATGTTCAACGACACCTTCTACCAATTCAGTAATAAAAATATTCGATGCCGTTTCCTTGTCGAATTGTTCAATATTTTGATAGTACCTTTTTAATGGGACAGGATGATGTAAATATTGTCCGAAATTTTCAATACAAAAATTTGTATAGAATTGAGTATATAGGATAAAAGTATGCCACATATTATCAATCACGATCATACTTTTAGAAATCCCTAATTCAGGAAAGTCTTCTTTATCAGGATTTGCTATTTTATATTCTTCAATCGTACCATATAACCATAGAAATCGTAATACATCTTTAAAAATCAATTCTGCATCAGCACGAGTTCCCTCAAACGTAGGATGAAGTTTCAAAAAGTAATCGATGACTTCAGCATTTTCATAATGCAATATTTTTTCTAAATCCTTAACCATAAAGATATGTCTGTAAAGTTTTTTAATATTTTGGTGTAAGATAAACCGTTGAAAACAGTAACTTATTTCTGTCCAAGCAATTAGTATTTATAAATAGATGCATTCAACAGAATATGAATCTGTTAAGCGCAAAATACACAACTTGAATTATTAAAAAAGTGACCCTTGTTATTTACGTGAACTTAAGTTATTACTAAATTGTAATAAAAGATAGTGGATGTATTTTAGTTTCAAGCTTTATTAAATAACGAGCTTTAAATTAATTTGGTATATTTTATATCGAAGATTTACCCAATTAATTTAAATGCGCTGTGTAGCAAATATAAGAAAATAAATTTATTCCTAACAAAAAATTAACAAAATCTTCTTTTATTAAGCAGTGTTATGTAATGGTCAAATATCATTTTTTGATAAATCTTACCACCACAAAAGCATCAAAAACAATTATATACCTACTAGTATTCAGTTTAAGGATCATCATTGGTAGCTACTCTTTGATTCTTTGTAACGAGCAAAGAATAAGTTGGTCGTTTTGTCATAAAAGATCATTGGTGAAACGGTTAAGTTATTTTTTTCTCGTTACTAAGCTCGACTTTAGCCATTAGAAAAGTTAAGGTCAAAAATATAAAAAGAGAATGCAAGAGAAAAAGCATAAATTTGGATTGACTAAAATTTAATGCCAAAACCACTCTGGTTTCAGTATATAAATAGTAGGTATACTAAAAATGAGAATGGCTATCACTAAAAAGCGATAGCCATTTTCATTTATTTTAAAAGACT
This sequence comes from Saprospiraceae bacterium, assembly GCA_020630735.1. Taxonomy (GTDB): domain Bacteria; phylum Bacteroidota; class Bacteroidia; order Chitinophagales; family Saprospiraceae; genus JAHDIP01. Next base: position 7,098 of record JAHDIP010000032.1, on the reverse strand, counting down.
GTTTTGAAATTAAGGATTAACTTTTAAGATACGCTCAACTAGCTGTCTTTCGTTATTGATCGTTAAGTAAACGAAATAGTAGCCTTGTTTTTCATCCTGTAGATCTATTCTAAGCTCAGTTGCACCTGCCGCTAAGGTCAAATTGTAAATTACTGATCCTGTTTCATCTACTACATCTACTTCAGCATCTACTTCATAAGGAGTAATTAGTCTAAAGTAGGCTACATCATAAGTTAAGTTATTATTAACTTGTGCATTTCCTTCATTTAAAAAAGAAACTGCAATAGCTTGGATAGCAGAGTATTCAAAAGATCCGTCTGCAAAAATTATTTTGATACGATAGTAATTATCTCCGTATACAGGATTCTGATCATCGAATGGATAAAAAGCTTCTCCTGTACCAATGACAGTTCCGATAACTTGAAAATCAACACCATCATTAGAACGTTCTACTTCGAAGTAAACATTTTCAGGCTCACCACTTGTCTCCCAAGAAAGCAATGAATTATCGGTATTTCCTATTTTCACTTCAAAATTAAATAAGCTAAACTGCGTACTTGGTAATGTTAACCCAGCATCTACGCTTTCAATAATATCATTGAAATTAACGAGGAATGAATCTGTAAATCCATTCGCATTTACATCGCTATCAGCATCTTCATCTCCTTCATCTTTAATCGTAAAGGTATAACCAGCTGGCAAACTACTCGGTACAAAGTAAAAGCTATATTCTCCAGGTACGACATCATCAAAACATACCGTACCATCACCTAAAGTAGAAAGTACTTCTACTGGCACTTCATCTCCAGTTCCAAATTCACCATCTGGTCCCGCAGTAGCTAATGCAACCACAACACCTCCAACACCTTGCTCTGTATTATCTTGGATACCATTACCATTATCATCATACCAAACTTTAGTACATACTTTTCCACATTCTACACGTTCTACAACGATTTCCTCTGTCATAGTACATCCGTGGGTATTCTCAACAGTAACGACATATGTACCCGCTTCTCTAGTAGAAGGATTTGCAATATCGGCTGTGAAGTTATTTGGTCCTGTCCATAAATAAGTCACTTCTTCATTCGAAACAACTTCCAATTGAACTTCTTGAGTCAAACAACTTAGCTGTGCGTCATCTACAATGTAAACTTCTAATTCAGGAATAGAAACATTATCAACTACTTCAACTGAAGTATTAGCAGTACAATTTTCAGGAGAAGTAACAACCAATTCATAAGTACCACCTTCGTTTACTTCTGGATTTTGAACATCTGATGTAAAACCATTAGGACCAGTCCAAGCATAGCTTACATCTACCTGTGAAGGCGTAGCTGTTATTTGAATAGTTGACGTGTTACAATCAATAGCACCTCCTTCAGCTTCAACAGCTAAATCATTTGGATTGTCTTCAACAGCAATCTCTGCAATAGAGATACAACCGTTATTTCCTACCACTGTAATTGCATAAACACCTGCCTGATCAACAACAAGATTTTGTTCATCAGACTCGTAATTATCTGGACCATTCCAGTAAAGCATCGCAATATTATCATTAGAAAACTCTGCAGTAATCGTTACTTCATCATTATTACAATCAAGTTGTGCATCTACTTCTAAATTAATCACCACACTTGCATCGTCACGTGAAACTGTAGCTTCAGCAGAAGCTTCACATCCATCTGCAGAAACTACATCTACAGTATATGTTCCTGCTACTACTACCTCAGGATTTTCTTCGTTAGAAGTAAAACCATCTGGTCCTGACCAAGCGTAAGAAGCATTTGGAAGTGAAGTAACGTCTAATGAAACTGACAACTCAGCACAAGAGATTGTACCTCCATTAGCTTGTACAGAAAAATTATCACAACCTACATAAAGTGCACAAGTTGTAGATGGTCCACAAATTTCTGTTTCATCTATTTGGGTACCTGCTTTTGAGTATATCAAGGTCTGATACTCTACCGCATAATTTTGATCTAGTGTAAAGTAATAATTTCGAGAAGCACCTTCATTAAATTCTTTGTCAAATTTTAATCCTTTTACGCCTGTTTTAGGATCTCTACCAATTTTAGGCTTTCCGTTCCCAGATGAAAGATCGGTAATAGAAGACCCCCATGTCCCCATATCAACAATATCTAAGCAAGATAGATTCATTTTTAGAGTAACGTGGCTAATAGCCGGAGCTGTACCAGATGTAACAGAATAATACCATGTGGACTGCCCTGCACTTGGGTAATCATAGACTACATCTACAAATTCAAATAAGTCATCTCCACTTGTGCTAGGAGATTGAACGCATTGCCCTTGAGCAAATGCACTTACACTAAATAGCATAACAGCAGCTATAAGTGTATACATTTTTTTAGAAATAGAGGTAATTGTGAGTAATTTTATCTTCATGTTATCTTATTGGATTATAAAATGTGTTGTTGTTATTTAAAAAAATAATTGTCGATTTTGTACAGGACAACGCTATATGCGTATCTGTAAAAAGGTAGAGATCAAAAAAGGAAGAGTATAATGGTAGGTGTGTTTTTACTTGATTGAATTGCAAAAAAGATACCAATATGTCATAAAAATGATCGAAATGAAAAATTTATTTTCGTCCCAATACATTGTTTTATTTCATATGAATATATAAGTCAAAGACAGAGAACCGATAACAAATATTCTTTTCTTACACTCTATCAAATAACAATATTTTCTCGTTTTTAAAACGTATGTTTTTCTTGTCACTAAAAAACACTTCTGCGCTTTTCGTGGTTCATTTAGCACTATTCTATATTTAACTTTGTGTTTGTGACAGTCAAAAAAAAACTTCTCCCAGTAAAACCAGGAGAAGTCGTCACGAAAACTAACTCTACACTAAAGCTATCCTAAGCTATATCTTTATTTCTTGTAACAGAAATTGGTATCTTCTAAAAACCCCTTACCCCACCGAAGCAAGGGGCTGTTTTTGGGAACTTATTACTACTACTATCAAATCACTTTTTAGTTATGGGACATAACAGTATTTATATAGTACAAGCTATATCATAAGTTGACTTCTTGAAAGTCAATAGTGTTCAAAAGTGTATTTAATTGAGTTGAGGAGTGTTACAACTCATGAGTCTGAGTTAATAATTATAAGTGCTTCGAATTATAATTGAACTTATTTGGTAAATGAGTATAGAATAGATGTTGGTCTATAGGGATTATCATTCTCATTAGTATGTTTTTAAAATTTTCTCATTAATCGGTTACATCAAGAAAACGCCTGTCATAAAAAAAACGCTGTCCATATAGTATTTTTTTTTTAGATTTATTGAAAATTATAATTTATGCAACAAACAAACCAACTCCTTCTACTTCTAGTTCTTAGTATTTTTTGCTTACAATGTCAGCCAAACGAAGTAAAAGATAATCGTCCCAATGAGTATCCTATTATCCCATTACCTGCAAAGTTGACTCCCATAAAAGGACAGTTTAAAATAGACAGTGATACTAGAATACTAATTAATGAAGAAAATGAAACAATTATTAAAACGGCAAATTATCTAGCCGATGCTTTAACTAAAGCAGTTAATATAAAACCTGATATTAGTAAAAGCGAAAAATCGAAAGATGCAATCTCATTAGAACTCGATCCGACGATTCAATCCGACGAAGGGTATGAATTAGAGATTTCCATTTACGATGTTAGTATAAGGGCAAAGACAGCTCAAGGTTTATTTTATGGTATTCAAAGCCTTCTGCAATTAGTTCCAACATCAGTTGATCCTAATAAAATAATCATTCCTTGTGTATCAATCAAAGACGAACCACGTTTCCCATATCGTGGAATGCATTTAGATGTGGGGCGTCATTTTTTTCCGACAGATTTTATCAAAAAATATATTGACCTATTAGCCCTACACAAAATGAATCGCTTTCATTGGCATCTGACTGAAGACCAAGGCTGGCGCATTGAAATAAAAAAATATCCAAAGCTTCAAGAAATTGCAGCTTATAGAAAAGAAACACTTATTGGTCATTATAATGATCAACCTCATCAATTTGATGGAAAACGCTATGGTGGATTTTACACTCAAGAGGAAATCAAAGATATCGTTGCATACGCACAAGATCGTTTTATCACGATCATTCCCGAGATCGAATTGCCTGGTCATTCGCAAGCTGCCTTAGCCGCTTATCCAGAATTAGCTTGTACATCAGGACCATTTGAAGCAGCTACGAAGTGGGGTGTTTTTGATAATGTCTACTGCCCTACCGAAACAACTTTTGAATTTTTAGAAAATGTACTATCAGAAGTGATTGACTTATTCCCGTCAACCTATATTCATATCGGTGGCGATGAATGTCCTAAAATAAAATGGAAGGAAAGTTCTTTTTGTCAGCAATTAATGAAAAAAGAAAAACTTAAAGACGAACACGAATTACAAAGTTATTTTATCAAACGCATTGAACGTTTTGTCTTATCCAAAAATCGAAAAATTATAGGATGGGATGAAATACTAGAAGGTGGTCTTGCACCCGAAGCAGCAGTCATGTCTTGGCGTGGAATGGAAGGAGGCATCAAAGCTGCTAATGAAGGGCATGACGTTGTAATGTCGCCGACATCGCATTGCTACTTTGACTACTATCAATCTCAATCCGCAGATGAGCCTTTGGCTATTGGAGGTTTTTTACCTTTAAAAAAAGTATATGCTTTTGAACCTATTCCTGAAGAATTAAATACCGATAAAGCTAAACATATTTTAGGAGCACAAGGAAATGTTTGGACAGAATACATGCCAACTACACAGCAAGTAGAATACATGGCTTTTCCAAGAGCGAGCGCCTTGGCAGAAGTTGTTTGGTCGCCAAAAGAAAAACGGTCTTACGCTAATTTCGTCAAACGTTTGCAAGCCCATATGAAGCGACTTCAAGCACTTGAAGTAAATGTTGCAAATCATATTTTCGATGTCAATATTGATATAAAAGCTTCACCTAAAACCAATGAACTTTTAGCTTCTTGTATTAGCCTTGATAGCTCTTTACAAATTTATTATACTACAGATAATACAAAACCCACTACAAATAGTATTCTATATACCACATCGATTCCTATCGAAAAAAATACAACCTTACGAGTGGCATCATTTAAAAATGGAGAACAAGTAGGTCGTTTAACAACTCAACAAATTATCGTTCATAAGGCCGCAGGAAAAAAAATTAGTTTAACGAATCCACCACATAGTAGCTATGACATTGGAGGAAAAACTGCTCTTATCAATGGCGTTAAAGGAAGTAACGATCGATATGGTGATAAAGAATGGTTAGGCTTTTGGGGAGAAGATTTTGAAGCTATAATTGATCTCCAAAAAAAGGAAAAATTAACTACAGCAACCATGCGTTTTTTTAATGGAAATGGACAATGGATTTACTTACCCAAAAAAGTAGAAATTGCTGGGTCTGAAGATGGACAAAAATTTACACCGATTACTAGTATAAAAGATATTACTAGCAATAAAAAAGTAAAAGAACTAGAAATTAATTTAAAAAACACGACAACACGTTTCTTAAAAATTAAAGCAATTCCCCATGGTATTATTGCAGATGGCAAACAAGGTGCTGGGCATGAAGCTTGGCTTTTTGTCGATGAATTAGTCGTTTTTTAACATTTTGTATTTTCATGACTATTCTATTCAAAATGAACTTTTCTCAATCTTTTGTAGTATTTTTGTTTAACAAAATTCAAAATCATATTTCAACATCTTTAACTCATGCAAAAATACCTTTACCTCTTCTCATTTTTACTATTAGGAACATTTGGCTTTACCCAAACAGAAATTAATAGATGTCATACTGTAGAAGCTATCGAACATCGAAACAACTTATACCCCGGTTACATAGACCAAGTCAATCAAGTCTATGAAGATGCGAAAAAGAAAGCAGCTTCGGCTACTAATCGAGATGATGTGGTTTATCGAATACCTGTAGTCGTTCATATCGTATATTTAGGAACTGATGATAACTTGGCAGATAGTCTTGTTTATTCTCAAATTGATGTATTAAATGAAGATTACCGCAGACTCAATGCTGATGCTGTCAATACCCGTGATGAATTCCTTTCTGTAGCTGGTGATGCTATGATTGAATTTTATTTAGCAGAAATTGACCCAGATGGAAATCCTACTACAGGAATTACCCGTACTATGGGAACACCTGGGTTTTTAGGTTTCTCTCTCACTCCTTTTGATAATGGTGTTAAACATGCAGATACAGGCGGAGTCGATGCTTGGGATACAGCTAACTATCTTAATATTTGGGTTTGTGATATGTCTATCTTAGGCGCTCCTGCTATCTTAGGTTTTGCTTATCCTCCTGCGGATTTACCTGGTTGGCCTGATGGATCAAATGCTCCTACTGCTGGAGACGAAGGTGTAGTTATTCAATATCAAGCTTTTGGTCGTAATAATCCAAATGCTGTTGATGTATTATCTATTCTTAATAGAGGTCGAACAACGACACATGAAGTAGGTCACTTTTTAGGCTTACGTCATATTTGGGGTGATGGAGATTGTACCATGGATGATGGCTTAACAGATACTCCTAATGCTGCTGACAATGCTCAACAAGTTTGTGATTGGACAAAAAATACGTGTACAGATACAGGGCAAATCGAATATCCTGATATGATCGAAAACTATATGGACTATGCAGCTGACTCTTGTATGAATATGTTTACTTTGGAACAAATCGGCATTATGCGCTCTGTTCTTGAAGGACCTCGTTTAGAATTAGTCGAAGGAGATTTAACGAGTACAGCTACTTTATTCAATAAGGTTAATGCTACTCTTTTTCCAAATCCTACTTCAGGAGTTGTACATTTACAAATTGATAATCCAGAAAAGATTGATTACCAAATTAGCATTCAAAACTATTTGGGTCAAACAGTACTTCATAATACCTCATCCACATCCGTTAATGGTCATTACGAATTTGATTTATCTAATTTGGAGAATGGTGTATATTTTGTTAACTTACAATCTGGCAATCACAATTTAACTAAAAAAATCGTTCTAAATAAGTAAGTATTACAAATTACATCTCATTAATAATACCCAAATT
>JAHDIP010000295.1 GCA_020630735.1 Saprospiraceae bacterium | reverse complement strand
GATAATATGACGCCAAATGGCTTAGTGAATTCAGGCGAAGTTGAAGATTTTTTAATACAAGTTGATTGTAAGGTTATTTGTGAACCAATGCAAATTACTATCAATCCAAATGATTAATTAATACAAACAGTACTTTGAATTAACTAATATCTATTTTAATAAATGTTCTTAAAAATCCACTTGTATTTACAAGTGGATTTTTTTTTTAGAAATTGAATTAACAGTCTACTTTACGTTATCTTTGCGCAGCTAATCAATTAGGGAAGTAAACTACCCAATGAGAAACATCAACAAAATAGCGTAAAGAATGAATTTAGAGACGTTTAAAAAACAGTTTGAAAATCTTGATAGTACGGAACAAGACTTTCTTAAGATATTATCTATCGCTTATGAGCCAATAAGCTCTACCAATATGAAAACGTTGCTTAATCGTAGTGGGTTAACAAAAAACAGAAGGGTATATACTACGATTGTTGTCAAGGAGTATAAAAATATGCTGTCGAGCTTAAAATGGATAGAGCTAGATGAAAAGTCAAGAATGACTTGCCAAAAAGCATACGAAGAAATGATTATGCGTATTGCTGTAACAGATGACCGCTTTGATTTTTTTGTGGAACGCATTCGACAAATAATGCCTGCCAAAGATTGGCTCCGACCCCGTAGTTTTGATGTTTGCCTCCGAGAATTACGACTGTCTTTGTATCAAGACGACTCCGAAACCTTCAACACGATCATGCAAGATATTCAACGCTACTACGGTCGAGAATGGAACAACTCTTCTTTTTACGAAAATTTCTTTTTGCCTTTTGATCCAGAATCATTTGATTTGTTTTCGCCTACTGTGCAAACAAGTGCGATCAGCTTTCTGTTATTTGAGCACATCAATAAACTCAAGCCAATAGATGCATTTATAAGTTTTATTGAAGGAAAAGTAAATATTGGAGGGGAAGAACGTAGTAGTTTTACTCCGTTTCTAAATTCTGGATATCTATTTCTTGGTGCCCTCGAAAAGTCAGAACGTCTTCTGTCAAATAGTGATGATTCTTCTGATTTTTATGTCAGAAAGGCTATGATTGAATTTATGAAAGGCGATTATAAAAAGGCCTTGTTAGAGTATAAGGTGGCTATTCGATTAGCACGAAAAGAAACAGGAGATAAAAAATTCCAATTTTTAGGAATCGAAGGTATCTTTTATTGTTTAACCTTATTAAGTTTTAAAGGAACCGAAGAAGTACAAGCGTTAAATACTTTTTTTAAAGCAGCCGAAGAATCTCCGTTTTATATTATTATGACTTGTCTACATCGAGTAGCACTCTTTCAGCAAAATAGACTAGATGGCTTAGAACAAGAAGTGCCTGAAACAGGATTGGATTGGTTGTTTTATGGTCTTTCAAAATATTGGAATCAAGAAGGATTAGCAAATCAAGAAATAGCTGCAATAGAAAAATACTATAGCCTAGCAGATAGAAATAATTATCATTGGATAAAAATGGAATTGGCTGGTGTACTATCAAAACTGTCAAAAACAGATAACCTGAAGAAACGCTACGAAAAAATATGGTCGGAGCAAGAAAAAGAATTACAATTAAAAAGTATTCTTCCATTAGTCGTTGTGCAAAGTAAATGGGAACGTTCCTTGCAAGGGCTTTTACAGATCAATAAAAAAGGAAGAAAAAAAGTAGAAGGCAAACAAACTCGCCTCATTTGGTTAGTAGATTTTGAAGAAAAGTTTTTACAACCAAAAGAGCAAAGCCTCAACAAAAGTGGTGCATGGAGTAAGGGTAGAAATATAGCCTTAAAACGCTTGAAAGAAGGAGGGGTAAAATGTATGATGCCTCAAGATTTACAAGTAGCAAAAGCAGTCGAAGCCTATAATACTGGTGGTTGGGGCTATTATAATAAAGTTGACTACGAAATCAATTTCGAAAAGGCAGTTCCTGCTTTAGTAGATCACCCTTTCTTGTTTTTAAATGATGCACCAAACGTATCTGTCGAATTAACAAAAAAAACACCTGAACTGACCGTAGAAGAAAATGACGATGGCTTCGTACTAAAATTCACAGAAGAGTTTGATACCCCAGGGAAGTATTTGGTGAAAGAAACACCTACCCGTTATGCCTTAATGGAAATAAGCGATGCACTTTACGAAGTCAACCGTTTGATCGAAGGAGGAAATCTGCAAGTTCCTCGAAAAGCAAAAAAGCAATTAATAGAAGCCATCGAAAATGTAGCATCAGTAGTAACTGTTCAGTCTGTCATTGGTGAAAACACCAAAAACATTCCGAAGGTAAAAGCAGATGCGAGAACCTGCGTTCATTTACTGCCGATAGGAGATGGATTTAAAATTGAGTTTTTTGTCAAACCATTCAAAAGTGATCCACCTTATTTTAAACCTGGAAGTGGGCGTACAAATGTGATGGCTGAAATAGGAGGCGAACGAAAACAAACCAAACGAAATTTAGAATTAGAAAAAACAAATGCTGAAGAAGTAGAAGCTGCTTGCCCAAGTTTTAAAAAAGTTGAAGCATTTAATGGAGAGTGGTCTTTTGATGAGTTGGAAGATTGCTTAAATGTATTGCTAGAATTAGAGCCGCTCCGTAAAGAGAAAAAAATTATACTTGAACATCCGAAAGGCGAAAAATTGCGTATTGTTGGCGAAGTCGATTTCGATAGTCTTTCGCTTAGTATCGAAAAAGATAATGATTGGTTTGGCATCACTGGCAAAACAAAAGTGGATGGTAAAAAAGTACTTGACTTTCGTCAACTACTCGATTCATTAGATAATGATAGCCGATACATTGAACTGAGCGAAGGCAAATTTTTAGCAATTACGGAACAACTACAACGTAAACTAAAAGAGCTGAATTCCTTGTTAACCAAAAATAAAAAAGACATGAAGTTCCATCCTTTGGCAACTCCTGTCTTAGAAGATTTTGCTGGTTTAATAGATGATCTAAAAGTAGATGCAGGGTGGAAAGACCAAGTCAATCGCCTGAAAAAAGCACGTGCTGTCAATCCTAAAGTGCCTTCAACTTTTAAAGCAGAATTAAGAAGCTATCAGCAGGAAGGCTATCGTTGGTTGTCTCAACTCGCAGAGTGGGGGGTAGGTGCTTGTTTGGCGGATGATATGGGGCTTGGTAAAACCATTCAAGGATTAGCAGTTTTGGTTAATCGTGCTAAGAAAGGAGCAGCACTTGTAGTAGCACCTGCATCGGTTGCCCGAAATTGGATGAGTGAAGCTCGAAAATTTGCGCCTACTTTAAACGCTATTCTTTTTGGTGCTGGCGATCGAAAAGAAATTGTCGAAAACTTAAAGCCATTCGATCTACTTGTTTGTAGTTATGGTTTGATGCAGAGCGAAGAGGAGTTGCTTACGAGCCACGAATTTGCAACTATTATTTTGGACGAAGCGCAAGCGATTAAAAACCGGGCAACAAAACGTTCGAAAACGGCAATGAATCTAAAAGCGGATTTTAAAATAGCCACAACAGGTACGCCAATCGAAAATCATTTGGGTGAAATTTGGAACCTATTTAATTTTCTGAATCCAGGGCTATTAGGTTCTTTACAAAAATTCAATACCAATTATGCATACCCAATTGAGAAAGGAAAAAATAAAGAAGTTAGCCAACAATTACGACGACTAATTCAACCCTTTATTTTGCGTCGGCACAAATCAGAAGTTTTAGATGAATTGCCAGCTAAAACAGAAATCACATTGACCGTAGAGTTCTCAGATGAGGAACGTGCTTTTTATGAAGCCCTACGGCAAAAAGCAATTGAGAGTATTGAAGGTACAGAAGAAGGCGGTAAACAACGATTCCAGATTTTGGCAGAACTTATGCGTTTGCGACAAGCTTGTTGTAATCCAAAATTGGTGGTAAAGAATTCAAAAATCCCAAGTTCTAAACAAGATTTATTAGCCACAACAATTGAAGAGTTAATTGCAAATGGACACAAAGCATTAATCTTTAGCCAGTTTGTCAAGCACTTAAAATTAGTAGAAGAATGGGTGAAAAGCAAAGGCATTTCCTATCAGTATTTAGATGGTCAAACGCCCTTGAAAAAACGAGAACAACGGATCAATGCCTTCCAAGCAGGTGAAGGAGAATTATTTTTAATTTCGTTAAAAGCAGGCGGTACAGGACTGAACTTAACGGCCGCAGATTATGTTATACATTTAGACCCTTGGTGGAATCCTGCTGTCGAAGATCAAGCGAGTGATCGAGCACACCGAATCGGTCAAAAACGACCTGTGACAATCTACCGTCTCGTTACCGAAAATACCATCGAAGAAAAAATTGTGAAACTACATGGCGAAAAAAGAGACCTCGCAGATAGCCTACTAGAAGGCACAGAAACAAGTGCGAAACTATCTGCCAAAGAATTATTAAACTTAATCAAAGGCGATTAAATAGTAATTCTTATATGTTACTTTTATGCCTTATATGGTTTAAAAGAAAACATAAGGCAAATTAAAATAATAAATTCCCCATCTTGAAGTTATCTTTTTCCACTTTACGTCGTTAAAAATACTCGCTGATGCTAGGCATCATCTGTGTTTTTTGCCTAGTCTAGTAGAAAAATATTTATCCAAGATGAGTATCTATTAACTTTAATTTGCCTAAATATATTCAACTTTACAACGTTTCAAAAAAGAATAATGCTCAAACACACTCTTTCCAAAACAGATTACATCCAATTCCTCAATTGCCCAGAAGAATTGTGGATATCCAAAAATAGGAAAGAACTTTTACCACCATTCCCGATAGATGCACAACACAAAGTAGAACAAGGAAAATTAGTAGATAAACTGGCAAAAGAATGGCTGACGCAAGAACCAATAATCGCCGACCAAAAAATAAAACTCCCATCAGTGGTTTTTCAAAAGAGAGCTACAAAAGATGCCTTTGTTGCCATTGCAGACATCGTTATTTTTCATACCGAAAAGGAGTGTACATTATTAGAGGTAAAAGCATCAACCCATATCAAAGACGAGCATTATCATGATATCGCTTTTCAGCAAATGGTTTTTGAAGCGGCAGGCTATCAAGTTCGTAATACCTTTATTGTGCATTTGAATAAAGAATTTCGAACAAAAGACAGATTAGACTTGAATGAGTTTTTTGTTGCAGAAGAAGTTACGACTGAGGTGCAAGATTTACTAACAGAAACAGAGAAGAACGCCAATTTAGCACTTGGATTTATACACAAATCAGAATTGCCAAAAGGCATCAACTTAAAATGCAGTAACAAGAAGAAATGTTTATACCTACAACATTACTCTCAACCCTTGCCCACTTATAGCATCTTCGATATTCGCCGAATCCATATCTCAAAACTAGAAGCCTTAGTTGCTCAAGGAATATATTCTGTACAAGATATTCCTAGCGATTTTGACTTGAGCGAAAAGCAGCGTATCCAAGTAGACATTGCTCAACAAAACAAAGCAATTATTGAAAAAGAAAAAATTGCGGAAGTTTTAGAAAGCTTAAGGTACCCACTATATTTTTTAGATTACGAAACCTTCTCTTATGTAGTGCCTCCGCAAAAAGGATTTCAGCCATATGATCAAATGGTCTTTCAATATTCTTTACACGTTATTGAAGAACCAAATGCACCTTTAAAACACTACGAATATTTGCTAAAAACAAAAACGGAATCAGTCGAATATTTACTCGCTGATTTACAAAAAAATATCCACCCTACTGAAGGAACAGTGATTGTTTGGAATGAAAAATTTGAGAAGCCCCGTAATGAAGAAATGGCAGCACTCTTTCCTCAATACAAATCCTTCCTCACTTCGGTCAATGATCGAGTTTACGATCTAATGGAAATATTTTGGGATGGCTTATACCAGCACCCGACCTTCAAAGGCTCTGCTTCGATCAAAAAAGTATTGCCTGTACTTTGCCCAGAATTGACCTACCAAGATTTAGATATTCAGAATGGTATGGCAGCTGTTATCAAATGGCATCATATGACCGATAGCCGTTTGTTGCCAGAAGAAGCGGAGAAGACTTTCCAGGACTTATTAAAATACTGTCACCTCGATACACTCGCTATGGTGCGCATTTGGGAAGAATTAAGCAAAATCTAAATTGAGAAATCATTTTTCAATTTCTGTGTTTACTTGTACAAAAGCCTCCTGAATTTTCGGCATCACAATCTTCCAATCCATAGACTTCAATGTCTAAATATTTTTTTGGTCCTGCTGGTCCTTGTGGGCTAATAAGCATTTTATTATACACTTGAATTGAATATTCATTAATCAAATCTCCTACATAGGTTTCATTACCAGCTCCGTTAATTACTTCAACACTTATCGAATAGCTGCCATGTCCTTCTTGATTATAAAATTCGTTTTCCTTGCCATAAATTTTATAATGATAAGGCAGCGTTTTTATATCTTTAAAATCTTTTTCAAACACAAGTACACTTGGAGCATCCATCATTTCAACATAATTTATTCTCATAATGATATGTGCATCTGCGGAGCAAACGAAGTCAGTATTTAAAGAATATTCATTCGTTTTATTATGGATAATTTTTCCTTCAAGAATTAAATCTTGTTTTTTTACTAATTCTTTTTTTGAAATTGTTTTACAAGAAAGGCAGAGCCCAATCTTTAAAAATAAAATGATAATTAGGGTGTAGCCTTTCATTGGTTTAAAAGTTTTTTTGTCAAAAATAATCGCTGGAGATACTCATAGCTTCGATTGACCAAGTCAATAATAAATCCTACTGTTTTTCTGACCGATTCACTAGAGTGATCCGATCAGTATTCCCAATCTGCTAAGCGTAGTTTGCAACTACGCTTGACAATTTCGCTGTTTCTAACAGCACCTTTTGCACGATGCTAAAAGAATGATTCGTTTT
>JAHDIP010000294.1 GCA_020630735.1 Saprospiraceae bacterium | reverse complement strand
AGTAACGGTCAAATAATAACTTCCCGATTTGTGGCTGGCATTTTAGAGTTAATACATCGTCGAAAATACTCGTAATAGCTAGGCTATTACTGCGTTTTTCTTCTCGTCTAAACTCAAAAATTCTATAGCCAAAATACGGAACTTATTTTTCGGCCGTTACTAAGAGCCAAATTTATTTAAAATGAGTATTAATTAAGAATTTTTAGAAGCATTCTTTCATAAATCTTTATTAGATTGTATTTTTAGCAAAAATTAACCAACTATACATGGAACAGATATTTTTTGCATTAGTAACATTGATCACCTTTTGGGTGGCATACAAGCAGTTTATGCGTATCAGAAGAAATATACTTCTCGGCAAAGATGAAGACTTTTCTGATAATGAAGGACAACGCTGGAAAAATATGCTCTTAGTAGCTTTTGGACAGAAGAAAATGTTTAAACGCATGATTCCTGCGGTGTTGCACTTTTTTATTTATGCTGCATTTGTCATCACTCAAATCGAATTGATAGAGATATTCATCGATGGTTTTTTCGGCACACATCGGTTCTTTTTACCTTATTTGGGTTGGATGTATACCGCTATTATCAGTTTTATTGAAATTCTGACGGTTCTTGCCCTTATTGGAACTATCGCCTTTTTAGCTCGTCGTAATTTACTAAAAATTCCACGTTTCCATATGGATGAGATGACTATGTGGCCAAAACTTGATGCAAATTTAATCTTATTTGGAGAACTAGCATTAATCACTGGTATTATCTGTATGAATGGTGCTGATGTTGTTTTGCAAGATATCGATCCAAAACACTATCATGATACAGGCTTTTTTGCAATCACAGGATGGCTTGGTCCATTATTATTTGGAGGACTACATGATGGCTTTTTGGTAATTATAGAACGTTTTGGATGGTGGATGCATATTTTGACTGTATTTTTGTTTATCAACTATTTACCTTCTTCGAAGCATTTACATATCCTTTTTGCTTTTCCGAACACCTATTACTCTCGCCTTGAGCCGAATGGTCAAATGGTGAATATGCCTGAGGTAATGAATGAAGTAAAATCTATGAT
This sequence comes from Saprospiraceae bacterium, assembly GCA_020630735.1. Classification (GTDB taxonomy): domain Bacteria; phylum Bacteroidota; class Bacteroidia; order Chitinophagales; family Saprospiraceae; genus JAHDIP01. The sequence goes on along the minus strand of JAHDIP010000294.1, from coordinate 5,810 downwards.
GGGTTTGATCGAAGAAGATCCTAATGCTCCAATGGATGCAGATTTACCAGAATTTGGTGCAAATGATGTCATGACCTTGAGTTGGAAAAATATAATGGAAGCTTACACTTGTACCGAATGTGGTCGATGTTCTTCTGTTTGTCCTGCCAATATCACTGGTAAAAAATTATCGCCTCGAAAAATAATGATGGACGTCAGAGATCGTGCTGAAGAAATCGGAACTAATCTTGATAGCGGTCATTTCAAATGGGTGAAAGAAGAGTTGAGAAACGAAGCACATGAATTGACACCTGAAAATTATGATGATGGTAAATCTTTATTCGATTATATTTCTAGAGAAGAATTGCACGCTTGTACCACTTGTAATGCTTGCGTAGAAGCCTGTCCTGTTTTGATCAGTCCATTAGATGTTATCTTACGTATGCGTCGTTACGAAATTTTGACTGAGTCCGCAGGTCCATCTGATTGGGTGCCTATGTTTAATGCCATTGAAAATACAGGCGCTGTTTGGCAAATTCCTGATGATCGTGATAAGTGGGCAGTTGATGCGATGGAAGCTGAAAATAAATAATCAATGCTAAAGTATCTTTTAATGCTTTTTAATTTGTTCTTAATTTTGATTGCCTTTTCTTGCAATTCGACTGATGCAGATCTTGAAAATACTGATCCTACTGAAGTCATTGTTGAAGATGGAGCGAAAATAACAGCTATAGATTATAGTGGAGATGCAAACAACTATACCTTTTCGGTAACGATAGAAAGTCCTGATACAGGCTGCGATCAATATGCCGATTGGTGGGAAGTTTTCACGCCTGATAGCACACTTATTTACAGAAGAATATTAGGGCACAGCCATGTTGACGAACAACCGTTTACAAGAAGCGGTGGTTCTGTAAATATAGGATCTGAAGATTTTGTTTATGTCCGAGCGCATATGAATAATTTGGGTTATGGTAGTCAAGTTTTCAGTGGTAGTATTAGTGATGGGTTTGCACAAGATTCTTTAAGCGTCAACTATGCAGCGGCTTTGGTTTCTGAAGCGCCTTTACCAACAGATTGTGCTTTCTAAAACAAAAACAATAGGTATAAAAAGGAGGCTGTATATTTTGATACAGCCTCCTTTTTAGTTAGTAGGTTTTATTCTAATAATTGCAAATATGAATGCTAATCTTGTTAAACAATACGTTGTCCTGGTCCTTGCTATAATGATATCTACTTCTGCATTAGGGCAAGAAAAACTAGAACGGGAATTTCGGATAAAAGAAAAAGATGTTCCACAAAAAGCATTAGATTTTATTAATGCTTTATCGTTTTCAAAAAAAATAAAGTGGTACAAAGAGATCGGATTAACGAGTACCACTGTAGAAGCCAAAACCAAATCGAATAGAAAAAAGTATAGCATTGAATTTGACTCATTAGGGCAAATAGAAGATATAGAAATCAATATAAAATGGAAAGAGCTGCCCACTGATACTCAAAATAAAATAACCGCTTATCTTTCTACCGCTCACCAGAAACATAAAATCAGAAAAATACAAATTCAGTATACTGGCGACGAAGCTCTGCTCATCGATGCAGTAAAAAAAACGCCTAGTGATGCTGTAGTAATTAATTACGAGATCGTACTGAAAGCCAAAACCAATAATGAATACAAACTGCTAGAGTATCTTTTTTCTAATGAAGGGATCATGCGTTCTAAAGCAACTATTATTCTAAATAATTCTGACAATCTTGAGTTTTAATCTAACACGAAACATAGCAACTAAAGGAGTATTAACTTTCTTTATTTTTCTGTTTTTTACAGCGTTTGGTACAGCACAAGGGGCTTATCAATTTGGACTATTGCCTTCTATCAATTTTAGTAAAAAATTAAAAAAAGATTGGAAAGTAAACCTAAAATTTCAATCTAGACATTTGCTAAAACAAGGTAGATGGGATACACAAAATGAATTAAACTACGATTATGGTTTGAGTGACTTTGCTTTGATGTCTTCCAAAAAAGTGGGCTTAAATAATAAAGTGGCAGGCGGCTATTTTATTCGATTCAAAGAAGATAAAATCATTCAACGATTGATACAACAGTTTACGATTGTTCGAAAATATAATAGCTTTCGTTTGGCTCATCGTATCTCTGCAGACCAAACTTTCGAAAACGAAAAAAAGCCTAAATATCGGTTACGTTATCGACTTGCTAGTGAATTTCCACTTAATGGTTTAACCTTAGATGAAAAAGAATTTTATTTAAAAATCAATCATGAATATTTAAATGCTTTTCAAAAGAAAGATTACGATTTAGAAATCCGTCTTGTCCCTTTGCTTGGTTATAAATATTCTGACAATAACAAACTGGAATTAGGCTTCGATTATAGAATTAATTCTTTTCTCTCCGAAGCTGCTGAACATCGTTTTTGGATCGCAATAAATTGGTTTATTGCCTTGTAGTTTTTCTTTGAAATTAGAAAACATTTGAAGTTTTATAAAAATAAAAACGGCAACCAAAAGTAATGGCTACCGTTATATTTTGTTTGCTTATCTCGCTCGATCCATTCGTACAATTTTTGGTAAAAAAGAACCTAATACATTGACCAAGTCTTGCTGTGCTTTCATCACTTCATCAATATTTTTGTAGGCCATTGGAGACTCGTCTAGTCCAGCACCGATCAAGCTCACTCCCATCTTTTTTACATACTTTCTAAACTCTTTATTGGTAAAAGATTGAGTAGCCTTTCGACGAGACATTGCTCGACCAGCACCATGCGAAGCTGAATTTAATGAAACAGCCTCTCCTCTTCCTTGCACGATATACCCTGGGGCAGTCATTGAACCAGGAATAATTCCAAGCACACCTTTACCGGCAGGAGTGGCACCTTTTCGATGGACAATTACCTCGCGTCCATCTGCTAGGTTCTCTTTCCAAGCAAAGTTATGATGGTTTTCTACCATGGTTAGTGGTTCTTCTCCAATTGCACGGCTTAGACGTTTGTGGATATGATGATGACAAGCAGATGCATAATCGCCTGCTAGATTCATCGCCAACCAATATTCCATGCCTACTTCAGAATCGAGGCTAAGCCAAGCTAAATTTTTTGCCTCTTTCGGAAGGTGACATTTATCCATTGCTATGCTAGTGTAGTTTCGGGCTATCGAAGCTCCTAATCCTCTCGAACCTGAATGCGAAAGAATCGCCACATATTTTCCCCGTGGAACTCCCAAAGCATTGGTTTCATCAGTAATATCAACAATTCCAAACTCAACAAAGTGATTCCCAGAGCCAGAACTTCCTATCTGTTTATATGCCTTATCTTTTAGCTTTTTGACAAATGGAATTTCTTTAAATTCTGAACGACTAAACACTTCGCTATCCATTGGATTATCAAAAATTTTCTTCCCAAAACGAGTATTCTCTTGTAAATAATTTTTCAGCAAATAACTATTCTGTTCGATATATGAAGGATTTAAATCATAAACAGTCAAGCACATTCGACAGCCTATGTCCATTCCTACCCCGTAAGGAATCACTGCATTATCAGTTGCCAACACACCGCCTATTGGTAGCCCGTAACCGTGATGTGCATCAGGCATCAAAGCTCCTCCTACAGTTATAGGAAGACGCATTGCCGTTTCCATCTGGCTAAAAGCCGAATCATCTATATGCTGTTTCCCATAAACTTTATAAGCTTTCACTTCCGCTTCTAGTGGAATCTCTTCTTTATCAAAATCGTCAGATTCTCTCATTGCCTCTACAATGCGTCCTAAAATTTCATGTGATTCATATTCCGAAGGATTAGCCCTTACTTTTCCTAATATATCGAGTACTTGTGTTTTTCCATTTTTGCGATAATGTTTCAGCATCATGTTTATCGCCATTGCCATACCTTTACCGCTAGGATATCCGAGCTTTTTTAAATCTTTAGCTCGTAATTTTAATTTCGCCATTATTGGTTATAATTTTAAAAATTCAATTGGTAAAAATTAATTCATGGCTGGGCATAAAAAAGCCCATCCAAGTTAATGGACAGGCTTTAATATGATTTTTTGAAATATCTTACATAGAGACTTCACCATACATACCTATCCAATTGTTCAGTGTAGTCTTTTTGCTACCCTGATTTAAGACAATGAAATGATATGTAATTAAAGTTCTCATGATTATAATCTTTTTAATGAGATCAAACTAATATAAATTAGCAGGCCTCCTTTGCTGAATATACCTACCGGTATTCGGTTTTCGGATCATCATGGGTAGCTAACGTTTAATTTTCAGTAGTTTTAATCGTTTGGCTGTCCGAAAACCATTTTGCTTTCTGAATAATACCAGTAATACATTTCTCAGATAATAAAAGTTCCCTTCTATTGATTTTATTTTCATTTATAGGTTCAAAACATTTTGTATCCGTAAGAATTCAGAACTTAGAGGAGCCTCTATGATTAGTTTTTCTTTCGAAATTGGATGTTCTAAAAACAATTCAGCAGCATGTAAGAGCATCTTGCTCAGATTCCATTTTTGTAAAAACAAACGATTTTGCTTACTACAACCGTGCGGTCGATCTCCAATAATAGGATGCCGAAGATGATTGCAGTGCTTTCGGATTTGGTGCATTCTTCCTGTTTTAGGCATCGCTTCGATTAATGAATACCGAGACGTTTGGTGTTTACCTAAGGGCACATTGATCTCTACTTTTGTAAGTAACCTAAAATGCGTTTGTGCTTCTTGAGTTTTATTTCTATCATTCGTTAGTGCATAATCGACTTCAATGGAATCTGGAAAATAACCTCTTACTATTGCTAAATATCGTTTTCGGACAGTATGATCTAAAAATTGCTTTTGAACACTTTTATTGGTTTCTGCATCAAGCGCAAACAATAAAACACCTGACGTTTTTCGGTCTAAACGATGAATCGGAAATACATATTTTCCTATTTGATCACGTACAAGCTGAACAGCGAATTCTGTAGCATCTGTAGCAATATTGGTTTTATGTACCAGCAAACCATGTGGTTTATTGATTGCAACAAGATAGTCATCTTGGTATAAAATTTCTAAAGTTTGTTTAGTCAAAGTTGTTCAAAATTAAAATTCACCTTGCAAGTCACTGATACACGATTCGATGATTGGTTTTACAACACTATTTTGTTCTTCTCTCGATTTTTTAAGCAAAGCCATAGATTCTTTGAAACTCATTTTTGCTTTCGTTTTATCGACCGTACAGGTACAAAGTCGTTTTGTATATTCTGGATTTCGTTCAAAACTTTGTTTTGCTTTGCGTAGGCATCCTTCAATTTGTTCGTTTATTACAAGCTCTGTCCATCCTCCATTTTCTTCAGTACTATTAGAACCTGAACAAGCATAAAACCCAATCAGCAAAAACAATAAAGGCAGTAAATATTTCATTAGTTACACTTTTTAGTCGAGTAGTTTTAAAAATGTAAATGTAACAGATTGATTTAACTTATTCAAAAATTATATTCGTAGCCTACTACATTGAAGATCAAATTGTTTTGCTTTGGATGATTATAAATTAATTTTCATAAAAGTATATTTTGTAGTTGATAAAATACATAACAATCTATTCTTATGGATGTCAATAAGAAAATCATTTAATAAAAAATAATTTATATTGCTTTGGTGCTTGAAAAAGGTATGTTTAACAAAATTTCTATCTCCAAATCGGGAACTTATTATTCACCCATTACTAAATGTTTTTTCACCAAACAAGGCAAAAAACGTAGGAGATGCAGTTGGACACGCTTGCATCAGATGCAACCATCAAGCAAAACCAAGAGGCTTTTTAACGTAGTGTGGTAAAAAA